>CAYPOV010000182.1:0-9297 GCA_964412385.1 uncultured Geminicoccaceae bacterium
TGACGGCAGCGACCTTGAGCCCACCGCGAAGCTTGTTGACCACCAGCGTGGCAAGCGCCTCACCTTCCACATCCTCGGCAACGATCAGGAGCGGACGGCTGCTCTGAACAACATTCTCGAGGATTGGAAGCATGGACTGAAGATTAGACAGCTTCTTCTCGTGGATCAGAATGTATGGATCCTCGAGCGTCGCACGCATTTTCTCGCTATCAGTGACGAAGTAAGGCGAGAGGTAGCCGCGGTCGAACTGCATGCCTTCGACGACGTCGAGTTCCGTCTCAAGGCTCTTGGCCTCTTCCACGGTAATGACACCTTCATTACCGACTTTCTGCATCGCCTCTGCGAGCATACGGCCGATCTCGCGGTCGCCATTGGCCGAAATCGTTCCGACTTGGGAGATCTCGTCGTTGGTGGTGACCTTCTTGCTGCGCGCCTGGAGATCGGCAATCA
Organism: uncultured Geminicoccaceae bacterium; assembly: GCA_964412385.1. GTDB lineage: Bacteria > Pseudomonadota > Alphaproteobacteria > Geminicoccales > Geminicoccaceae > JBGSYN01. Next base: position 451 of record CAYPOV010000182.1, read on the forward strand.
GCGCCTCGACAGCGAGGTCGATACCGCGCTTGAGGTCCATCGGGTTCATGCCCGCAGCAACAGCCTTCGCCCCTTCACGGACGATCGCCTGAGCAAGAACGGTCGCTGTCGTCGTGCCATCGCCTGCAACGTCGTTGGTTTTGCTGGCAACTTCGCGCACCATTTGTGCGCCCATGTTCTCGAACTTGTCAGAGAGTTCGATTTCCTTGGCGACTGTTACGCCGTCTTTCGTGATGCGCGGCGCACCGAAGCTCTTCTCAAGGACGACATTGCGTCCCTTCGGACCGAGTGTAACCTTGACGGCGTTCGCAAGAATATCGACGCCCTTGAGCATCTTGTTGCGCGCGTCGGTATCAAATTTTACTTCTTTTGCAGCCATTGTAATGTCCTCTACGCGTTTTCTTAAGCAGCTTTCGCGGCTGTTGCTACGTCGAGAACGCCCATGATGTCGCTTTCTTTCATGATCAAGAGGTCTTCACCATCGAGCTTGACTTCCGTGCCCGACCACTTGCCGAAAAGAACGCGGTCACCGGGTTTGACATCGAGCGGCTGAACCTCGCCCTTGTCGTTCTTGGCACCAGGTCCGACAGACATGACTTCACCCTGCATGGGCTTTTCCTTGGCGGTGTCCGGAATAATGATACCACCGACCGTCTTTTGCTCGTCGTCGACGCGGCGAACGAGCACGCGGTCATGCAAAGGCCGCAACCCCATATTAATACCTCCTCAAAGGCTGGTTACTAGCACTCGACATATATGAGTGCCAACGCGCTGCGCATGTGTGTCTGTCTGGGGCTCCTTTCAAGGGTTCCTGTGAGAATTATTAGCAGCCCTTGCGCCTTGCTGCTAAGCCCCTGAAATAGAAGAATAATTTTGTAACCTGCTTGACAAGCTTCGGGTTTTCACCGTTGGTTTGTCACCCGATCACTGATTTGGAGGCCGACAATGTCGATGTTTTCCAGCGTGTTCGAGCTACAAATGCGCGGCTATCGTCTTTCGACGGCGGAAATTCTTTACCACCTTCCCGATCATCCGGGTCTCTTACAAAGCTTCATTTGGCAACATTACGATTTGGCACCCGAGTATCCTGAACTTCAGGGTTTTATTCGCTACTGGCGCAACAATATCGAAGCGGAACTGCATAAGGTCATTATCGGACACTCGGACGTGCTTATGCGACCAAACTTTCGCTCAGCGCGTGACGTTGCCCGCCTGAATTGACGAAAGACGGCTACGTGCTGGAACGGACTGAGAATGGCTCGCGCTAGTGCACGTCTGCCCAGGTCCGACGTTTGTAGGCATAAAAGATACCGCCCATGACGAGCAAAAACAGGCCGACTTTTAGCCCGGTCTGTTTCCGCTCCTCTAGCTTGGGTTCAGCAGCCCAGTGGAGGAAATTTGTCACATCGTAGGCCATCTGATCAACCGTGGCCGACGTCCCATCGGCGTATTCGATGAGATCCGGGTAGAGGGGCTGTGGCATCGCAATAAGGTGACCGGGGTAGTACTCGTTGTAGTACTGGCCGATCGGTACATCCGTATCTGCGGGAGGGTCCTTGTATCCCACCAATACACTGTAGATGTAGTCAGGACCACCGCCGCGGGCTTTGGTAATCAGTGAAAGATCGGGAGGATAGGCGCCGCCATTGGCCGCACGGGCCGCTTGATCATTCGGAAATGGATCGGGGAAACGATCCGACGGTCGTCCCTCACGCTGATACATGTCACCCAAATCATTGGGGCCGTCTTCGATCGAATATTGTGCAGCAATCGCTTTGACTTGCTCCTCGTCGTAACCGAGTGCCGGAAGCGTACGGAAAGCTACATACTTAAGGCCATGACAGCTTTGACATACATTCTGATAGACCTGCAGACCGCGCTGCAGTGAGGCCTGATCAAAACTTCCAAAGACCCCACTGAATGGCCAATCCATATCGATGGGTTTGATCGCTTCAGCGGCATGGGGCTGATTGGCGGACGCTAACACGGCGAGCGAAAAAACCCCGGCGGTAAGCGCTTTTACAATCGTCGTTCGCATTGTCGGCCTCATTACTCGGCAGGCTGGAGCTGGCCCATGCCCGCTCGTTGGTCAGGCAAGACCGGCTTGTTGATGCTCTCCGGCACCGGATGAGGCTTCTCAATTTTACCCAGCAGCGGAAGAATCAACAGGAAATGGGCAAAATAGTAGATTGTCGCTAGCCGGCCAATCAGGATGTAAACACCCTCTGCAGGCATAGCGCCGATGTAGCCAAGAACCAAGCAATCGACAGCGAACAACCAAAACAGCCATTTGTAGATAGGACGGAAGGTCGAGCTTCGGACTTTAGAGGTGTCGAGCCAGGGAAGGATGAAGAGCACTAGAATTGACCCGAACATCAGCAAGACACCGCCGAGCTTGCTCGGTACCGCCCGCAAGATCGCGTAGAACGGCAGGAAATACCATTCCGGCACGATGTGCTCGGGTGTGACAAGTGGATCCGCGGGAATATAATTGTCGGCGTGCCCCAAGTAATTCGGCGCGAAAAAGACGAACGTTCCATAAACGAGAAGGAAGATCGTTAAGCCAAAGAGATCCTTAATTGTGTAGTAGGGATGAAAAGGAATCTTGTCTTTCTTCGTAAGATCGATACCGACCGGATTGTTGGAGCCATACCGGTGCAGTGCCAGAATGTGCAGAAAAACAACGGCGAAAATCACGAACGGCAGCACGTAATGAAGCGAGAAGAAACGCGTCAAGGTCGGGTTATCGACTGAGAAACCGCCCCAAAGCCAAGTGACAATGGGCTCACCAACGATCGGGAAGGCGGAGAATAGGTTGGTGATGACTGTGGCACCCCAAAAGCTCATTTGCCCCCAGGGAAGGACATACCCCATGAATGCTGTCGCCATCATCAGGAGCAGGATAACGACACCAAGCATCCAAAGAAGCTCGCGCGGGTTTTTGTAGGAACCGTAATAGAGCCCCCTGAATATGTGAATATAGACCACGATGAAGAACATCGATGCACCGTTGGCATGGGCATAGCGGAGAAGCCAGCCATAATTGACGTCGCGCATGATATGTTCGACACTTGAGAATGCGAGATCTGTGTGCGGCGTGTAGTGCATGACGAGCACGATGCCGGTGACGATCTGCAGCATCAGAACGATGCCGGCGAGGGATCCGAAGTTCCACCAGTAATTCAGATTGCGTGGCGCCGGATAGGCGACGAACTCTTGGTGTGCCCAAGATAGGATCGGCAGCCGCTCATCAACCCAGCGAAGAACGCCGTTCTGGAATTGCATTTGTGGTTCGAGAGTGCTCATTCAGCTAGCCATTTTGAGTTCGTTGTTGTGCTCACATTCACCGACATCAGCTCAGCCAATACGGATTAATGTGTCCCCCACAAATTCATATTCCGGTACATCAAGGTTCCGCGGCGCCGGCCCTTTGCGGATGCGACCCGATGTATCGTAGTGCGATCCATGGCATGGGCAAAACCACCCACCGTACTCACCGCGCTCCTGCGTCGGTTTGTTGCCAAGCGGCACGCAACCTAGATGCGTGCAAATCCCCACCACGACCAGATAAGGCGGATCGATCACCCGTGCATTGTCCTCTTGAGGATCGGGTAATTGCTCGACGTGAACGGCTCGCGCTTCTTCGATTTCGGCCGCTGTGCGATGTCGCACGAACACGGGCTTGCCGCGCCACGTTACCGTGACACCCATACCTTCCTCGACGCTCGAAACGTCGAACTCTGTCGAGGAAAGCGCCAACACATCGGCCGATGGATTCATGCTGTCGATCAACGGCCAGGCGATACCAACGGCACCTATAGCAGCTGTCGACCAAGCCACCAGTTCCAAAAAGTCTCTACGCTGACTACCATCCGAGGATGCGGCAGACCCGCTATCAGCCATCCTGAATCCTTATCAATCAAAAGGTAAACCGGACCTAAGCGCCACCCCGATGACCAGCAAGTGGCGGAAGGTCGCATAATTTCTCGCCAACTCGGCGAAGCAATGCAAGTCACTGCGTCGCAACGATCTTGTCAACGATTTCAACGACGGTTTCGCGCATGCGTCTAGCCCTGTATCAACCCGAGGCCCCTCAGAACTTCGGAGCCGTGCTGAGAATTGCGGCATGCTTCGACGTCCCTGTAGAGATCATCGAGCCCGCTGCTTTTCCATTGGATGATCGTCGCATCAAGCGTGTTTCATTGGACTATGGTGATCGCGTCAAGGCTGTAAGACATGCCCACTATGAGGAATTTCAAGACTCAATGCGACACCTCGGGGCTCGTTTGGTCCTGATGACGAGCAAATCCAGAGTGCCCCATCACCAATTCCCTTTCCGAGAAGAGGATGCCATCATCCTAGGCCAAGAGAGTTCCGGCGTGCCCGATTCGGTGCTTCACACGGTGGACGCACGTGTTCGGATACCCATGGTCACAGGCGCGAGAACATTGAATGTCCACGTTGCAGCGGCTATTGCCCTCGCGGAGGCCCTGCGACAGACAGGCGGTTTAGACCGATGGTGTCATGATGACTGACGAGACGAACGTAGCGCAAAATCAGAAACAGGCAGCGCGAAGCTGGTTCATCACTCTACGAAACAATATCTGTGCCGGCCTTGAGGAGTTGGAGAACGAGGCTCGGATTCTCCGTCATCGTGATCGCCTTCCCGGAATGTTCAGTTTCAAGGACTGGGACCGTGAAGGCGGCGGTGGCGGAACCATGGGCCTTATGCGCGGCCGCGTGTTCGAGAAGGCGGGCGTCAATTTTTCCTGTGTAAGCGGAGAATTCTCAGAAGCTTTTCGTCCTCAAATTCCAGGTGCCCAAGATGATCCCCGCTTTTGGGCGTGCGGTGTCTCGGTGGTTATCCATCCCTGGTCTCCGTTGATACCGCCTATTCATATGAATACGCGCCACATTCGAACCACCAAGGCCTGGTTCGGAGGAGGTACCGACCTCAACCCCATTTTACCAAATGACCAAGACACCAGATATTTTCACCAGCGGCTTGAAGCGATCTGCCAAATATATCAGCCCGATGCTTACCCGCGCTTTTCAAAATGGGCGGATGACTATTTCCACCTTCCGCATCGCGGCGAGCAACGAGGTGTTGGTGGCATCTTCTTCGACTACCTCGAGCACGATTTCGACGAAGTCTTCGGGTTCGTCAAAGATGTCGGCCGGACATTCTTGAGTAGCTACATGACGATTGCTCGCCGGCACATCAACAAGCCCTGGAGCCACGAGCTTCGGCGATTTCAGGAACGTCGGCGCGGGCGGTATGCGGAGTTCAATTTAATTTATGATCGGGGCACCAAGTTCGGACTGCAGACCGGTGGCAATACCGAGGCGATCTTGATGTCGCTGCCGCCGGCCACGGCTTGGCCCTGATTCCGGCGGCGCGGTGTCTAGCCTTCGCGATTGGCTTCGTCAGGCGTAAGCGCTTTAATCGTGAGCGCGTGCAAGCGCTCACTATCGAACAGTTCCTTGATTGCGCCGTTGATCATTCGATGCCGCTCGATCGGCCGTCGACCTGCAAACACCTGGGCAACGATCCGAAGACGAAAATGACTTTGCCCGCCCTCCCTATAGCCGGCGTGCCCTTTATGCCGCTCGGAGACATCCTCGAGCACGACCTCGCTCGGTGCAAAGGTCTCTGTGAGGGTCGAGATGATCTGCTCTCGGGTATCTAGCGCGGATTTCATGTTGCGCTGCTCCTACGCCAAGATGACAAAACTGTAGATGGAAGCACTGCGGTACCTGAGGATGGTTTTGCCAATTTTCAAAGGGACAGAAATTCTAGCGCTGATACACCTTGTGACGCACAAACCAACTCAAGGGTTGTGTTTGGAGGGCGTTTCTCTAGCATGTGTTAGCGCTGGTTGTTCCAATTGGGGTGACATTCAGTCTTAGGGTTCTGTAGGTAATTTGTTCCTCAGATACCGTGAGTTGAAAAGTAACAAACATTTAAGGTGCGGAGACCAAGATGGCCACTGTTATTGCACGGCCCTCAACCCAAGCGGGTCCGGGGCGTTCGCGTGCGCAAGACGTTGACAGATATGTTGGTGCCAGGATGCGCGAGCGGCGGATCATGCTCGGCCTGACGCAGCAGCAAATGGCAGAGCTCATCGGTGTTACCTACCAGCAAGCTCACAAGTACGAAAAAGGCATCAATCGCATTGCTGCCGGGCGTCTATACACGATTGCCCAGGCCCTCGGTGTAGAAGTCAGTTATTTCTTTGAGGGCATGGTGGACGAGACCACGTTCATACCGACCCCGCAACAGCGTATGCTGCTTGAACTCGCGCGCAACTTCATCGCGCTGCCAAGCCGCAAGCATCAGGAAGCCATCTGCAGTTTGGCGCGGGCGCTTGCCAATGTCGAGGATCTGGACACCCAGCTCATCGACCTGAATTGATCGGCTCACGCCATCTTCGTCACCCGTTCGAGAGGGTAGCGCTCCAGGCGCCATAGCGAGTGCGTCCCTTTCGCCTGCACCGCCAAAGCTTCAAACTTAGATGGCAGTTGATCGGCGAAGGGTGAACTCTCATAACAGTGCCTATGAGCTATGGCACGGAACGATTGAAGGAGCGCGACCGGGAAGCCGCCTTGAGGCTGCCCCAACATTTGCTCGCGTCCTCGGAATCGATGTGTGACTGGCCCGGATGTCGCAACACCGCGCAGTATCCAGCTCCCCGGTCGCGGGATAAGTTGCGGGATTTTCGCTATTTATGTCTCGAACATGTCCGGATCGTTAATGCCAGTTGGGACTACTTCAAAGGCATGTCCCAAGCTGAAATCGAAGATCATTGCCGCAAGGACGCCACCTGGCATCGGCCGACTTGGCGTGTTGGTTGCAGCGCCGGGTTCGACAGCTCAGAGTGGCGAGATTGGTTCGATCTTTTCCGGTTCGGACCGAGCCAAACGCATGTTGAAAACGACAGAGCAAACGGATCGGTCGCGAGCGACATGATGACAAGGCTCGGATTGGATGTCGGTTTCACGCTCGTCGAGCTGAAAAAACGCTACAAAACCTTGGTGAAACGACATCATCCGGACCTTCATGGTGGTGACAAGAAGGCCGAAGAACGATTGAAGTTGATTAACGAGGCATATACCTACCTCTTGGAACGGCGGATCTACTGCTAAGCGCTCTGCGTTCGACTAACTTGAACGCGAGCCATATAATTGGTGGGCGTCCCTAGCGCTTATTGCCTGCGCACTCTGAATTTTGGAGGTCGAGTTTGACTGCAGCGGCGGCGGCCCTTGATTTGGCCACGATTGAACACTTGCCCGATATTCCAGACGTTTCGATCGACGTCGCCCGAACGTTCAATATCGAAGCCAATTTTTCGGTGCGCGGATTTCGGACAGCTACCGACTATGTACCGGCCATTGATCCCGCCTATCAGTTCGACCGATCCACCACGTTGGCGATCCTCGCGGGCTTCCTCCACAATCGAAGGGTCCTCATTCAGGGCTATCATGGAACTGGCAAATCGACCCATATCGAGCAGGTCGCTGCCCGGTTGAATTGGCCATGCATTCGCGTCAATCTCGACAGCCACATTAGCCGCATTGATCTCATCGGCAAGGACGCAATCGTTCTGCGCGACGGCCAGCAGGTGACCGAGTATCGCGAAGGCATTTTGCCATGGTCGCTCCAGCGCCCGGTGGCTTTGGTCTTCGATGAGTATGACGCGGGCCGTCCCGATGTCATGTTCGTGATCCAGCGCGTGCTCGAAGCCCAGGGCCGTATGACACTTCTTGACCAGAACCGTATTCTCCACCCTCATCCCTCGTTTCGCTTGTTCGCGACATCAAACACGGTGGGACTCGGCGATACCAGCGGTCTGTACCATGGTACGCAGCAAATCAATCAGGGCCAGATGGACAGGTGGAGCATCGTTACGCAGCTCAACTATCTGGAACATAATGACGAGTGTCAGATTGTTCTGGCGAAGTGCCCAGAATTTGCCAACGACAACGACCGCAAAACAGTATCTGCGATGGTCAGCTTGGCCGATCTCACACGCAATGGCTTCATCGCCGGCGACATCTCCACTGTCATGTCACCCAGAACGGTCATCACCTGGGCCGAAAACTATGCGATCTTCGGCGATATTGGTTTCTCATTTAGAGTGACGTTCCTTAACAAGTGTGACGAGGCGGAACGTTCGATTATTGCCGAGTATTATCAGCGATGCTTCGGCGAAGAGCTTCCCGAATCGACCGCTGCATTGGTTGCTGCGCCTGCTTAGCGATAGACGAACATGTCTGACTCGAATGATATCATTGAACGGGCACTTGGATGCACCATCCGGGCGGTAGCGCGGGATCCCGAGCTCGAAGTCAGCTTTCGCGGCAATACCAAGAAGTCAAAACACGCGACCTCAGCCGGGTCATCGTCCGTTCGAGTTCCCCCGCTCCGATCGTCGATGGATATTGCCGAGCTTTGCCGCATCAGAGGTGAGGCCGACAGTGTTGCTCTTAGACGCTGCCATCACGACCACCAAATTCACGAACGCTTCGTTCCGAAAACAGAAATCGCCGCAAAGCTCTTCGAGTCTCTAGAGCAGCTTCGTGTGGAGACGCTCGGAAGTACTGAAATGGACGGCATTCGTTCCAATTTGCGTGCTGCCCATCGAGCTCGAAGTGGCGCTAGTCTTGATAACTCGGATGCAGACGATACCAGCGTCGCCTCGATCGTCGAGGCCTTTCTGCGCCAAGAGCTGATGGGCTACGAGCTTTCATCAGGGGACCAATCGGTTATTTCAACCTGGAAAGATTGGCTTTCGGACAAGGTCGGCACCGATCAAATCCAAGTGCTGCGCGAGAGTATCAGCGATC
>CAYPOV010000183.1:0-9213 GCA_964412385.1 uncultured Geminicoccaceae bacterium
TAGCTAAATTATGGTTAATTTTACCTTAATTCAAAAGACTGTCCCCACGGCAATCTGGCTGACAAACACCAAACCCAGCAGCAAAAGTCTCATCCATTGTCGCTACCACGGTGATGCTTTCACCATAGGGCTGGCAGGTGACCGCCTCGGCGGTGGGATCGCCGCCCGAGGTCTGGGAGGTGACGGCACGGAGGCCGCCCAGATGGTCGTGGTACCTCCCGTACCAGTAGCCGGCGGTCTGCGGATTGACGGATGCGGATCTCGGGATGCCGATAGAGGACATAGTCGCTATCCTCGGCGAGGATCAGCTCCGGCGTATAGTAATAGATGGTGCCGCCGTCGCAACACATGGCGCGGTCGGCGGGTTCGCCGTCGGGGCAACCCTCATGGCAAGTTGGTCAGTGCCAGATCTGTACACACTTCGAATTATTTTGATCTCTTATCAACGTCAATTCATCCACGACTGCACAGGGTTTCAATAGCCGGCTTGGTTATTAGTTAATATAATCCGAAAAAAATGCACGCATCGTACACCACCGATGTTTATTTGGCCTGTGGCCGATCTCGCAATAAGGGTCGTTACGGTAAAGTTTCCCTTTCCAATGACCAAGGCTAGTCTTGGGGCCTGCTCAGCTTTCTAAAGAATTCGGGAGGGGTATTACGGCTCGGATACGGCTTATCGGGCACAGGGACGCCCAAGTGTGTGCAAAGCGGTTCCCAGCCGTCGCCCAGTCGGTGAACCAGCAGCCGTTCTTTCGGGACCATTGAAACCACATCATCGACATGTGACTCATAGACGGCAATGGCATGACTTCGGTCATTAGGCTTACCGCCAAAGGTTCTTTCCGCAATCAACTGGTCAGCCAACGGGCTTGGGATTGTCGGATCCAGGATGACCTGCAGAATTGTCTTCTCGAAGCTGGTCCACCAGCTCTCCGGAGAGCGCCAAGTCAGTATTACAAGTGAATTCGAATAGTAGGTAACGAGATCGCGCCAGTAAACGCTTGATGGCCAACCAATACAGGATGCATAGCCATCAAATAGAACCGGCCACTCTACGTGCTTTCCTTGCGCCTTCTCAAGCCAAAATACCCGCTCGTTCGGCTTCTTGAGATAACGCATCTCATGAACGGGACCAAATCCAAGCAGGCTCAGCGCGTCACCCATTGATTCCGTACCCGTACGCCCAAATCCTGCGCCAATGACCCTTATCGACATAGATTGACCTCCCCCTTTGAAACCGGGCTCATGGTCAAGATGCGCGGATCGCTCGTGATTGGCAAGCTAACGAAAATGCATCAAGCCAGCATTCCCCATTTGATACCAGAAGCGTTGGCATAGTACGCCCGATGACCTTGTGAGGGAAACCATGCCGGCGCAAAATCGCCTCTCGTGGCGATGGCAGACGCCACAGCGAGTCGAAAATGGTGCGCTGTGTCCTCTGAGGCGCCGTTTGCTGGAAGTTCGGGCGCACTTCACCTGTCGGATCGAGGGTCATTGTGTGAGTCTTCCTCATGCAGGAAGCGGCGGCGGTTGTCGCCTGAGCCGATCGATCCGCTGCAGGATCTCGTCGAATAGCCTTCTCGGCATAGCTACGTTGGCCAGCTGGACCACGACGTACCGTCCATGTCGCACGATTCGGGCGCCGATTTTCACGAGTTTCTCGCACAACATCGTCAGTGACCAGTGTTCGACCTGCTCCCGGTTCACGCGCGTGGCCATGGAGCTTGCCTGGGCGCCCGGACATCCTGCACGGCGAGCCTCTGCTGTCCACAGGTTGGCGGTCGAGCAGATCATGATTGAGTCGCTCGAGAAGGTGGGTGCCGCGAGTCCCCAGGCGCTCGCTCGGGATGTCATATTGTTGATCGAGGGAGCGATGGTCCTTCGGTTAATCCATGGCGACGAGGCCTGGATCAATGCTGCCGAGAATGCGGCGTTGACACTATCAAGGCGTTATCAATCGTCTCCTAGAGACCAGGGCTAAAGTCGGCGACATTGTCAGGACCGGGTGCTCAAATATTTTGCAACGACTTGGAATGGATGCTGCGTTCCTATTCACGATGTGACCAATTCGTATAGTTGCATCAATTATCTTTCGGCAAAGAACAGGCGCACAAGATTTGGTCACTGTCTTGCGGTGCAGTCGCTTGCCATCGTTAGTCCTCATCGTTCCTTCGGGGCGTGCTTTCCAATGATCTGGCTAGCGACCAGTGATCGATGGTTCGGCTCAAAATCCCTTGCAGTCAACCAGAGGAGCTCGAGGAGGCACGCCTCCTCGAAAAGCCTGCTGCAGGCCTGCGCCTTTGGCGCTTGCACAGTGGCCGTGGTCTTGAGATTCCCTGACTATTCCCGCGTGGTGCCTGAGGTCCACCGTGTCCTGGAGGATGCCCTCAAGAGCATGGAATCGTAAATTGTGGCGTTAGGCGCGGCGTCTTGGCGATCATTGCGATGATGTGGCTTCGAGTTTGGCGACTTTTTGTTGATTGTCGGCGTAGAGCGAGAGGATGCCCTGTTCGATTTGCCATGTGGCGGTTTGGTCGACGGCTTTGGCGAGTGCGCGTTCTCATTGATCGAGGGGCAGCGGGTAGGCCATGAGGGTGGTCATGGGTTGGGTGAGGTGAGCGCTTTGCCGTTTTCACTCTAGAACGCATGCCGGTCGGATTTTCATCATTGACAGGGTGGTTGTTGCCCTGCGGCAGTGCGGCGATATCATATGGAATCGTGATGCATCCTGTACCACTGGCCGGCGTACTGCGGATCGACAATGCGCATCTAGGGATGCGGATGGCGGACATAGTCGCCATCCTCGGCGAGGATCAGCGCCGGCGTGTCGCAATAGCTGGTGGTGCCGCCGGCGCGGCCGATGCACCCGCCGTCGGGGCCGTAGCTGTAGCGGGTGGGCTTGCCGCCGATGGCGACCCGGCTGGCTTGGGCTGGGTCACCAGTTCCAGAGCGTGCCGTCGCGTAGGCGATTGACGGGCAAATAGCTCCGTTCGTAGGGATGTTGGGCGGCTTTGTTCTCATCGATATCGATGCCGAGCCCGGGTGCGTCCGTGAGGTGAAGGGCGCCATCCTGGTAGTAATAGCCATGAGGGAAGACTTCGTCAGCGAGCTCGTGATGGGCTGAATATTCCTGGAGCCCGAAGTTCGGCACCCAATGGCCGAAATGGACATTGGCGGCAAGGCAGATGGGCGACATGTCCTGGGCGCCATGGCAGCCGGTGCGCACCTGGTAGAGCGCTGCGAGATCGGCGATGCGGCGCAGATGGGTAAGGCCGCCGGCATGGACGCAGGTTGTGCGGATGAAGTCGATGAGCTGGTTTTCGATGAGATCCTTGCAGTCCCAAATGCTGTTGAAGATCTCGCCGAGTGCCAGCTTGGTGGTGGTATGGTGGCGGATGAGCTTGTAGGCTTCCTGGTTTTCGGCGGGCACGAGGTCTTCGAGCCAGAACAGTCTGAAGGGCTCGAGGTCTTTGCCGAGGCGGGCGGCTTCGATCGGTGTCAGGCGATGATGGGTATCGTGAAGGAACTCGATCTCATCGCCGAATGTTTCGCGAACCATTTGAAAGAGTTTGGGCACGGTTCGAAGGTAGAGGGAGGTGTCCCATTGCTCCTCGAAGGGGAGGGCGCCGCCATCGGCGGCTTTGGGCGTGTCGCCGCCGCCAGTACCGTAAATGCGGGGCAGGCCTTCGAGACCGGCTTGCACGCGAATATAGTTGAAGCCCTGTTCGCGGCGCTTGGCAACGGCTTCGAGGGCGGCATCGATGGTCGGACCGCTGGCATGGGTATAGACCGAGACGTAGTTGCGCGATTTGCCGCCCAGGAGCTGATAAAGCGGCATGTTGGCGGCCTTGGCCTTGATGTCCCAAAGGGCGGTGTCGACAGCGGCGATGGCGGCCATGGTCACGGGGCCACGGCGCCAATAGGCACCGCGGTAGAGATATTGCCAGGTGTCCTCGATAGCGCTGGCGTCGCGGCCGATGAGGAGCGGCACCACATGGTCCTTGAGGTAGCTGGCGACGGCAAGTTCGCGGCCATTGAGGGTGGCGTCGCCGACGCCTGTGAGCCCGGAATCGGTGACGATTTTCAGTGTGGTGAAATTGCGGCTCGCCGAGCAGACGATGACCCTGGCGTCGGTGATTTTCATCTTGGCCTCTCGTTTGGGAAAAAATTACCAGTTGGTATAGCTGCCGTCATTGCGGCGTAGGTGCGGCGGCTCATGGGGTTCGGGTGTCGCGGCGCGCAGCGCCTGCTCGTCGATCTCGATACCGCGCCCGGGCTTCTACGGCACGATCAGGCAGGCGCCGTTGCGTTCGCATTGGCTGGTAAAGATGGCGCTATCGTTGAAGCCGAGCTCCTCCACCGGGCTGGAGCGGTGTTCGAGCCAGGCGAAATTGGGGATGGCTGCGGCCATATGGACCGAGGCCGCCGCACAGATCGGCCCCAGAGGATTGTGCGGCATGAGGTCGATGTAGTGGGCTTCGCACCAGCCCGCGACCTTCAGGGCCTCGGTGAAGCCCCCAATGTTGCAGATATCGAGCCGCATATACTGCGTCAGGCCGCGCTCGATGAAGGGCAGCGCCTGCCATTTGGAGGAAAATTCCTCGCCGATGGCAAAGGGTATTTCGGTCATGGTGCGAAGGCTCGCATAGGCTTCCGGCGCTTCGTCGCGAATCGGCTCCTCGAGCCAGTCGAGTGTGGCGGGCGGCAGATTCTGGCAGAAGGAAGCGGCTTCGGCGACGGACAGCCTGTGATGATAATCGATGCCGAAGACCGGCTCGGGACCCAGTTCCTCGCGTGCCGCTTTGAGCCAATGGGCGGTTTCGGCGATCGAGGGGCGGGGCTCGAACAGGTCTTGCGCTTCCTGGCCTGCCGGCACGAAGCGGATGCATTGAAAGCCATGTTCCACCAGTGTCTTGGCCTGGGTGATCATCTCAGGGCCGGAAGCCGAGGCGGAGGTTGTGGCAAAGATCGGCACGGCATCGCGTTGCTTGCCGCCCAGAAGCTCATAGACCGGAACCTCGAGCGCTTTGGCCTTGATGTCGTGAAGGGCGATGTCGATCGCCGACATGGCAGCCGTCAAGACACGGCCGCCTTCGAAATATTGGGAGCGATAGCATTCCTGCCAGACTCGGCCGATGCGGCGCGCGTCCTGGCCTTGCAGGAACCTCCGAAAGTGCTCGATGGCGCCGATCACGGCCCGTTCGCGGCTGGAAAGCCCGCTCTCGCCCCAGCCGACCAAGCCGTTCTCCGTGGTGATTTTGACGATCAGCTGGTTGCGTCTTCCGACCTTCGCCGGAATGGCCTCGATTTCGGCAATTTTCATCTGTTGCTCCCTCGCTCAAGCGTCAATCGGCTGCTTCTAAGCTGTCTGTCAAGTCGGGGTTTCGAAAATTGGAATGGTCAAACGGCGAGGCCTGCCGCTAGGATCACCTTACTGCATAGCATCAAGAAAGGGAGAGCATGGCAGAGGATTCCATAAGGCGGCGGATCAACGCCGGAGAGCTAGCGGTTGCCTTCGGCGTGAAATCGATGCGCTCGGTTGAGGCGGCCCTTTTGGCCAAGACTTTGGGTTTCGACTGGCTGTTCATCGATCTCGAGCATTCCAGCCTCGATCTCGATCTCGCCTGCCAGATCTGCATGGCGGCGCATGGCTGCGACATCGTTCCCTTGGTGCGTGTCACCGAGGGCAATCTCGGCATGGCGACGCGCGCCCTTGATGGCGGAGCATCGGGCATCGTCATGCCTCATGTCGACACGGCAGCCCAGGCGCGCGAGTTCGTTCAAGCGATCAAGTATCCGCCGATCGGCAAGCGCTCCGTGGCAGGGCCTGCACCGCAATTGTCGCTCAAGATGGTGCCCTTGCCGGAGATGATCTCGACACTCAATGCCCAGACCTATGCCGTGGTGATGTTAGAGACACAGACCGCCATCGACAATGTCGAGGAGATTGCCGCGGTCGAGGGGTTGGACATTCTCCTGATCGGCAGTGGCGATCTTTCGACCGATCTCGGTGTGCCCGGTCAGGTTGGTCACGAGAAAGTCGAAGAGTGCTACAAGAAGCTCGCGGCTGCCTGCAAAAAGCATGACAAGATTGCTGCGGTCGGTGGTGTTGCGGACAACAAGATCGCCAAGCACTATGCGAGCTTCGGTTGTCCGGTCATCCACAGCCCGCCGGATATCATCTATCTCATGCAGGGTGCCGCCAGCCGCGTGACGGATTTACGCTAGTGGTTGGTTAGTCGCAAGGTCCGCCCAAGACACCCTCTTTGAGGGATGGATTGGGCGGATTCTCGCCGACCCAGATCGCCAGCAGCACCTTGGCGAAGTCGTCACCTTCGATGGTGATTTCACCCATGCGGTCGAGACCGACCTCAACGCCGTCGCCGGTGCTCGTGAAATGGAGCACGTCGCCATTTTTGAGATCAGGCATGATGGCATTGAGCTGATCGATACGGTCTTGGAAAGACTCGACCTGATCGCTCGCGCTGTCTTCGAAATACTCCTGCATCGCGGAACGAGCGTCGTCTGCATCGACATCCCGGACAAAATGAAGGTCGAGATGCCAGGGCTCGTCAGACTCGAGGATTGATGCGCCATTGTCCGAGCGTTCAGGGAGATAGAGTGCTGCAACGTAGACTTGGATGTTGAGCATGGTGGCTTTGCGTATTCCCATGCCATTCAAGACCATTGGGACATTGGCGAACTCTTCTTCTTCCGGGAATGTTATGCCAATGCATTCAGCCGCGGATAGCGTGGAGCTCCCGACGATACCTAGGAGTGCGGCAACGAGAGCACTCGTTCGAATGCAAGACTGGTTCATGAGGTCCCAATTCTTCCACTGGAGGTTTGGCCGATCGATTGTATTGCTGCCAGCAATCTATCGCGCAACGATCCCACTCGTGTTAAAACTTTGAGCTTTATTGAAGTGACTTAAAGGCAGCCAAAGCGCACATAAAGCTCGCCATTTTCAGAGAATCCGTTATGGTTGGCGGGTAAACAATAAGGATAAGAGAGGCGAACCGTGGCCATGCAACGCGAAATAGGGCTGATCGGTCTCACATTCGTGGCTGTCAGCGGCATGATTGGCTCGGGTTGGCTTTTTGCACCCCTCTTGGCCAGCCAATTGGCTGGGCCGGCAGCGTTGGTATCCTGGGGTATTGGCGGCATTGCTATGCTGCTTCTGGCGCTGACATTTGCCGAGATCTCCGCAATGTTGCCGGTGCCGGGCGGGATTGCCCGCGTTCCGCAGTTCTCGCATGGCAACGTGGTCAGTATGGCGATGGGTTGGTCGGCCTGGGTCGGCTATCTGACGACGGCGCCGATCGAAGTCGAAGCCATGCTCAAATATTTGGCGCCGCATGCCGGGTGGCTCTACACGGGAACAGGTGCCGACAAGGTGTTATCCATTGAAGGTATCGCGATATCGTCGGGATTTCTGCTTCTCTTCACGTTTATCAATGCCGTCGGCGTGCGATTCTTCGCCTATGTGAATACGACGATCACTTGGGCCAAGATCGTCATTCCTATGGTTGTCTTAGTGGCGCTGATTGCGAGCCGGTTTGAATCAACCAACCTTGAAGCCGGTGGTGGCTTTGCACCATTCGGTCTTGAAGGCATTCTCGCTGCCGTGTCGAGCGGCGGTGTCATCTTCGCCTTTATCGGGTTCAGACATGCGATCGATCTTTCCGGCGAGGCGCATCGCCCTCATGTTACGGTCCCGCTGGCACTTATCTTGTCCCTGATCATCTGTCTTGTGGTCTATGGCGGCATACAACTTGCCTTTCTGGGTGCGCTCGATCCCGCCGAAATTGCCAACGGTTGGAACAAAATTAATCTCGGTCACGAATACGGACCCCTCGGTGCACTTGCGGCAGCGGTCGGCATTCTCTGGCTGATCAGCCTCTTGAATATCGCATCCGTGGTCTCACCGTTCGGCGGCGGTCTGGTGGCCGTCGGCTCCAATGCTCGGCTCGCCATGGCGATCGCGCAGAATGGTCTGTTTCCCAGGATTATTGCCGCTGTTTCTCGTCAGGGCGTGCCCCTCAACGCGCTCATCCTCAATTGGGTGATCTCGATACTGGCTTTCACTTTGTTGCCGTTTTCGGAGATCGTTGCCCTCAACGGATCGGCGATCATTCTCTCCTTCGTCGTCGGGCCGATCGCAGTCGTGGCGCTGCGCGAACTGCTTCCGGACCGCGTCCGGCCGTTCAAGGTGCCCTTGATCGGCGTTATTGCGCCGTTGGCCTTCATTATTTCGACTCTTGTCATCTATTGGAGTGGTTGGGATACTGTTTGGCGGCTCGGCATTTGTCTGGTGTTTGGGCTCGTCATTCTCTTGATTCGTGTCCAGCAGACCCGCGGCCAGAATATGGATCTGCGCGAAGCCCAATGGCTTATCCCCTATTTGCTGGGGATTTGCGCGGTTTCTTATCTCGGTGATTTCGGTGGCGGCGTCAGTGTCCTGCCGTTTGGTTGGGACATGCTGGTATGCGCCGTTTTCGGCTATTTCATTTATGTTTATGCGGTGCGATGTCATTTGCCTCCCGAAAAGTTCCAACATTATCTCGACGAGGCGAAAGAACACCTCGACGAGAGCGAGTACAGCCTCACAGGTGCTGAGCGCGCACCTGCGGAATAACCTCTGCGTCTCGACAGCGGCGGTGGGTTCGGGGTAGCAATTGCTATCGGTCACATAGGGGAGCGAGGCTGAACCCATGCAGAAACCTGCCAATCTGTTGTTCTTCATCTCGGACAATCACAATCGGGCACTCATGGGTGCTTATGGCCACAAGCACGCGCACACGCCTCATCTCGACAGTCTCGCTGCGCGCGGCACGCGATTCACCAGTGCTTATTCGGCAAGCCCGCTCTGCTGTCCGGCTCGCGCAGCGCTCGCCACCGGCAAGTTCCCTCATGAGACGGGCTATTGGGACAACGCGATTGTCTACGAGGGGGCCGTGCGGAGCTGGATGCATGATCTGCGCGATGCCGGCTATGAGGTCGTCACCATCGGCAAGCTTCATTTCCGCTCGACCGAGGACGACAATGGCTGGTCTGAGGAAATCCTCCCGATGCACATCCTTGATGGCAAGGGAGGGGTCCACATGCTCCTGCGCGGCTATGACGATGAGCACGTCTCGAAGGGGCAGTGGGAGCTCTATATGGAGCGATCAGGAGAAGGCACGGCACCCTATCAAGGTTTCGACCATA
>CAYPOV010000184.1:0-9174 GCA_964412385.1 uncultured Geminicoccaceae bacterium
GACGAAGCCTCCGTCGATCGGCATGTCCACTCGCCGGTCCGTGGGCGAGATGATGCGCGCGGCCGTCCTACGAGCGCAGAGAAGGTGGTGCGGGATTTCGAAGTCTCGGATCAGGCGAGGGGGGATGGCACCGCCGCAGGGATTGATGCGGCCTGCCTTGTCGAGCAGCAGGACTTCGCGGCCTTGAGCTGCGAGATCGGCAGCGGCCGTGGCACCGGCGGGCCCGCCGCCAATGACGACGGCATCGAAGGTCTCGCCGGCATGGATGATGTTGGTCATGTGCTGGGCCTCCCTTTAGGCAAGCGATGCAGCCGGCTCGCTGCCGGCTTTGTTGGATTGCGGTGTCGGAATGATGGTTACGCGGGTGGCAAGAACGGCCGCTACGACGAAGAGGCAGGCTTCGACGGTGAAGACCGTGCCATAGGCAAGGGGAGCTGTCGGCAAGATTGCGCGGGTAATGTCGATGGCGAGCGTGCCAAGAAAGCCGCCGAGGCCGAAGGCGATGGCTTGAGCCGCACCCCAAAGACCCATGCGGGTTCCTTCGCGCTGCTCGCGGCCATGCCCTGCAAGGGTCATCATCGAGCCGATCGCCGCCACCGCAAAGGCGCCGTTGGCAAGACCCAAAAGGAACACCATGGGGCGAAGCGGGAAACCGGGGCCGGCAAAGCCCGCAGCGGCGATACCTATCAGGGCCAAGGCGGAGGCGATACAGCCGCCGACAACCCAACCGCGCATGCTGCCGATCTTGAAGGCACTGCCGGCGATCGCAACCAGCAGCATGCCGGCCAGCACGCCGCCATGTTGCACGCCGGCGAGCTTGGTCGATTCGCCGGGCGTCATGCCGAAGACGATGCCGGCGAAGGGCTCGAGGATGAGATCCTGGGCACTATAGGCGAGCATCGAGACGAAGACGAAAATGGTGAAGCGGCGTGCTGCGGTCTCGCTCCAGACCTCGATGAAGGCCCGTTTGAAGTCCGGTCTTTCCTTGGGCGTTTGCGGCGTCGTGGCTTGTGCTCTTTGCTCGATCCTGAAGGTCGCGAGATAGGCAAGAGCAATGGCTGCGAGAGAGATTATTGTCACCACCATGATCAGACGCGCAGGGGAATAGGGATCGAGCATGCTGCCTGCGATGGTGGCGGTGATGGCCATGCCGCCGATCATCATGAACCAGACGATGGTGGCAGCCGCCGGCCTTCGCGTCGGCGCGGTGAGCATGGCGAGCATGGTGAGAAGTGCCGTGCCCGAGGCGCCGACGCCGAGGCCAATGATGAAAAAGGCGATGAAGGCGGCGATGATGCCGTTGGCCGTGGAGGCCGACATCCACGCGGTGGCGAGTGCAGCGCCTATGCCGCCTAAGGCCAGAACCACCATGCCGCCGACGATCCAGGGTGTGCGCTTGCCGCCGACGTCGGAGCCGTAGCCGAGGCGCGGGCGGAGGATCTGCACGGCGTAGTGAAAGCCGACAAGCGCGCCTGGCAGGATGGCGGGAAGGGCAAGCTCGACCACCATGACGCGATTGAGGGTGGATGTGGTCAGCACGACGATCGAGCCGAGGGCCATTTGGACGAGGCCGAGACGGGCGATGCCGAGCCAGGAGAGACCGGTTGGATTCATAGGTTGGTACCCGAGGCGATATCGTTGCGAAGCGCAAAAGCACAGACCAACATGCCAAGGACATAGAGGCTCGTGCCCGTCGCGTTGTACCACGGGGCTTTCTCTCGCGGACTCCGCAGGAGCCGGGTCATCAGCCAGAATTGAACGAGGAGAAGGAGGACGATGATGCCGGCGTAGATCGCCATGCCCCACGAGAGCAGAAGCGCGATGACGATGACTTGGGGGACCGCCATGACGAGACAGGCGAATTTTGCCGCGCGTTCGACGCCGAGCTTGACGGGCAAGGAGCCGATGCCGGTTTCGATATCGCCCTCGACCGATTTGAAATCGTTGAGGGTCATGATGCCGTGGGCGCCGACGCTATAGAGAAAGGCTGTGACGACAATCCGCCAATCGGGGAAGGCCGCGAGCATGATGGCGGCGCCGGTAAACCAGGGAAGGCCCTCATAGCAGAGTGCGACAGCAGTGTTGCCCCACCAGCCATTGCGTTTGAGGCGAAAGGGCGGGGCGCTGTAGACCCAGGCAAGGGCGAGGCCGAACAGGGCGGCGCCAAAGCCCCAGGCACCCAAGGTCGAGGCGACAGCGACCGAAAGTGCAGTCCAGCCAAGTGCTAGATAGAAGCCCCAACGGCCGGGCACGCGGCCAGAAGGTATCGGGCGGTCGGGCTCATTGATGGCGTCGACATGCCGGTCGTACCAATCATTGACGGCTTGGCTGGTGGCGCAGACAAGGGGGCCAGCGAGTACCACGCCTGCAATGATCACGGGCCAGCGCTCGCTTGCGGAAACCCCTGAGGAGACAACGCCGCAGGCAAAGGCCCACATCGGCGCAAACCACGTAATTGGTTTGAGCAATTCGAGCATTGCCGCAGGTTTCGGACGTGCCATAGCGCTACACCTAAGCGGCAGGTTGAGAAGCGTCAATCTAAGTTTACACGGAAGAATCAATGAATCGTGACACATCAAAAAAGGGGCCGTCATGTCGCCACGCTTTCCGGACCTGCCAAACGCCTTAGACTGCGAACGCCTGGAGTTCGAAGGCCGCGCCGGCCGGCTATCCTACTACATTGATGGCCCCGAACCCTCGACGGAACGCCCGCCGCTGCTTTTGGTTCATTCCATCAATGCGGCAGGCTCGGCCTATGAGATCAAGCCGATATTTGAGGCCATGCGGGACACGCATCGCGTCTACGCGCCCGATCTTCCGGGCTTCGGTTTTTCGGATCGATCAGAGCGTCGCTACAATGTTCGGCTCTATGTCGATGCGGTCAAAGACATGACTGAGCATGTTGTTGCCAAGGAAGGATGCGCACCAATCGACATCGTGGCTCTTTCGCTGGCCTCGGAATTCGTTGCGCGCGCTGCAATCGAGCGTCCGGAGACTGTTCGGTCCCTGACGATGATCACGCCAACAGGATTTTCGGCACGAACCGGGGGTTCTCCCGGTCCAGAAGGTTCGACGCGCGAGGTCCCTGGCCTCTATGGCATCTTCACCTTTCCGCTTTGGCGCAGAGGTTTTTTCGGATTGCTCACGAGCCGCAAGAGCATACGGTTCTTTCTGGAGAAGACCTTCGGCAGCAAAGAGATCGACCAGGGCCTCTTGGATTATGACTATCTGACGACCCACCAACCCGGCGCCGATCGAGCACCGTTTGCCTTCGTTTCAGGACGTCTTTTCAGCCGTGATATCCGAGGTGTGTATGAACAACTCACAATACCCGTTTGGATGCCCCATGGCACGAAGGGCGATTTCAAGGATTTCAGCAAAGCGGATTGGGTGAGAGACCGACGGAATTGGATGGTAACGGCCTACAATACGGGTGCATTGCCCCAATTTGAGGAATCCGACCGGTTTGCGGCCGAACTTCGCGTCTTTCTGGATGAAGTGGGCAAGCCTATTCAAGCCGAAGAGTCGCCTGAGTCCCCGGCATCGACGATGCCATAGCGGCGCAACTTCACGTAAAGACTTTGGCGGCTCAATCCCAACAGCTCAGCCGCTGACGCTCGATTATCGCCGGTGAGTTCGAGTGCCGCCTCAATACAAAGACGCTCAATCTCGTCAATTGTCTCGCGAACGAGTTCCTTCAGCGGCACGCGGCCCACCAACTCGGTCAACTGATGCACCGATTGCGGCAAGTTCTGACCTATCGTAGGCCCTTCGCCCCGAGACCGCTGATCTACGTTGCGGATCAGATAGCCAAAATGGGTATCGGAGCCATGGGTGACGGCGACCGCCGAGACCTCGACATTGGCGATATTGCCGAACTCATTATGTACCGTCGTCGGGTAAAGACGGACTGCGCCGTGTTGCTTAAGATTGACGAGCAAGACGTTGAGATCGACGCCGGGCCGTCCCAACCATTGATCGAGAGAATTGCCGACGATCTGCGCCATGCTTGCCATTTGCACGAGATCGAGAAAAGCGGGGTTGCAATAAACAAGCCGCGACGCGCTATCCGTGACCACCAGTGCATCCGGTGACCTATCAATGATCTCGAGAAGATTTGTCGGGGTGACCGGCGCAGGCGGGGTTGTCTGAATCTCCGAGGATTTCAGCCGCAGCAAGATAAACCCTGCGTTGTCCTGTCGGAAAAGGGACGCGGACAAGACGATGGGCGTTGTGCCACTGGCGAGCTGGACCCGAACATCATTGGTTCGTCCGGAAGCGTTGACGGCGCTGAGAAAGTTCATGGCGTCGCGGCGCGAACCTTCGTCGAGTGTCTCGATAAAGTTTGTGCCGCGTATCACATCGGTTCCTTTTCCCAACAGGCTCTCCGCCGCCGGGTTTGCCTCGACGATACTCCAGTTTCGCCCGTCCAGAACCATTACGGCCTCTGCCGTGACCTGGAACAGAAGTCGGTAGCGCGCCTCGACATGCCGCAATTTGGAGTAATGGCGCTCCAAGGATTGTTGTGCGTTAACCAAACGCTGTTGCATCTGCGACGTCGACCACAGCTCGCGTCCACAGGCGACAATAGGGCCGCGTTCGCCAATCAGCATCGCCGTATACGTAACAGGAATATCATTGCCCCAAGAAGAGGCATGATTGACTTGACGCCACCGGGGTGCGGCACGCGATTTGGCGTCAGCTAGCAGGCTTTCAATCTTGGACCGGCTTTCGACAGTGACCGTGTCGACCCAAGGACGGCCGAGCCACTGGCCATACCATTCCGTCGACCATTCCTCATTGCCGAATGCGAGGTCGTAGATGACGCCGTCGAGGTCAAGTACCAGCGCTATGTCCGAACTCGAAGAGATCAGATTGCCAATCGCCTCGGGATCAATATCCCGAAGCGATTCTTTGGGAGCTCTAAAGTGCTTCACGGCTTATTGGCCCCTAGATCAAAGGACGGGTCGAGCACTGGACCACCTAGGCCTTTCCGCGATTGGCTTATGTCTAGTGGGACTTGGGTCATGTTCTACAGAATTTTCGACCTGTGTCAACTTTTCTTGTGTCAATTAAAGTTGACAGTTGCATATTTGTCATAGCTCCGCCGAGGCTTGGCGCCAGTGGGTCAATTGCGACGTTTTGTACCTATTCGAGAGTCGCCTTCAGACGAGCGACTGGGCCTGGGATACTGCTTGGCGTGCGTCACAGGCCGTGCCATCGGCGCCGATTTCGGCCGCAAGTTCCGGGCGATCCAAAAACACTCGTCCGCCGACCAGGACGATGACATCCGGATTTCGAGATCGGCGCCTGACCGACTCGATGCTGGCCGTCAACTGAGCAAGGCGGGCTTCTGCGCTGATTGAGTAGCCGATAACGTGGAAGACCTCGCGGCTCACCAGTTTCTCGAGTGCCGCTTGGGTTGGTACCGGTTCCGAATAAGGTTCCCACCCCGCCTTGCGGAAGAATTCGGCAACCATCAACAGGCCGAAATTGTGTTGTTCGCCAGCAATTGGGATAAGCAGCACCTTACGGCGAACAGTCTCATTGGGTTGGATTTCACGACAAAACGTCGGGCTCAGTTCGTGGAGGATCTCCTGCAAGCGGCAAAGCCCAACCGTGACGTCGACGAAACTCAGCGTGTCATCGCTCCATCGATCACCCAAGAGACGTGCCGCAGGGGTGAAGAGTTCGAGGAGAATTGCCTCGATGTTGATCCCATGTCTGCGAAGGTGATCGACATATTGCCAAGACCTAGTTGGATCGTGGGCGAGTGTTAAATCGGCAAAATACGCAATGTCGGCCTCCGTTGGCCGGTAGGCTGGCGTAGCGCTATCCAACTGTGTGAGGGTGTTTTCTCGATGAGCCTTCAGCAACCTCGGGATAACCTTGTTTTCTATCGTCGAGATTAATTCTACGTGCCGCTCTGGTGTCCTGCCAGGTTCGATTTCCTCGTAGTTCCACGGCGATGATGAGCGTCCGTTGCCATGATTGTCTAGAGATTCAGATTTTGAGCCCCTGTTCACGCTAGACCTCACCTCATTAATGACGACGCTTCATAGAGCTTCGTCAACTCCCCTCGATGACGAAACGCTACACCGGCAGTCCCCACGATCTCAAGCCTTGCGCGCCATTTTCCTCTGACGAGACCGGTGTCGATTTTGGGTAACATTTCAAGGATCTCCGATGTCTCACGGGAAAATTTGTCAACAAAAATTGACGTATAGTTTTGTTGACACTCTGTCGGCACTGCGGTTAGTTTTGCAGCTGTCATTAACCGGGCAGGGAGGATCCTTATGGAGCGTGATCAAGCGACACGCGCTCGGATCCAAACACTCTACACAGCCGAAGAACGTCAGCGGCGTGACGCGTCCCGTTGGACGATGGTGCAAGGTGTTCTGGCCCCCCTGCAGTTCTTGGTGTTTCTGATCAGTCTGGGGTTGGTTCTCAATTATCTTGTGACCGGCTCTGGCTTTTTTGAGGCGACGGTCTCAGTCATCATCAAGACACTCGTTCTCTACACGATTATGGTGACGGGGTCGATTTGGGAGCGAGAGGTCTTCGGCCAATACCTCTTCGCCCGCCCGTTCTTTTGGGAAGACGTCGTCAGCATGTTGGTGCTGGCACTCCACACGGCCTATCTCGTGGCCCTTTGGACTGGCTGGGTTGGTGCGCAAGGGCAGATGTTGTTGGCGCTTGCCGCTTACGCCGCCTACGTCGTCAACGCCGCTCAATTCGTTCTGAAGCTTCGTGTTGCACGCCTAGAGAGTGCGCGTACCGCACCTGTCGCTGCCATTGAGGCCGGTGTCGCATCATGAGCCAAGCGACAACGGTTTTCGATATCGCAGAGCGGCCGCAGGGACCCAGCAGGGGTTGTGACGATCGCGCGGTCCTCAAGGAGAGAGGGCAGCGAGAGGTCTTTTGTGGTTTGACCGGCATTATCTGGCTGCACCGCAAAATTCAGGATGCCTTCTTCTTGATTGTCGGCTCGCGCACATGTGCGCATCTCATGCAATCTGCGGCGGGCGTGATGATCTTTGCAGAGCCGCGTTTCGGTACGGCGATTATCGACGAGCGTGATCTTGCGGGCCTTGCAGACGCCAATGAAGAACTCGACAAAGTCGTTGATCGGCTACTTGAGCGTCGTCCCGACATCAAACTTCTTTTTCTGGTTGGCTCGTGCCCCTCTGAAGTCATCAAGCTGGATTTGAGCCGGGCGGCATCCCGCCTCTCCAAACAGCACAGTCCCGATGTTCGCGTGCTCAACTACTCTGGAAGCGGCATCGAAACGACGTTCACGCAAGGTGAAGACGCCTGTCTCGCATCGCTGGTTCCGGAACTGCCCGAGGAATCAGAAACCGAGCCTTCCTTGCTGGTCGTCGGTGCGCTTGCCGATATCGTCGAGGATCAGTTCAGGCGCATCTTCGATGAGCTGGGCATTGCCGATGTCCGGTTCTTGCCGCCTCGATCCTCACAAGAATTGCCCGCAGTCGGCCCAACGACGCGTTACCTTCTGGCGCAGCCCTTCTTGGCGGATACGGCTCGTGCACTCGAAGAGCGTGGCTGCCAGAGGCTGGAAGCGCCATTTCCCTTGGGAATTCGAGGGACAACGGCGTGGTTGCAAGCGGCGGCGGACGTTTTTGGCGTACCGGCGTCGACATTTGCATCCGTAACCAGGTCACGGATCGAGCGCGCCCGGACATCGCTCGAGCATCACCGTGATCGCCTATCCGGCAAACGCGTCTTCTTTTTTCCTGATTCACAGCTCGAGGTGCCGCTCGCCCGCTTCCTCGCCGATGAGATGCAGATGGATCTTGTCGAGGTGGGAACACCATACCTCCACCGCCAGCATCTTTCGGTCGAACTCGATTGGCTGTCTGAAGATGTGCGCTTGAGCGAAGGCCAGCATGTCGACAATCAGCTCGATCGCTGCCGGGCAGCGGGACCCGATCTCGTAGTGTGCGGGCTGGGCCTCGCCAATCCGCTCGAAGCCGAGGGTATCACCACAAAATGGTCGATCGAGTTGCTGTTCACGCCCATCCAGGGTTTCGAGCAGGCGGGCGATCTCGCTGAGCTGTTTGCGCGTCCGTTGACCCGGCGCACGCGGTTGAGGGTCTAGCCATGCAGCTCACCGTCTGGACCTATGAGGGACCGCCGCATGTCGGAGCGATGCGTATCGCAACCGCCATGAACGGCCTGCATTATGTCCTCCATGCGCCGCAGGGTGACACATACGCCGATCTCTTGTTCACGATGATCGAGCGCCGGCCGATCCGGCCGCCCGTGACTTACACCACCTTCCAAGCGCGCGATCTCGGCAAGGACACGGCAGAACTTTTCAAGACAGCAGCGGCTGAGGCTTATGAGCGGTTCCGCCCGGAGGCGATGATTGTCGGTGCGTCATGTACGGCAGAGCTCATTCAGGATGATCCGGGCGGGCTCACCAAGGCCCTTAATCTCGATATTCCCGTGGTACCGCTTGAGCTTCCCTCCTACCAGCGCAAGGAGAATTGGGGCGCTGCCGAAACCTTTTATCGGCTGGTTCGCGCCTTCTGCGGTGGCTTCGAGGGTAGGAGGAATTCGACCACTCGGCCGAGCTGCAACATCCTGGGACCCACCGCACTCGGTTTCCGGCATCGTGACGATCTCCAGGAAATCAAGGGATTGCTCGCAAAGCTCGGCATCGAGATCAACCTGACCGCACCTCTAGGGGCCTCGCCAAGTGATCTCGTGCGCATCCCCGACGCGGACTTCAATGTCGTGCTTTATCCGGAGATCGGCGAGACGGCGGCACGTTGGCTGGAGCGGACGTTCAAGCAGCCTCGTACCAAGACCATTCCCATCGGTGTTGGCGCCACCCGTGCTTTCATTGACGAGATCGCCGAGATCACGGGCATTGATCCCAAGCCGGCGCTCTTGGGCATGGACTCAAGACTGCCTTGGTACTCCCGCTCGATCGATTCCACCTATCTCACCGGCAAGCGTGTCTTCATCTTTGCCGACGGCACCCATGCCGCGGCGGCGGCGAGGGTCGCTTCGGAAGAGTTTGGCTTCGAGGTTGTCGGCCTTGGGACTTACTCGCGGGAGATGGCGCGCGAGGTTCGCACCGTCGCGAGTGATCTCGGACTCGAGGCGCTCATCACCGACGACTATCTCGATGTCGAGGCTGCCGTC
>CAYPOV010000185.1:0-9149 GCA_964412385.1 uncultured Geminicoccaceae bacterium
CCACCACACGAAGAGGCGGTGCCGCACTAGCCGATCGTGGTCTGCGGATGATCGATTGCCCGGTCGGCAAGACGCAGGATCATGCCGTAGCGGGCACACTGACGCTGATGGCGGGCGGCAACAAGCTATGGGTGGAGGAGGCAAGGCCCGTTCTCATGTGCATGGGCGAGGCGCTGATTTATTGTGGCGATCTGGGTACCGGCGAAGCGATGAAGCTCGTCAATAATTGTCTGGCATCGACGATCATAAACGCACTTTCCGAAGCTCTGGTCGCGGGTGTCAAGAACGGTCTCTCACTTGAACTGATGCGGGAGGTCATGGGAACGACGATGGCCGCCAACGCCCATCTTGCGGTCAACCTTCCCAAGAAGGCATTTCACGGCGATTTCAGCCCCGGCTTCAAACTCGAATTGGCCCACAAAGACGTACGACTAGCGCTCGCCATGGCCAAGGAGGCAGGCGTGGAGACGCCGGTGGGCAAGGCTGCTTTCGACGTCATCAGCCAAGCCAAGGGGGATGGCTTCGCCGCCCACGATGCCACTGTCATGCTCAAATACAGGGAAAATCAAGCGGGCGTTGAAGTGAGATTTGCCAAAGACGGCAACGACTGACTTGTGTGAATTCACACTAACTCCAAACGTGCTGGCGGGTAAATGAACAGGGCAAGCCCAAGGGCTGCTGACATTTGGGAGGGTCATTTGCGATGACTGACATTGTAGATTTCCGTTTGTCTGCCAAGAAAGCCTGCAAGCTGATGTTTTCGGCCTATTACCAGCCCGCTGATCTGGAGATATCCGAATCGGTAAGTATCGAAGGCGTGCAGGCTGATATTGTTCCTGCCGACGGGCTGCGGGTATTGGTGGTACACGGCACCAATGAAGGTTGGGATTGGTTCCGCTTCAATTTCCGTTTCTTGACGGAGACACGCGACGGCGACACGCGGCGCTGGCACAGTGGATTTCTCAGCTATGCCAATATTGTCTATAGCTTCGCTAAGAATAAGAACATCGACGTCATCATCGGCCATTCGCTTGGTGCAGCAGCCGCGCAGATTGTCGGGTCGTCCTTGGCGATCCCGTCCATCTGCCTGGCATCGCCGCGCCCGCTTTTCGGTGCTAGTCAGCCCGACAATGCGCACTATGTCGTTAACATTTGCCGTGTCGATGACACCATCTGCAATCTTCCGCCGCCGTTTGTCGACTTTCATCATGTCGGGCCCGTTCATTGGCTGACACCCCGCGCGATCAATGTCGGTGAGGATCATCGGGTCGATAAATATATTGCGGCGATCGAGGAACTCGGGGATCCAATCACCGATACGATTGTTGAGGTTTAGCGCTGAGTATCGACAATCCTTTTGTAGACTGATTCGAATGCTGCAAGGTCCCTTGGATGCGGTAGCGCTTCGTCGACTGCATGTTTCAACGCTTCCACATGGTCGAGCAATGTAGCGCGATAGGGCGGGTGATCCACGGCCGCAAGAATCTGTTCCAAGACCTTGATCATATGAATTGCCGCGTTGCGATCGGCGCTGAAATAGGGACGGAGGTTGTCGCAGACCAACGAGGCGAAATTCTCAAAACTATAGCTCGGCACGACCACCCGCAATCTGCCACCATCATCGAAGAGGTGTCCGCTCGGCATGGATTGCCGACCGAGCGAGGTCAAGGCATTGCCCAGCCAGTCCAGACATCCCATGGCGGTATAGGGGTCGTTGACACCCGGTGACAAAGCGCGCGCGGCGATCTCAATGAGCTGCTGAACGAGGAAAGGGACGTCTTGTGCTGGCGTGCGCTCGCTATTCATGGCGAAGGCCATGCGGACCTTGTCTTTGGCATCATCGCTCAATTCCTCAGTGTACTCGAGGATCGCCAGCTTGGCACCATTGAATACGAAATCGCCTGGCCCGCGCGCTACGCGAACGACACTGTCCTCGTTTTTGGCGAGGTCGATGAGCCATTGAAGATCGATATGCGTGACGTAGCCGTGCTCTACGGCCATGACGATCATGCTCGAAGGTGAAGTCATTGCTTCGCCGGCGATGACATCATTCGACGACGCAGGCGGTTGGTCAAACCCGCTTGGAAAGAGGGACGACACTCGGCTTTCCAGTTCGGCACCGATTTGCGCCACAACTTCCGAGGCATGGATCGAGCGCGGCACGTGATGGATGAAGTAGATGAGCACACCAATGCTGCTCAAGGCGAGGATGAGGGCAACCAACACGCCGCAATGCGGCACAAAGGGGCTGTCGAGTGCGTCGCCTTGCACTGTTCGCAGGATCAGCAGGCAATAGATGAAGGTCGCAATGAATGTGCCCAGCGTAATTTGGTTGCCGCGATCGCGCATGAATTTGCCGAGCAGATGCGGCCCAAGCTGCGAAGTCGCATAGGCTACAGCCGCGATCGTGATCGAGAAGGTCACGCCTGCAACCGTGATCATCGAGCCCGCGATTGTCGAAAGCAGCGCTCTCGCCCCATCCGGTGTGTTGAGTGAGAGCCAGCCGATCGGTCCCACCTCGGCTTCAACGAGGCGTGCATCGATCACAGTTGTGGCCAAGGACAGAAGAAAAGCGGCGACAGCCATGATACTCGGCACGAACCAATAGCTTGCCCATAAGGCATCCCAATATTTGGCAATATGTGCTCTCATCTTAGATCAATCCCCGAAGCCGTGATGTCGACGCCTCGCTATCGACGATTGGGACACTATCCCAGGAGCGCGATCCGCTGGAGAGGCGCCATGCACATGTTCTTGCTCATTGTCACGACTGCTGTTGTGTTCCTCCAGCCGTCCTGGGTTTCGGCCCATCAGGGATTCGGAATATCCGGTACTGGATGTAATCGAGCTCAAGCTCGTACTTATCATCATCGGCACGAGGGCGGCCACCTTGAGGCATCTGCGCTATGGGGTGTTGCTGCGACATGCCCGCCGGGAGGTTCTCAGGCGCGCCGGTCTCGTGTCGCTCACTTGCTGGCTCGTGCCCTGACCGCTGGCGGATGATCGCGGCTGTAAGTTAGAGTGCCAGTTCGCCTTGCACGAGACGGTCAGGTGCATGGCGCCGCTCATGGTCCAAAAGAAAGCGTTTGGTCTCCAGACCGCCGCCGAATCCGGTGAGCGAGCCGTCGGCGCCGATCACACGGTGACAGGGAATGATAATCGGCAATGGGTTTTGACCATTGGCGGTACCGACGGCGCGGCTCTTTTTAGGATCGCCCAGACGGGACGCCAGTGTGCCATAAGAGGTGGTCTCGCCATACGGGATGTCGCCGAGGGCTTGCCAGACCTTCTTTTGAAACGATGTGCCCTTCAACTCGAGAGACAGATCGAACTGGCGGAGCTTACCTGCGAAATACTGATCCAATTGGCGAAACAGTTCGACGAATAATGCGTCGTCACGTTGCCAATCTTGACCCGGGGATTGTGCACGACTGCCAGCGGGAAAACTTAATAACTGCAGCCGACCTTTCTCGCCTACAACCAAGAGTCTTCCGATAGGGCTACTATAGAAACCGTAGTACAGTATTTGTCCCTGTTTTTATTGAAGACTGTCAGAGCTAGAGCAATCGGCATCCAAGTGGGTTTTCTCACGTTTTCGGGTTTCTATCCATAGTAACGTCTCCTGGCTACATAACCATATCACGAGGAGCGAGGCTAACTATGGCCCAGTCTGAACTCGATGCCAATCTCGAAAAAATCATCGATGAGGCCGAAGGCACTACCAATCAAGTGGTCGTCCAGGCGAGGCCCAGTAAGTCCTCCATCAACGAGGTTGCGACGCGCGCTGCTCTGGCGATGAAGGAACGCATGTTCTCGCAATCAGCGCGCGAGGTCACGCCGCCCCGGAAAGGTGAGAGTGCGCTCATGCGATCGATGTCAGAGAGTGCCGTTTATGGACGGCTCTTGGAACAACGCTCGAGCATGAAGGCACAGACCTCAAGGGCACCGGCGTTTGATAACGGCAAGCAAGTGGTCGAGACCGAAGGCGGTGCCGCCGCAGGGAAACTCCTCAAGACGGCACCCTTGAACAAGGCTGCAGCGGAGAAAGAGACGGGACGCCGCCGCCTCGAGACGCTTTGGATTGCGGATAGTGTTTTCGCGGAACTCACAAAAGACGAGCTTGCGGCGCTGCGCAACGAGGCGGATACGGTTCTCAACGTCTATCCCAATGTTCGCTTCAAGCAGCCGGACTATGCGCGGCTCGCCTCGCTTCCGGCGACAGTGATTGACAACAAAACAAGCGCCTACGGCATAGAAGCAAGCGGTGCAATGGCTGCCTGGGGCGCTTACGGCTCGAAAGGGGCCGGTGTCAGGATCGCGGTCCTCGATACCGGCATTGACGCCTCTCATCCCGATCTGGCAGGCAAGGTCGCAGCCTTCGCCGAGTTCGATAACGCCGGCAACATCATCGGAACGACACCACGTGACGATGGCGAGCACGGTAGTCATGTCGCCGGCACCATCGCAGGCGGTAACGCCAGTGGCAGCTATATCGGTATGGCACCCGATGCCCAGCTCTTGGGCGGTCTAGTGCTGCCCGGCGGTGGCGGCAGCGTTGCGCAGATCATTGCCGGCATACAATGGGCAGTCTCCCAGAATGCCGATGTCATCAATATGTCATTGGGCGGCCTCACAACCGATGTGGCGGTGCCCGAAGTCTTCACCAATGCAGTCGTGGGTGCGCTCGTTTCCGGTGTGCCGGTTGCTGTCGCAATCGGCAATGAGGGCAATCAGACCACCGGCAATCCCGGCAATGAACTTTTCTCGTTTGCCGTTGGCGCTACCGCTTCCAGGGACGAAGTCGCGGGCTTTAGCGGCGGCCGCACCCATCTTTTGACCAACTCCACGATCGTCGATCCGAATAATCTCCCGCTTCCCTATATGAAGCCCGAGATTTCAGCACCCGGCGTGGCCGTGATGTCCTCTATTCCCGGCAATGATTACGCGCCCTTCAGCGGGACCTCGATGGCCACCCCGCATGTCGCAGGCGCCGTCGCTCTCCTCCTCGCCAACTCCTCGATCCGCGAACAAGAGACAGGCGCAGATCGTGCGTTTCTCATTCAGGATATGCTCATCGCGTCGGTCGAGGAGCTAGGCGAGAACGGACAGGATCACCGTTTCGGCTTTGGCCGTCTCAACGTGCTGCGGGCGATCGGCATGGCCCATGAACAAGGCTACATGCCTGCAACCAGTTGAGGCTCTTTGGCTATTCGACGAAGCCGGCCGTTGCCGGTTTGCTGCCGGCTTTAGCCGTTGGCGAGGCGGCCGCGTCGCCGAGGATTTGAGTGACCGCGTTGCGATCAAGGAAACCGGTAGGATCGATCCCCTGATCATCCTGCCAGCGCTTGATCGCAGTACGCGTATCGTCGTCGGGAATGCCATCGCTTCCTTGTGGATCAAAACCCAAGGCCTCAAGCGAGGCCTGGATCTCCCGCCAATCCTCACGCGAAAGTGCCAAAGAGAATTCGACGGCCCTTGAACTGTGTTCCGAGGCGAAGGGCGAGATCGGCCGGACGCGCTCATCGCTCAGTTCTTGGGAGACCGACGCTGTCTGTTCATCGGCGTTTTGAGGTTGCAGGACGCCAGCACGGATTAGCGCGAGTTCGGCCCGTGGATCGTCCGGAAAGCGGTCGGCGAAGTAGCGCCACTCGCCAGCATCGTCGGAGCCTTCGAGGGCTTGCCAGAGGATATCTGCGTCGGTCTCCGCTTCGTTCAGCGGACGTGTCGGCAGAGGCGTAGATTGTGACTCAGAGCCAGGTCCCGTGCCAATCTCAAGACCACGGGCGGGATTGAAGACAAAGGGCCCACGCAGCGATGAGCTGTTCCACGGAAGCTGGCGTTCGTCGGTCGCTTCGAGCACGGTGTTGCGCACTCTGCGCATGAAGGGCTCCACATCAAGACCCGGCTCGTCGAGATGTGCCAGCATTGCTCCTGTGAATGGACTATTCCGTCCGGTCCCATCGGCCGCGATCTCGCCCGGGGCGGTCGCATAGGCGATAAATGTCCCAACGCTTGCATCAACCCTTGCCAAGCCGCGGCCTACATAGGTGGAACGACTGGCGCCAAGCGTGCTTCTGAAGCGCTGAGCCAGCGGATTATTGCGGCAAGCGTCGAGAAACACCAGACGGGTCGGCACTGCAGTCTCCATGACATGGAGAATTTGGGCGAGATCGATAAGGCCGATGCCGACATCGCCTTCAGTCTCGAGGACAACATCCGTCGGAAAGAGGTAGTTGCGCCCCTGATACTCCATGCCGTGTCCGGCATAGTAAAAAAGGCCGACATCAGCACCCTGAAGAGCGCGATCGAAATCCCGAAGCGCCATGCGCATGCCGCGATAGTCGTGATCGACCCCGACAATCACCCGAAAGCCAAAATCGTCGAGCTTTTCCGCCATATCCTTCGCGTCGTTGGCTGGGTTCGGCAGCACGTCCTGTTCGCGTTGATAGGCACTGTTGCCGATGACCAAGGCCACCCGCGCTTGGTCTTGCGGTTCGATCGTAAGGCCGCGATGCTGCGCATGGCCTGTGGAAACCACCAGCACGACAAGGGCAATCGCCATTCGCCACATAACAAGGCACCCCAATTTTCCGATGTTTCACGTTAACCTACGGTGCCCATTGCCAAATTGCCACTCTGAAGTTCCATAGGGGGTTTTCTCGTGGTGTTGCGAAACGCCAAGATCGGTGATCGTCGCTGTTCGGTTCTCCCTTCTCAACCACCCTTGTTTTGATCTCATCAATTGCGATGGAGGCCCTGTTCTTCAGAAGGAAAACTGTAAAAATCAATAATTCCTACGCGCTTTGGAGTGCCTCGCACGCACAAATACGTGCCTCGGTGCGCGAGAGGATCCAGCCATCAATATCGACGACGTCGCCGTTGGAAAAATCTCGACGGATCTCTCTAAGGACCGCGCAACGTAGCATGCGAACATTTCCCTTACTTAGCACTTGTCGAAATTCTGGTTTCTTCATTAATCCTTTAGTTAGTTCCGAAAGTGTAGCGCGAGGCTGATACAGATCAATATAACGTCTTCCGATCGCAACTGCCGGTTCCGACCGGGAGACCAAGTCGGTAAAGCGAAGCCTATATGTCGACGATCTGACGACGCCGGATCCGATCAAAGTCATCGTAAGCGCTAAAGTGCCCGTCCATTGAAGAGAAAGCCGTCTGGAGAATAGCCGTTGCTTCATGTCAGTTTTGCTTTCAAGTGGTCACCGAGCCGCATGGATAATGCGATGATCATCATTGTTGGCGTGCCAGAACCGGCGGTGGCAAAGACTGAGCTTCCACCAACGTATAGATTGCTCATGCCATGAATCAGGCAGTTTGCATCGACTACGCCATGGCGAGGATTGGCCGCCATTCGCGTGGTGCACATGTGATGGTTGGAGACATGAAAACTCTCATTCCAGACATTGTCCTGTTCATCAATCAACAGGCGCACACGTCCGAGTCCGTTGGCGCCAGCAATAGCCGCTAGATCAAGAACAGTTTGCCGCGCATTTTTCTTATCCGTAGGACTTATGGCCCAGTGGAGATGGGCACGTCGCATCCCTATTGCGTCAACCTCGTTGGAAAGTGTTACGCGGCTCTCGGCATTGGGCAAAGGAGCGATGCGGACCGTAATGCCGACATCCTCAAGCGAAGGTGAAAAGCCCATTCGATAAGAGGCATATTTGGTCAATGAACCAATATCCCGGATCATTTCGACAATATCGCTGCCAAGCCGATCTGGGATTTGACCATTGATGATGGACCGACCCATTCGTTGCAGAGCCGCCGTGCCTTCACCATTGCGACCATCGGCATAACGAGGGAAAAGGCGCAACAATCTAGGCCAATCGATGTGTGGGTCGCCTGCGTTGCTCCTTCGAGCTAGAATCAACTCAACCTCAAGATCGAGTTCGGATATGAAGATCTCGTCGAAAAGGTTGAAGTTTGTGGACGGGGCGGTGGGCACGAGGATGCCTCCGTCCAAGTTGACGTGGTCGGTGAAGAAACGGCCGACTAAGTCATGCTGATTGCCCAGTCCCATCGGCATGACGCGGTTAGAGGCAAGGAGCAATCTAGCATTTTCAATGCCGCCGGTGCAGAGCACGTACGCTCTCGCGTGGCTACGAAGCTCTTTGCGGTCTAGTGTTCGCAATCGGTCGCTGGTGACTGGTCTCGCATCAGCGTTCGTCTCGATCTCGACCAAATTAGCATGAAGGAATACTTTGATCGATTCTGAGGTGTTGAGGTACTCATGCCGCGTTTGGCCAAAGCGTGTCGGGTGAATAAGTAGCGTTCTCTGATCGAAGCGGTCGCTGATCCCTGGCGGTGCAATCAGGTCGAATTGTCGTTGCCAGTATTGTGGGTCCCATGAATCGGCTGGAAGGCCGATATATGCGCGTGCCAAGTCGATGTAGGAGGCGACATCGGGATACCGTATTGGCCAGCCACTATCAGCAATTCCTTGAATAGGCTCGAAGTCCTCAGAAACAAAGGGCGCGCAATACCCGGCCCAGTGATTGGTGGTACCACCAAAATAGCGAAGCCGGCTGGCATCTAGCGAATTGTACTCGATGCCGCTTTGACTGCCGATATAGAGATCCTGAGTGGATACGTTGTAGTCCAGACCGCCGCTCTCAAAAACACTAATCGCAAGACCTGAGTCTGAAAGGCGATCGGCAAGAGCGATTCCGGCGGCTCCGGCACCGATGATGCAGACGTCACTATAAAGAGTTTCACCATCCGCAAGCTGAGCAAGACGATGCATCATTACTACATAGAGCCCTTATTGCCATGATAAACAACTTAAGCGATTATAGGTGTTCGTCGGTTGTTGTCGATCGGATGGCAAGTGGCATGGGACTATAGAATACGGGAATCACGCGTCGGGACGAAAAGCTGAGCCGAGTGTTCGGCAATCGTTCTGCACAATACTGCGAAGGGTACCGAATTGGTCACATTGACAATGACTCAATGTTAAAAAGCTAGGCTGAGGTTGTATATTGACGGCAAGGACTGTTCGGCTGCGTGTTCTGGAAGTAACGTCAGAATCACAAAGTACCTGGATGGGGGTTCATCGTTAGTGAAATCAGAGCAACAGATCGATTGGAAGGCTATCAAGGCGTTGGCGTTCAGCCTCGATCTTCCGGGGGTTG
>CAYPOV010000186.1:0-9055 GCA_964412385.1 uncultured Geminicoccaceae bacterium
GACGAGGGTGTGAAGCTCGTCAATAAAGAGGACGACTTCGCCATCGCTGTGGGCGATCTCCTGTAGGATCGCCTTCAGCCGTTCTTCGAACTCTCCTCGATATTTCGCACCCGCAATTAGGGCCCCCATATCGAGCGACAGGAGTTTTCGGTCGCGCAGCGACTCGGGCACATCACCATTGACGATGCGCAGTCCCAAACCTTCAGCGATTGCCGTTTTCCCGACACCCGGCTCGCCGATAAGCACAGGATTGTTCTTGGTGCGGCGTGAAAGTACCTGGATCACACGACGAATTTCGTCGTCTCGACCAATGACCGGGTCAAGTTTCCCTTCCCGTGCAGCCGCTGTCAGATCTCGGCAGTATTTCTCAAGCGCATCATAGGCTTGCTCCGCACTTGCCGAATCGGCGGAACGGCCCTTGCGCATCCTATCGATCGCAGCGTTGAGGTTTTGTGGTGTGACACCGGCCTGTTTCAGCGCCTTACCTGCATCGGTCGACGACATAGCAATCGCTAACAAAAGGCGTTCGACGGTCACATAACTATCGCCTGCTTTTTCCGATGCCTTCAAAGCCGCATCGAACAGACGAGCCGTCTCCGGCGCCAGATAGAGCTGTCCGGCACCACTTCCTTCAACTTTCGGTTGCTTGGAAAGCGTGAGCTCCGTTGCGTCAAGGGCCTGCTTTGCGTCACCGCCAGCAGCGGTGATGAGGTTGGCAGACAGCCCTTCCGGATCGTCCAACAACGCCTTTAAAAGGTGCTCAGGTAAAAACCTCTGATGACCTTCGCGTAACGCGATGCCTTGCGCAGCCTGGACAAAACCACGAGAGCGTTCAGTATATTTTTCGAAATCCATTCTTGTCTCCACATGCCCCTCAATCGAGCGGGCGGGGTTGAAAGACGAGGCCCAAAAGAGGCACCCCTTCAACTTTTCGTTATGTGGGGAGATGCTCGGTCCGATCAAGCTTGCTAGCTTGTACGCACGCTGTGTGGTTCGTTCAATACACCCTGATTTTGACTAACGGCAATGAAAGCAAGGAGGCTGCTGAAAGTTTGATATCTGCAGCGAGACATACTCGGCAAAACGGAGTGCGTTGCCCAAAGTTCATTGTTGGTTTGACTGCCTCGGGAGTAAGCAGACCATCCCAGAGCCTGGTGTCTTTGCTGACCTCTAGTCAGCTTTCATTCGGCTCACCCGCGCTGGAGTTTCCATTTCGGCACATGGCGGGCCGTCAAATATGTTTGCGTGGGCTATCAGCGCCCACGCCTGTACGGTCAGTGTTTGTGGATGAACTCGACTTCGGCATTACCGTCAGGGCCGTTCGGACTGTAGATGACCGTGACAACGTCACCCACACTGATTCCGCTCGTATCGAGATCTGACGCCGGCACGAACTGCATGCCGCCAACATTCATTGACAGGGGCAAGTCGAGACTATCAACTTTTCCTGTCAATTGCGCGGCAAACACCGAACTCGAAGCCATGAGTAAAGTTGCTACGACTACGCCACAAAATCTTTTCACAGGGGACCTCCTCTCTCTAACTCGCTGCATGGACCTGACTAGCCTAAAATCTGCATGCCTGCCAGCAGAAACCTTGGCCCAATTCATCCTGCCGTAGCGCCATTCTTGTGCAAACAAGGAAGGCAATTGCTAGGGCATGTGGCGTTGGACTTTCGCTATGCCCACCAGGCACCAAACGGTTCGAAAGATATTCTCTCTGGATCGAGAGACAATTCTATCATACTGGAGGCTATAAAACTGTATCTAGGGAATACCGTTGATGAAATTGTGGCTTGGCACGCTCATCGCTTTTCTGCTCATTCTCCATGATGCGAATGCCTCCTTTGCACAACAGGTCACAGTATTTGGTGCCCCCGAAAACTTTGAGTGCGAACGCCGAGACCATGCGCCACCTATCAATCATCATGGTTACGCCTTCATTGTCGGCAACCGGAACTATAGGGATGGAACGCCGACCGTCGACTTTGCTCACAATGATGCGAGTGCTTTTTGCAACTTTGTCGTCAACGGTTTGGGATATCCTCCAGACCAAGTGTTCGTCTTTTTTGATCTGGACCGCACCAAGTTCGAAATTTGGTTTCAAGGTATTGGCAGTACGAAGAGCCGCCTTGAACAACTGACGCTAGCAGTCGGTCAAAATTTAGAGCTCATCGTCTACTATTCAGGCCATGGCGTCCCGCTCAATGACAATGCCTATCTTCTTCCTGTCAATGTTCCCCCAATCAATGTAGGCGGCGCCGCAATTTCCCTTGAGGAATTAATATCGAGAATCGAAGCTATCAACGCGAGGAAATCTCTTCTGGTCCTGGAGGCCTGTTTCTCCGGTCGAACCGGGAATGGCCAGGCACTCGTGCCCAACACCTCCTATGCCGTCACCGGTGCCACCATCAAGAAAACCCCTTCCACGGTCGCAATCCTGTCAGCGGCCGGCCCCGACCAAGTCGCCAACTGGGATCAAAGCAGAAAGATGGGCCTCTATACTGCGGAATTTCTCGAAGCGGCCCGGGGCCGGGCCGATCATTTCGGTGATCGGGACGGCACCGTCTCGCTTACCGAGATTGCCGTTGATCTCCGCCGCAACGTGTCGAAACGCTCGGTCCGCCTGATTTCAACCTTCGGAAACCGAGTTCAAACTCCGCGTTCCACGGGAATGCTCGATCGTTGGACATTCCCCGTCATTGGCGTGCCTCGCCTCACCAACCAAGGACCCAAGAGAAATCTCGTTCTTACTGCCCGCCCCTCGGAGCCGAGCGAACCATCGCTCAAGGCCATGGAAGCAGGCATTGGGCTCAATCAATCGAAATGGCGTACCATCCAGCAGGCACTAGACAAGCAGGGATTTGATCCCGGCCCGGCTGATGGCATCCCGGGTGATCGAACTCGAACAAGCATTGCACGCTGGCAAGAGACGATTGGTGCTAAGCCGTCAGGTTATTTGGTTGCCGCTCAGGCCTCGGCTCTCATCAAGAGCGCTCCCGAACCACCAAGACCGGCCAAGCCCTCGGTCGGTCTTGTCGATCAAGATCCTCCCTATGAACCCGGCGATCGATTTCGAGATTGCGCGCACTGCCCCGAAATGACGGTCATACCTTCGGGATCTTTCGTGATGGGCTCGAGCGAGGCGGAGCGGCGATGGCTGCTCGAACAAGGAACGAGCCATGCCTCGATCAGCGACGAAGCCCCGCCGCATGAAGTCATCATTCGAAACCCTTTGGCGGTCGGGCGCTACGAAGTTACCCGCGCTGAGTTTCAGCGTTTTGTGTCAGCGACAGGACGACATCTGACTCCGGGCTGCCATGCGGTGAATGGAACCTCCTACACTTTGGCGTCGGATC
This sequence comes from uncultured Geminicoccaceae bacterium, assembly GCA_964412385.1. Taxonomy (GTDB): domain Bacteria; phylum Pseudomonadota; class Alphaproteobacteria; order Geminicoccales; family Geminicoccaceae; genus JBGSYN01. Next base: position 3,359 of record CAYPOV010000186.1, read on the forward strand.
TAACCTGGAAACGACCGGGTTTTGATCAGGATCCTCGCCATCCGGTCACCTGCGTATCGTGGGAGGACGCACGCGCTTATGTGCGATGGCTCAGCAGCGAAACAGGTAAGCCATATAGATTGTTAAGCGAAGCCGAATGGGAGTACATGGCGCGCGCCAACAGTACATCCATGCGGCCATGGGGAGACGATCCGACCAACCGGAACCTGTGCGATCATGCCAATGGCCGCGACGTTACGGCTAAGCGGAAGTATGGTTCGAAGAACAACGCGCCGCTTTGTAATGACGGCTTCGTTCACACGGCACCGGTCGGCACATTCGCATCCAACGCCTTTGGCATTCATGACGTCCAGGGCAATGTGTGGGAATGGGTCGAAGACGGCTACAGCAGCACATACCAAGGCTGGAGCAGTAACGACAGCGCTCCGCGCACACGTGGCTTAACTGCCCAGCGCGTCGTCCGCGGCGGCTCTTGGCTCGATGAGCCGCACACCCTTCGTTCAGCCAATCGCGGAAAAGGCGCTCCTGATTTTCGCGCCAATGACTTCGGCTTTCGCGTCGCCAGATCGCTTTAGAACGAGAACTGTTCGACGCCAGGCAGGCTTTTCGGTCAAGCCGCCACATGCAGAGAGGGTTCGGGGAACAGCTTGCCGGGATTCATAATGCCCTTGGGATCGAACACTGATTTGATCTGGCGCATCAGGGCCAATTCGGCTGGAGATTTTTGACCGCCCAGACGATGCCGCTGATCGATACCGATGCCGTGCTCACCGCTGATGGTCCCGCCGAAGGAAAAGGTCACGTTCATGACCATTTTCTCGGTGATCGGACACAATTCTTGGTAGCGCGTATCGCTCATGGTCTCCCCCTGCATGATGTGAAAGTGCAAGCTGCCATCGCCAATATGGCCGAGGGCATAGGGATGAAGATCCTTGTCGATCGCACATGTTTCTTTCTCGAGCGTGATGAGATAGTCGGCGACATGCTCCACAGGCACGGCCGTATCGAACTTCTGATCGCCGGAGCCGAAGAGCACACGCGGCGAGAGATGCTCGTCGCGCATCGCCCAAAGCTCTTCCTCGAGACCGCCCGACTGTGCAATGGCACCATCGTCGATGATGCCGGCTTCAAGCGCATGTTCCAAGAAACGCTCGAGGCGCTCCTCGACCGGCTCCGTGCCCGCGAAGCGGGTTAGTATATACCAGTCTCGAACCGTCTCGAACGGCCGGCGTACCACACCGGTTTTTTCGATCGAACGGCTCAGGCCCATTTCCGTCACCAGCTCGAAGGCATCGAGAACGTCATGTGCTTCAGCTTTAGCCATCGAGAGAAGATCGAGAGCCTTCTTTTTTTCATTGAGTGCCACGAACGCCGTGGTGTGATGCTTCGGATTGGGCCAAAGTTTGAGCGTTGCAGCGGTGACAATGCCGAGCGTGCCTTCGGCACCAATAAAGAGATGTTTGAGCGGATAGCCCGAATTGTCTTTCCTCAAAGCGCTCAGATTATCGATCAGCGTACCGTCGGCTAGAACCATCTCGAGGCCCAAAACCTGATCGCGGCATGGGCCATAGCGGACAACATTGAGACCACCGGCATTGGTGCCGATTGCACCGCCGATAACAGCCGTGCCGCGCGCCCCGAAATCGAGCCCGAGTGTGCGATCGACTTCGCGCGCAGCTTCCTGGATGTTCTGAATGATGCAGCCGGCATCCACCGTCATCGAGTAGCCTTCGGGGCAGATCGAACGAACCTTGTTGAGCCGGCCCAAGGACAGCACGATCGTCGGTCGCGGATTATTGGGAACAGAAGCTCCCGTGAGGCTCGAATTGCCGCCTTGAGGCACAATCGCGATCTCGTGGCGGTTGCAGATCCTGACAACTTCTTGAACCTGATCGACCGAATTGGGTCGCGTCACCATGAGTGCTTCGCCGATATGTTTGCGCCGCCAATCGGTGCGGAACGATTCGGTATCCGTTGGCGCTTCGAGCCAGCCTTGAGGGCCGAGAATGGATTTCAGGTCGTCAACAGCGCTCATCGGATCTCCATGAATGATGCCAATACAAGGGACAAAGTCTTAGCTGGTTGGAATGGGAAGCCGAGTAAGAAAAGCACAACTGAGCTTCTTGATGATTGGGCCGTCGGCTTCAGAATCGGCCCTGGCCTTTTGCCAGTCTGGATCGGCCATGAAAGCACTCCATTTCTGCTGCCTCGAGCCGAAGTCATCATAGCCGGTCATATAGAAGAGCCGGCTGCCGGTGCCGACCTCTTCCGTCCAATAACCGATGCTTCGTATCCCATGTCGTTGGAAGATTTCCAGCGTATGGTTGGTGAAACGGTCGTGGAGTTTTTGAAAGCGTCCCGGCAAGGTGTCGTAGATGCGAACTTCGACGATAGGATCATTCGTATTAGGCTCTGGCGAGTAAGATGTCAGCCGCAGGAGACGATTTTCGATATAGTCCATGACCAGAGGCTCGGACTTGAGGGCTTGGAAGTCCGGATCCGCCATGAAGGCCTTCCAGCGCGCTTCCCGATCGGCAAAATCGGCAAATTTGAGGATGAAGAAGAGCTTGTTGCCTTCGCCGATATCTTCAATCCAATAGCCGAGCGCTTCCATGCCGTGGCGCGCAAAGATCGGCTGGATGCGCGTCTTCATACGCTCGATGAGCCCCCCAATTTTGCCGCCGATGGCATAATAGGATCTCGCCTCGTAGATCATCTTGTTCCCCTTATAGGATGCCGGGCACGCGTTGTTCGAAATTGATCACCGAGCCGGTCATCAACGCGGACTCGTCGGATGCAAGATAGGCGATGGCCCGTGCGATGTCGTCGGGGCGCAATAGGCGTCCAAATGGTACGGACGCATCGGCTTCTGTTTCCCAGTCATCTTCGCGATCATGATATTGCTGCTGGATGACGTTCTCGCCCGGCGTTGCGGTCCAGCCCATGTTCAAGGCATTGACACGGATCCGATCTTGAAGAACGGCATTGGCAACATTCTTCGTGAGAACGGCAAGAGCCCCCTTGGATGCCGTATAGGCTGCAATGAAGGGAGGTCCGCAATTGACCACAATCGAGGCGACGTTGACGATCGTCGCATTTTCTCGCTTCCGAAGATAAGGGAGAATTCTTTGGATTAGGAAGAAGGGCGCACGTGTATTGACGGCGAACATTTGGTCGAACAACTCGACCGAAGTGTCGTCAATCGTCCCTCGATCGGTGATTCCGGCAGCATTCACGAGGCAATCGAGATCGCCGAACTTCGCCGCGGCCTCGTCGATGACCTTGAAGCATTGATCGACATGGGCGAGGTCGGCCTGCACGGAAAGTGTAGGGCAGCCCTTTGCATCAAGATCCGAAGCGACGCGCTCGAGCTTGGCAAGATCCCGGCCGCAAATGGCGAGACCCGCAGCACCACGCTCGGCAAACAGCCTTGCCGTCTCTTCGCCGACGCCCTGGCCGCCGCCGGTGATGACCGCGTAACGTCCCTCAAATGACCATGGCTCTCTGGCCATCATGCCTCCTGATACAATCAATGCAGGCCCGTTATCCCACCTACGCTCAAAGCGACGTGTCTAGTTAGTCGACCCCGAGGGCATCCGCCAAGTGCTCGATGCTCTCCACCACGAAATCGTATGAACCCTCGGCCTCCAGATCGCGCGTCTGGTTGGGGCCGTACTCTGTCGGCCGACGCACAAACGCGGTCCTCAGACCTTGGGTGGCAGCCGCCTTGAGATCTCCATTGTGGGCGGCCACCATCATGACCTGATCGGGGGCGACGTCCAAGAGCTCGAAGGTCATTAGATAGGCTTCCGGATCGGGCTTGTAGTGCCGGCAAAGTTCCGCCGAGAACACCATGTCCCACGGCAGTCCCGCATGTTTTGCCATGTTCACGAGCAAGGCGACATTACCGTTGGAAAGTGTCGCAATGGTGAAACGTCGTTTCAGGCGTCTAAGACCGGGGACGGAATCCGGCCATGGCTCGAGGCGATGCCAAACTTTGCTGATATGATCGAGTTGTTCGTCCTTGAGTTCGCCAAGTTCGAATTGTCGGACGAGATCGCGGAGCGCCATCAGATGCAGACTGTCGATGTCAGTCCACGGCAAACTGCCCTCGCGGACCCGCTGCATACCGGGCTGGTAGGTATCACGCCAAGCCTCTGCAAATCCGGCCCAATCGCAGACGATGCCGTTTGCTTCGCCCCAATTAGCTAGATCCTTGACGATGCTCGAGCGCCAGTCGACGACGGTGCCAAATACGTCGAAGCCCAGCGCCTTAAGTTTTGGGATCGATTGCAATTAGTTGCCGCTTAGCGAATCGAGCAGCCCTTTGGCACCTTCGGTTGCTTTGTCCTGAAGGCTCTCGCCGCCAGCGTCACCACCGGCATCGCCGCCGCTCTCAGCGCCACCTCCCAAGAGGCCTTTGAGTTGATCGGCAGCCTCCCCACCCAAATCGCTCAAGCCTTGAATGTTGAATTGCTCCTGGAGATCCTTCAACATTTCAGGGCTCGTCTTGATCTGGTCGACAAGTTTACCGACGTCAGCCGGGTTTTGGATGGCACTGGTCAGCGAGCCTCCAACATCAAGCTTGATTCCGGGATCTGTCCACGGACCCGAAATGACGATGGGGAGCCCCGCCTTGAATGCATCGTCGCCGCCAGCATCCTGACCCTCAAGAGTCGCGGCCAATTGCGGCTTTACGGTGTAGTCCAGTGACTGATTGGGCAGATCGACCGTGCCAGCACCGGCGATGCGAAGTACCGGCGCCCTCATCGTAAAGTCCTGATTGGTAACGACCCCCTTCTCGATGGTGAAGGTCCCGCCCGCTTCCGCAAAGTCAGTGCGTTCGGGCCCGTCATCCTCTTCCGACAATCCGAGGGTCATGACCTCCCTCATGAAGGCGGCGATATTGATGCCGAGAATGGCGCCGTCACGCGCTAGGATCGAGCCATTGCCATTGAGGTTTTCGATGATTGCTTTCACACTATTGCCTGAACTCGTAACATCAAGCTGGGCGTTGCCTTTGCCCTCCAGGCGCTCAAATCCGGCTGTCTCCTTCAAGAGCTGAAGCAGAGAGCCATCCTTGGTTTCCAAATTAACAGCAAAGTCGGGGACCTCACCTGATGTTACGGTCGCCGTCGTATTCAGTGTCCCTTCATAGAGCTTGATGTCGACAAGTTTTGCCTCGGTTGTCTGCTCATCCGCGGTCAACAAGGCCTTGATATCGCTCGCCGTGATTTGTGGTGTTTTGAGTGATGCCATCTCGATATCGACATCAAGATCGATAGGCAGCGGCAGCGGCAAGTCTAGGGGATCGTCGGGCCAGCCCTGGCTTGCCGGTTCAGCGCTTTCGGCCGGCGCTTCTTCAGGCTGACCGCTTGCGTCGGCCGTCTCCGCGGGCACATAGGGTGTCAGATCGACGTCGCCGAAGACCATTTTGGTCGTCACGGACGGGCGGGCTCCCGACATTTCGGCGTGGACTTCACCCTTCCCCTCGATGTCATCCACCTTGAGCACGATTTCTGTCGCATCGACCTTGTCGGCCGCGCCATCAATCTTGGCGGTCAGCGAAGCAGAGGAAAGTGTGGGCTCATCGAGCGGGATTGCTTGCCCGAGCCAACTTGCCAATTCTCTTGGACCGGAGAGCAGCAAATCAATAACGCTCGTCGTCGTCTGCGCCGTCGCGTCAACAGCACCTGT
>CAYPOV010000187.1:0-9045 GCA_964412385.1 uncultured Geminicoccaceae bacterium
GTCGGCGATGCCGAGTTCGTCGAGCACGTCCAGAAACTTGCCGATGTCCATGTCGTGCTCGATCATGCCGGCTGCATATTCATCGACATTGCGACCCGAGATCTCGTTAGCCTGTTCCTGCATTTCCGGTGAGACATGGGTGCGGAAATGCATCCGCGTGCCATTCCACCAGACGAACCAGGGCATGCCGGCCTCTGTTTGCGCGCGAATGAACTCGATGGCGGCGTCTGATGTTTCGTCATCGACGGTTTCCATGCGCGCTCGCGTCAGCGCCCCGGTATCCTCGATTTCCTGGCTGATTTCACCGTCACTATAGCTGGCACTGGAACGGATCACGCCGCGGGGACCGAAGCGCTCCAAAAAGGTCTCGCCGTTCGGCAGCACCAGATCACGCGGATAGTCGGGATGTTCGGGCTCTTCCTCGGCGTTCAAATGATAAAGATTGCCGAGGAACGCGTCGAAGCCGTGATTGGTCGGCAGATGCTCGTCTTTGTCACCCAGATGGTTCTTGCCGAACTGGCCGGTGGCATAGCCTTCGCCCTTGAGCAGGCCCGCGATCGTCGGGTCTTCTTCGCGCATGCCGAGATCGGCACCGGGCAGGCCGACTTTGGAGAGACCGGTACGAAATACGCTTTGGCCGGTGATGAAGGAAGACCGGCCGGCGGTGCAGGACTGCTCGCCATAATAGTCGGTGAAGATCATGCCCTCATTGGCGATCCGATCGATATTGGGCGTCTCGTAACCGACCAGCCCCATCGTATAGGCCGAAATATTGCTCTGGCCGATATCATCGCCCCAGATGACGAGGATGTTCGGCTTTTCGGTTTCCTGCGCCAGGGCAGGCAAGGTGAGCGCAAGCGGCATGCTTAACGCCGCCACTGCGATAAGGCTTCTCATCATTAATCCCTCCTTTTCAGGCCGTTTGACCTGATTTTATCGGACAGCCGCCTTCTGCGGTAGCGCTGCCGCAGCCGGTAGCCATTTTGCGCCAAGGTGACGCGGGAATTGAAATGATCCGGGTCGCTAACAAAAAAAGCCCGCCGCAAGGTTGGCGACGGGCTCAATGGGTCGAGGAAGAAGATTGAACAGTCAGTGCGGGGGCTAGGGGGAAACACAAGGAAACCACACATGTTAACTGTTCGTATCCAATTTTGATCAGGCATTACTGGCGCGGTAGCCATTTTGCGCCAAACATGAACCAAAATGGGCAAAGGATGTGTCGACAAGCATCCCAGTAACGACGGAAATACGGGGGCTCGGTCCTCTGCCCCAGCTCGTGTGGGAGGCTGCGGGTCCTTCGGCGGTGGCGCGGGTTTTCCAAGCGGTTCATCTCGACGAATCGATCGTGGCCGCACCTGATGCCCGAATTCCTTTGCGTAGCATGATCGCGATGTTCGATATCGCAGCCAAGGTAACCGGGGATCCGCTGCTTGGCTTACGGGTTGGTGAGGCGATGCAGCCTTCCGATTTCGGCATGTGGACACGCTATGCCATGGCGGCACCAACTCTGCGCCGCGCGGTGACACGAATGGTTCGCTCATCTGCCTATTATCAGGGGCGCAACTCGATCGTCGCGTGGTGTCACGGCGACACATCGGTGTTTGCTTACTCAGCAGGTCGTCAGACCGATTTCGATCAGCGTCATCATGCCGATCACATCATTGCACCCATCCTGCGCCTAATGCAGGCCTACGGCGTAAGCCCGCCCGTGGCTGTCACCATTCTCGTCCCTCATGGCGATCGACATCACCGCCGCGTGCTCGAAGATGCACTGCAATTGCCGGTTGTGTACAGCCCATCGCTCACAGGCTTGGCGTTTCCACGGCACTACCTCGAATCGCCGAGGCTGGTTCCGCTTCGTGCCACGGCGCAGCCTTCGATGAGCGAGCTTCGTGCCATGGTCCGAGCGCGCCCGCCGCGCAGCATGGCCGAACTGGTGCTTTCCACGATTCACACTCAGCTTCTCAATCGCCAAGTGAGCATTGACGCAACGGCAGCGCAATTGCATATCAGCACGAGGAGCCTCCAGCGCCAGCTCATGAATGAGGGGACCAGTTTCCGCGAGCTTGTCGACCGCGCGAGACGCGATCGCGCCGTAGCGCTTCTTGTTGATAGTGACGAGCCGGTTTCCGATATCGGCACATCGCTCGGCTACGAAGACACGTCTCACTTCACGCGCGCATTTCGCCGCTGGTTCGGGACCACGCCGAGCTCTTTTCGAAACCCCAGCGCATCAGTGCTGGGGCGGTCCTTGCACTCGGAAAACTATCTTTGACATGGGCATTCGCACCTTATATTATGACCTCAGCGAACATGAATTTTATGGAGCTGTCCTTTGTCCGACCGCAATCTTCCTGCATCGCATCTTTGGGGTTTTTTGGCCCGCCGCATGGCGCGCGGTGAAAACCTCGTCGTGGTGGCGGTGGCGGCAGGCGTTCCTATCGACAAGATGCGGGCCCTCAACGAGGAGCCGGTATTTCAGACGATGATCGCCAACTACAAAATCGACCAGCAGCAGCCCGAAGACCAGCGCGCAGCCTATCGCAGGCAACTCATCGAAACCGGCAAACTACCGCCTCACAAGCTCCATTAGGCGATTCTTCAATCCGGCAGGCTGAAGGGACGTTCGCCCGATTCCAGCCGGTATAGTTGCTTGGTGCCGAACCCTTTGACTTCGACTTCCTCGAGTTCGGTAATCTTGAAGTCATTGCGAATGAGATCCACCATATCATTGCACAATGTGATCTCCATGGGCGCTGAAAAGCCTTCCATTCGTGCCGCGAGGTTCACGCCCGGCCCGAAAATATCGTAGACATATTTTTGCACGCCGACGATCGAGCCGATCACCACACCCGAATTGATACCGATGCGGCAGCGCCATTGATGAGTATGGGCGGCATTGCGGCGCTCGAGATAGCGCACAATCAAGAGGGCCACGCGCGCAATATTGACGGCATGCTCGGGGTTGGACTCGGGAATCCCCGAGACGGCCATGTAGGCGTCGCCGATGGTCTTGATGCGTTCACAACCGAATTGCTCGGCGATGCGATCAAAAGCGGTGAAAATATCATTGAGTTCAGTAATAATCCCCGTTGGATCGTTAGAAATCGCCATATCGGTGAAACCGATAAAATCGAGCATTAAGATTGACGCATGATCGTAGCGCTGCGGAGTCGTCACGCCGAAATTCTTGAGCTCCTCATAGACCGTCTTGGGCATGATGTTCAAAAGAAGCTTTTCGACACGTTCTTTTTCCCGCTGGAGAACGCGATTTTGCTTCTCTACCATACTCGAATAGGACTCGATCATGTACTCGAGTTCCTTGATTTTGGAGATATTCTGGCACTCGAGCAACAAAACCGACAAGTTTTCGTGTTGATGGTGGCTCACCTGAATAGCGATTGTCAGGCTTCGCCGCTTGACCTTGACCGACAGCTCGCCGGTAAAGACACGGCCCTGTTCAAGTCGTGATTCAAGCTTTTCCATGTCCAGACCGGATGAGAGATCCTCGAGCTTCCGCCCAACCCCTGTCATGCCGGGAAACCATTCGGCAAACCGGCGATTACCGAACAAAATCTCACGCGTTTCGGCATTGAGAACGGCAAGTCCCACGCCCGCCGACTCCAAGAGCATGGCATTGAAATGTTCGAGGTTCATGTCTCGCTCTTGACGATAAATGGCTCGCGGGCTTTGACATCTTTCAAGATGGTCTCGATATCACGCGCGTCGATCTCGAAATCCTCCAGCGTTTCTTCCAAGAGGCCCGCAATCTCATGGAATTCTTCTTTGTTGACAGGAAGGTGGGCATGAGCACGCTGCAGCATTTCGTTGGTATAATGGGCGGGACCGCCCATTGCCGCCGAGATGAATTTGGTCTGGTGATCGACCAAGGCTTTCATATCGACGTCTTCGAAGTAATGGCCGACAATGTCGCTATCGAGCACACGGTCGTAGAATGCCATGACAACCTTGCTGACATTAGCAAAGCCGCCATAGCGCTCGAACATGGTCTGGGCCATGGCCGAACCCTCTCCTCAGATGTATCCGTAGGGCGAAACATAGACCGGGCCGGCGAGAAATGCCACTCGAAGGCCTAGAGCCCCTCCTCGAGCGGAAAATGACAGGCAACTCGGACACCGCCATGCCCGTTCAAACCCGGGCGGTTATCGTCACATCGTTGCTGTGATGCAGCATCGCCGAGCTGGGTACGGTGGGGACAACGCGGGGCGAAGGGACAGCCGGGCGGCGGCTTGAGCGGCGATGGCGGCTCGCCTTCGAGCATGATGCGCGTTCCCGAGCGCTGCGGATCGGCGCGTGGGGTCGCCGAAAACAGGGCGTGGGTATAGGGGTGCTTCGGTTGCTCGAACACCTGCTCGCTTTCGCCCATCTCGACCGCGCGGCCGAAATACATCACCATGATCTGATCGGCGATATGGCGGACCACCGAGAGGTCATGCGAGATGAAGATGTAGGTGAGCGAGAATTCGTCCTGGAGATCCGCGAGCATATTGAGCACTTGCGCCTGGATCGAAAGATCGAGGGCCGAGACCGGCTCGTCGAGTACCAGGATTTCGGGTTCCAGCATCAGTGCACGTGCCACGGCCACCCTTTGACGCTGACCGCCTGAGAACATATGCGGGTAGCGGTCGGCATGTTCCGGGCGCATCCCCACCTTTTCCAGCATCGCCAGGACGCGCTCACGGCGTTCTGCGCGCGATTGCTTGGTGTTGAGGAGCAGCGGCTCTTCCAAGGTGGAGGCGATGGTTTTTCGAGGATTGAGCGAGCCATAAGGGTTTTGAAAGACGATCTGCACCTTGCGCCGCAAGCTCGGCGACGGCTTTCTGGTGCCTGGCGTGATCGCGTTCTCGCCGATGAGTAGGCGCCCTTCCGAAGGGGGCTCGATCATGGTAACGATGCGCGCCAGGGTTGATTTTCCGCAGCCCGATTCCCCGACAATCGCCAGAGTGTCGCCGCGATTGAGGGCAAAGCTCACACCATTGAGCGCCCGAATATCGCCATAGCGCTGAAAAAGGTCCTCGGCGACGACAAGGGGCTCGCTCACGGAAGCGCCTCATCGAGCGGATGGAGACAGCGGACCTGGGCCGGATCATCGTGGTCGGCGATCGGAATGTGCTGGCGGCAGTCGGTTTGCGCCCTGTTGCAGCGCGGTTCGAAAAGGCATCCGGACGGCCGGTTGAACTGGCCCGGCACAACGCCAGGGATCGTCGGCAAGCGGCAATGTTTCTCGGCCTTTTCGGGCAATGACGAGAGCAGTGCCGCTGTGTAGGGATGGCGCGGTGTTTGAAATAGCGGCGTGACGGGCTGCATTTCCACACGCCATCCGGCATAATGAACGGCGACGCGATGGGCGGTCTCGGCGACCACGCCCATATCGTGAGTGATCAAGATCAGCCCCATCTCGCGATTGGCCTGCAGCTCCTTGAGCAGATCGAGGATTTGCGCCTGGATCGTGACATCGAGTGCAGTGGTAGGCTCATCGGCAATGAGAAGCTTGGGATCGCAGGCCAAGGCCATGGCGATCATCACGCGCTGGCTCATGCCACCCGACATCTGATGCGGATAGGAATGATAGCGGCCTTCGGGATCGGGAATGCCCACCTGGTGCAGCAATTCGAGTGCGCGAGTGAGCCTTGAACGCCTCGATCCGCCCAGATGTTTTCTGATCACCTCATCGATTTGCGCACCTACGGTAAAACACGGATTGAGGCTCGACATCGGCTCTTGAAAGATCATGGCGATGTCTTTGCCGTAGATGCGGCGCCGCTCTTTGGCGGAAAGCTTGCGCAAGTCCTTGCCTTCGAACGCCATCACATCGGCGGTGACGGTGGCGGTCCACGGCAAAAGATCCATGAGCGCCATCATGGCGACCGATTTGCCCGAGCCCGATTCGCCGACAATTGCCAGGATCTCGCCCTGTTCGACCGTGATATCAACACCCTCGACGGCCTTAAAGCTCCCAGCGGCCGTGCCGAAGCTCACCGTGAGGTTGCGGATCTCCAAAAGCCGCGCCATCAGGTGCGCTTCATTTTGGGATCAAGCGCGTCACGCAGCCCGTCGCCGAAAAGATTGATGGCGAGCACCGTCAAGAGAATGGCAAGCCCGGGGAAGGTCACCACCCACCAGGCGCTGAGAATGAACTCCCGTGCCTCAGCAAGCATGGCACCCCATTCGGGTGTCGGCGGCTGCGCGCCCATGCCCAAAAAGCCGAGGGCTGCGGCATCGAGAATGGCGGTGGAAAAGGAAAGTGTGGCCTGAACGATCAGTGGCGCCATGCAATTGGGCAAGATGGCGTTGGTCATCAGCCTGAAATCGCTGGCCCCCACCAGCCGGCTCGCAATCACATAGTCGCGGCCCGCCTGATCGATCACATTGGCGCGGGTCAGGCGCACGAAATGGGGCGTGTAGACAATGGCGATCGCCAGCATGGTATTGACGAGATCCGGCCCCAGAATGGCGACGAGGGCGAGTGCAAGCAGCAGGCTCGGAAAGGCGAGGATAATATCCATGAGCCGCATGATCGCGGTCTCGACAAAGCCCCGGTAATAGCCCGCGATCAGCCCGAGCGTAATGCCGAAGAACAAGGCAAAGACGACCACCGTGCCGCCGATCCTGAGCGAAAGCCTGGCACCATAGATGATGCGGGAGAGGAGATCGCGGCCGACGGCGTCGGTTCCGAGAATATAGGGCCACTGACCGCCTTCTTGCCAGACAGGCGGGATCAAGATAAGCTCGCGATTTTGCTCGGCGGGGCCGAAAGGGGCGATCACGGGCGCAAATACCGCGACGACAACCAGAAACAGTAGGAAAAAAAGCCCGACCAGCGCCCCTTTGTTCTCGCTGAGATAGCGCCAGAACTCCCAAAGTGCGAAGCGGAGCGTGCCGGGCTTGAGCGAGGAGGTTTCGATTGTGGTTGCCATGGCCTAGCGCTGATGTCGGATGCGGGGGTTGATGAACCCATAGGTCAGATCGACGATGAGGTTGACCAGCATGACGATCGAAGCGATCAGCAAGAGCCCGCCTTGCACCGAAGGATAGTCACGCCGCGAAATCGAATCGATCATCCATTTGCCGATGCCGGGCCAGGCAAAGATCGTCTCGGTGAGGATAGCGCCTGCCAAGAGCACGCCGATCTGCAAACCGATCACGGTGACCACGACGATCAGCGCATTGCGCAGCGCATGGACCATGATCACCCGCCAGGGCGTCAGGCCCTTAGCACGGGCGGTGCGGATGTAGTCTTCACCCAAGACCTCGAGCATGGCGGAGCGCGTCTGGCGGGCAATCACCGCCATGGGGATCGTTCCGAGCACAATCGATGGCAGGATCAAATGCCTCAATGCCGAGCCGAAGGCCGCATAATCGCCCGCGAGCAAGGTGTCGATCAGCATGAAGCCAGTGACGGGCTCGATGAAGTAGAGAAGCGAAATCCGCCCGGACACCGGTGTCCAGCCGAGAATGCCGGAAAACAGGATGATGAGCAGCAGTCCCCACCAAAAGATCGGCATGGAGTAGCCGGTGAGCGAAACACCCATGACTGAGTGATCGACCACGGTGCCGCGCCTGAGGGCGGCGATGACGCCCGCCGGAATGCCGACGGCGACGGCGAGGATGATGGCGACAAGCGAAAGCTCGACGGTCGCCGGAAAGCGCGCCAGGAACTCCGTCAGGACGGGGACCTTGGTCGAAATCGAGACACCGAGATCGCCTTGCAGGAGGTTCCAGAGATAGTCCAGATATTGAATGATCAGCGGGCGGTCGTAGCCGAATTGCGCTTGAAGCTCGGCATAGCGCTCGGGCGTCACGCCGCGCTCGCCCGCCAAAAGGATGATGGGATCACCCGGCAACAGCCGAATAAACACAAAGCTCGCGATCGTCACACCGATGAAGGTTGGTGCGATCAGCCCGAGCTTTCTCAAGAAAAACTGAAACACGCTGCCTCAGCCGCCGAGAATGCGTGGGCGGATCAACGACCCGCCCACACCCGGTCGATCAGCCTTGGCCGGCAAGATCGACACCATAGAAATTATGAAATCCGAAGGGATCGATCTTGAAGTTCTCCACTTCCTTTCGAACCGGCTTATAGACAACCGAATGGGCGATCGTCGCCCAAGGTGCGTTTTCCTTGAAAACGGTCTGCGCTTGTTGGTAGAGTTCGACGCGTTTGCCATGGTCGATTTCAACTTTGGCCCGTTCGATGAGTGCATCGTACTCGGGATTGCACCATTGCGCTACATTGGAGCCACCGACGCCGTCACAACCCAGAAGCCTACCGAGAATATTGTCTGGATCGCCATTGTCGCTGGTCGTTCCCAAGAATAATGCGCCGTCACGATCAATATCCCTGGCGCGCTCCAGATATTCGCCCCATTCGAACGTCACGATCTCGGTCTCGACGCCGATCTCCGCCCAATCCGCCTGCACCAATTCGGCCATCCGGCGGGCATTCGGATTGTAGGAACGCTGAACCGGCATCGCCCATAGCTTGATGGTGAGGTCGTCGATCCCGGCATCCGCGAGCAGGTCGCGGGCGGCCTTGGGATCATAAGGATCGTCCTGGACTGCATCATTGTAGGACCAAACCTTGGGCGGGATCGGATTTGTCGCTTTCGTTCCCGAGCCTTGGTAGACCACCTCCAAGATATCGTCCTTGTTGATCGCCATGTTGAGCGCTTTGCGCACCCGCACATCGTCGAACGGCGCGATCTGCGTGTTGTAAGCGAGATAGCCGATATTGAGGCCTTCTTGCTGAAGCAGCTCGATCTCGGGATGCGACTTCATCGCTTGGATATCGGCGGGTTTCGGGAATGGCATCACGTGACACTCGCCGGCTTTGAGCTTTTCGAAGCGCACCGTCGGATCCGGTGTGATCGAGAAGACGAGATTGTCGATCTCAGGGGCCCCACGCCAATAGTTTTCATTGGCGCGATAGCGAACAACGGCGTCTTCCCGATAGTCGACGAACATAAAAGGTCCGGTCCCGATCGGTGCGAGATCGAGCAATTCGGGCGTTCCAGCCTTGAGCAT
>CAYPOV010000188.1:0-9013 GCA_964412385.1 uncultured Geminicoccaceae bacterium
AGCGATGATCACATATGTATTTTTGTGCCTACATCCGCGTGTTGGGGTTGGATCGATCCTTCAGCCGCAGGCTAGAGTGGTCACGATAAAGAAGTTCGTATCGATTGGGTGACGAGTGAACAATTTCAGTAAGAACCTTGCGCTTTGGGTCATCATCGCTCTTCTTCTTGTAGCGCTTTTCAATCTGTTTCAAAGTAGTTCACCGCGTGGTCCGCAGACCTCCCTCGCTTTTTCAGACTTTATGAGTGAGGTGGAACAGGGTCGAGTGGATGACGTTACGATCAAAGGCAACACCATCACCGGACACTCGTCTGATGGCCGCTACTTCTCAACCTATGCGCCGTCCGACCCAGAGCTCGTTCCAGTGCTGCGCGAACATGGCGTTCGCATAACGGCCGAACCCAACGATGAGAACATGCCATCCCTTTTCGGCGTGTTGGTGTCATGGTTCCCGATGCTTTTGCTCATTGGTGTGTGGATCTTCTTCATGCGTCAGATGCAGTCAGGTGGCGGTAAGGCGATGGGATTTGGCAAATCGCGCGCTCGTCTGCTCACCGAGAAACAAGGAAGGGTTACGTTTTCAGATGTAGCTGGGATCGACGAGGCAAAAGAAGAGTTGCAGGAGATCGTCGAGTTTCTGAAGAATCCTCAAAAGTTCCAACAAGTCGGAGGACGTATCCCGAAAGGCTGCCTGCTCGTGGGCCCTCCTGGAACCGGTAAGACCTTGTTAGCTCGTGCAATTGCTGGAGAGGCAAACGTTCCGTTCTTTACGATTTCCGGATCCGATTTCGTGGAAATGTTCGTGGGCGTTGGCGCGTCTCGCGTCCGAGACATGTTCGAGCAGGCAAAGAAGCACGCACCCTGCATTGTTTTCATAGACGAAATCGACGCTGTCGGAAGGCATCGCGGCGCCGGCTTAGGCGGTGGCAATGATGAGCGCGAGCAAACGCTCAACCAGCTTCTTGTCGAGATGGACGGGTTCGAAGCCAATGAGGGCGTAATTCTAATTGCGGCGACGAATAGGCCTGATGTGCTTGATCCTGCGCTGCTTCGCCCCGGCCGATTTGATCGTCAGGTGGTTGTTCCCAATCCAGATGTACTTGGCCGCGAAAAGATCTTGAATGTCCACATCAAAAAAATTCGGTTAGGCGCGGATGTTGACACCAAGGTAATAGCCAGGGGAACACCTGGTTTCTCCGGAGCCGACCTCGCAAACATCGTGAACGAGGCGGCTTTGTTGGCGGCTCGTCGCGGGAAGCGAGTCGTAACCATGATCGACTTCGAGAACGCCAAAGACAAGGTCATGATGGGCGCTGAGCGGCGTTCCATGGTCATGACCGAAGAAGAAAAGAGATTGACCGCCTATCACGAAGCGGGGCATGCGATTGTTGGCTTCCTCACGCCGGCGTCTGACCCGATTCACAAGGCGACGATCATTCCCCGAGGTCGTGCACTCGGAATGGTCATGCGGCTGCCGGAAGGCGATAGGATTTCCGTAAGCCGCGAAAAACTTGAGGCCGACATCGCTGTTGCGATGGGAGGTCGTGTGGCTGAGGAACTCACATTTGGCCATGACAAGGTAACAGCGGGGGCTGCGTCAGATATCGAGCAAGCAACTAAAATTGCTCGGCATATGGTGACCCAGTGGGGAATGAGCGACAAACTCGGTCCCGTCGGTTATGCCGAGAATCAGCAAGAAGTGTTTCTTGGGCACCAATTGACGCAAACGAAGAACCTATCGGAAATGACCGCCCAGCTGATTGATGCAGAGATAAAGCGCATCATTGAAGAGGGATTCAGGCGAGCCCATGATCTTCTGACCGAGAAAAACGAAAAACTGAATGAACTTGCATTGGCATTGCTTGAACACGAGACGCTGACCGGAGATGACATAGGTGCTATCATGCGGGGAGAGCCGTTGCCTCCTCCACCTACCATGGAGGATCCGACTGAGCCTACCGCACCTTCAACTGGTGGGCGCCGAAGTTCCGTGCCGACCACAAGACCGAGTGACGGCGATACCGGTGGTGACCTCAACCCGGAACCGCAGCCCGGTACGTGAGCATGCCTCCCTTGAGCAAATTATTCGCCTCGATTGAGGTTGGTGTCAGGTCCTCCAACGTTTGAAGATGCCGAAGATAAGTGGCGCGATCGATACAACCAGCGCGATTCGGAGAATGTGCATCAGTGCCACCAAGGCTGGATCGGCGCCAACCGATAATGCAATGAGGCTCATCTCTGCTACTCCGCCAGGCGAGAAAGCGAGCAGCAACACTTGGAATGGAAGCTCTGCATATTGGCTCAGAAATAGCGCCACCAGGATGCTGCAGCACAAATGGACGCCGGTCAGGCCGGCCCCGATAGTCATTGTTCTTGCTATTTCGTGAACCGCGATATTCGCGAACCTTACGCCGATTGATGCGCCCATCACAATTTGCGCAATCGCGACAAGCGTGGCTGGCGGCGAACCCTCCACAACTCCTGCTAAATGGGCTCCAGCGCTGAAGAGCATAGGGCCAAACATTTGAGGTGCAGGGAGTCGAAGCCGCTCAGCCACTACGTATCCAAGAATCGCACAGAATCCGAGCACGAGGATTTGTCCAGTCTCGAGCGTCCCATCGGCTGCGGCAGTCGGGCCAGATACACTATCCAGTGGTGTCCAATAGCCGATGACGAAAGGGAGAATAGTTACGACCAAAAAAACGCGTGTGCCATGGATCAGTGAGATTGCTCGCATATCGCCTCCGTGCCGATCGCCAAGAAGCACCATTTCGGCTAACCCGCCCGGAAAAGAAGCGAAGAATGCGGTGTTTGGCTCGATCTTGATCATGCGAATCAAATAGAAGCGACCCAAAAAACCAAGGATGAGGATGTACGCGGGCAAGGCCATCACGCAAACAATCCAGCTCGCCACATTGGCGAACATGACTTGATTAAAGGCGCTACCGAGCATCACGCCTAAAATTGTGATCCACGGATCCCGTAGTTGGCGTGGAAGGTTTAGTGTTGCGCCTGCACTACTCGCTATGAGTGTCGCGATCATGGCGCCAAGCATCCAAGGCAATGGAAGCTCAAAATAGGAAAATAGTACTCCGCCTGCCGAGGCAACTGTTAAGGTGGAGAAGAGCGCCTTTTTTTCGGTAGTCCTCAGTCTGCTTACAAACGTACGAGACTTGCCGAGCATTGCTTGCCGCAGAAAGCTTGGTTTCAGAGGTCAATTCCACCCATCAAGCAAATTTTTTTCCATTGTTCCTGGTTCACGGGCATCACGGAAAGGCGAGACTGTCTTACGAGAGCAAGTTCCTTAAGTCTCGGCTCCTGTTTTATCGACTTTAGCGAGACCTCTTCTTTCAACGGTATGATTGGCGCGATCTCAACCCGCACAAACTTGCCCTTTGGGTCGTCGGGGTCGGGATATGCTTCTCGGATTATTTTTATGACGCCCACGATGGCGGGACTTTTTAGCGAGCGGTAGAAGAACGCTAAGTCTCCTAATTCCATCGCTTTCATGTTGAGAGCGGCTTGGTAGTTTTTCACTCCATCCCACTCGGTACGACCATCTGCGATTAGCTGGTCCCAAGTGTAGTCGCCGGGCTCGGTTTTGAAGAGCCAGTAGTTCATCTCTTAAGCTTCTCTCTTGCGGATTGGATTAGTAAGGGGACGATTGGCAGATTCTTTAACTCTTGAGAAGGTTGGCTGGCAGACGAGCTATGGCCTCTCCTCATTTACTTGAACCGAAACACTTGCTAGAAGGCCGCCTCCAAACCTCTTTTTCTGCGGAATGAACTGGATGAAGCTGCTCGCAGGGAATAGCAACCGCCCGCTTGCAGAGGCTATAGCGGCGAGCCTTCGAGTCTCCTTGACGCGCGCGGCGGTGCAGCGTTTTCAGGATATGGAGGTGTTCGTCGAAATTCACGAGAACGTCCGGGGCGAAGATGTCTTCTTGATTCAGTCGACGTCGTATCCTGCGAACGACAATCTCATGGAGCTTCTTGTGTGCATCGACGCGTTACGCCGTGCCTCAGCCAAGCGAATCACTGCCGTTGTTCCGTATTTCGGCTACGCCCGCCAGGACCGGAAACCGGGGCCGAGAACTCCTATATCCGCGAAACTCGTAGCAAATTTGATCACGAAGGCTGGTGCGGACCGAGTACTTACGATGGAGCTTCATGCGGGACAGATCCAGGGATTCTTCGACATTCCGGTTGATAATCTATTCTCGGCTCCTCTAATGGCGCCAGATATCGCCAACAATTTGGGACAAGATGACCTCGTTATAGTGTCGCCGGATGTTGGCGGCGTGGCGCGTGCGCGAGCGTTCGCTCGCAGACTTGACGCACCTTTAGCGATCATTGATAAGCGACGAGAACGTGCAGGCGTTTCCGAAGTTATGAATGTCATAGGTGATACCATCGGTAAGCGATGCGTATTAGTTGATGACATTGTAGATAGCGGGGGTACGCTATGCAATGCGGCAGACGCTCTACTTGAGGCTGGCGCACAATCCGTGCAAGCTTATGTAACTCACGGAGTTCTGTCGGCCGGTGCGATTGCGCGCATTGCAGCGAGTTCACTCGATCGGCTCGTCATAACGGATAGTATACGTCCGACTGAAGGAGTTCGCGTTACAGAGAAGGTTCGCGTATTGTCGGTTGCTCAACTTATAGGTGAAGCGATAAGCCGCATTAGTAGCGAGAGTTCTGTGTCGAGTCTTTTTGACTAGTACATCGTGCAGATTATTTCTGTCCGGACGACCATCGTGGGCCGGAGGGGAAAGGAGTGAAAAATGACCGAAGGATTGGTGCTAGAAGCGGAGCCACGTTTTCGAAAGGGAAAGAGTGGTGCTAGAGAAACACGTCGTCGAGGTCACATCCCGGCCATCGTTTATGGCGGTCATGAAGCAGCGGAAATGCTGGCTCTCCCGGCGAATCAGATCCGTCGTCAACTTTCGATGAATCCGCGTTTTTTTAGCTCTGTATGCGAAATCAGGCTCGATCGCCGAAAGCTGCTTGTCATCCCTCGAGAGGCCCAACTTCATCCAGCCACCGATGAACCCATGCATCTTGATTTTGTGCGGGTCGCGAGAGGCGAAAATATCACTGTTGAAGTCCCAGTGGTTTTTCGAAACGAGGAACAGTCACCGGGTATTCGGCGCGGAGGTGTTCTGAACATAGTGCGTCATACGGTTGAATTATCGTGTCCCGTTGAAAACATTCCAGCTGAAGTTGAAGTGGATCTGGCAACAGCGGATATTGGCGATAGTCTTCACATTAGTCAGGTTACTCTCCCTCCTCGAGTTGAACCTGTCATCAGTGACCGCGATTTTACGATCGCGGGTATTACGCCGCCGTCAACGACGACCAGCCCTGAAGGCGAAGATGAGGCTGACGCCGAGACCGAACCTACCGGCGGCGACAACGAAAAAGAAGAGTAGGATGACTGGTCCGAAATCCGCTGTCATAGAGTCGGCCTAAGTCTTTGAAACTCTTTGTTGGGCTCGGTAATCCCGGGCCCGATTATGCTCGAAACCGACACAACATCGGATTTGCCGTACTTGATGTCATTCACACTGATTTTCATGGCCTTCCCTGGAAGAGCCGACATCATGCATTGGTCTCGGAAGTAAACTTGGCTTCGGAGAGGACGTACCTCTGCAAACCAATGACGTTCATGAATAATTCTGGTCGAGCCGTTAAGGATTTGATGAGTTTTAGTCCCGCTAAACTGAGCGATCTCGTTGTCTTTCATGATGAAATCGATCTTGAGCCTCGGAAACTCCGTGTGAAGGTCGGCGGTGGCGTGGCTGGTCACAATGGATTGAGAAGTATTGCAGCGCATATGAAATCCAGGGACTTCAAGCGTGTGCGAATTGGAATTGGTCACCCGGGAACTAAAGAGTTGGTGAGCCGGCATGTACTCGGAGATTTTTCGAGGCATGACATAACTTGGTTGGCACCAATGCTCGACGCGATTTCAGCTGCATCGCCGTTCCTGGCTCAGGATAATGACAGTGATTTCATGAACAAGGTTGCGCTGCTGATGAGCAATCATAAGCAAGCCGCTCTGCCTGAGAATTAACCACCGATGGGTTTCAATTGCGGAATTATCGGTTTGCCCAACGTGGGTAAGTCGACCCTTTTCAACGCCATTACTAAGACTGCAGCTGCCGCTTCAGCGAATTACCCATTTTGCACCATCGAGCCAAATATCGGTCGCGTTCCCGTACCCGATCCCCGTTTGTTGCCAATCGCCGATTTCGCTCGATCAAAACAGACGATCCCAACTCAACTGGATATTAAGGACATTGCAGGCTTAGTTCGAGGAGCAAGCAAAGGAGAGGGCTTGGGCAATCAGTTTCTCGGAGCTATTCGCGAGGTTGATGCAATCTTGCACGTTGTACGATGCTTTGACGATGAAAACGTCACTCATGTCGAAGGTGGAATTGACCCTATTCGCGACATAGAACTCGTCGAAACTGAACTCTTGCTTGCTGATATTGAAATGCTCGAACGGCAACAAGTGAATCTTACCAAAAAGGCGCGTGGGCAAGATACGGACGCCAAGGCAAAGTTGGAATGGATAGACGTAGTGCTTCCAACGCTTCAGGAGGGAGATTTTGCAAGAAGTGTAGCACTTTCGGACACACATCGCTCCTTAGCACGATCCTTCAACCTATTGACTTCAAAACCAATGCTGTTCGTTTGCAATGTCAATGAGGAGGCCGCAGCCATCGGCAACGCCTACTCGGCTTGTGTCAGCGACTATGCGGACAAGGTTGGTTCGCACCATGTTGTTGTTTCTGCCGAGATTGAGGCTGACCTCGTTAACTTAGTCACAGAAGATCAAGTTGAATTCTTGGCCGGAATGAACCTCGATGAACCAGGGTTGAATCGCGTGGTTCGTGAAGGATACGCTCTTTTAGACCTCGTAACATTCTTTACTGCTGGACCCAAGGAAACGAGAGCGTGGACCGTGGTCAAGGGCGCAAAAGCTCCCGACGCGGCGGGTGCCATCCACTCCGACTTTGCTCGCGGATTTATTGCTGCAGAGATCATTGACTACCAGGACTACGTCACATTTGGTGGCGAGCAGGCGTGCAGGGAGCACGGGAAATTGCGACTTGAAGGCAGGGATTATACGATCAAGGATGGAGATATCTGTCACTTTAGGTTCAACGTCTAGGAAAAGGCAATGCGGGACCACCCGGGCCCTGAACTTGCAATCATTGTTCCTGTTCTCAATGAGGCCGAGAATCTGAACTCCATCGTCCATGGAATTACCCGCTCGCTAAAGACATCTGATTTCGAGATTGTCTTTGTCGACGACGACTCGTCCGATGGTTCCGATTAAATTTTTGTTGAGCTTGCACGAAACCACGCGTGGATCCGTCGGGTTCGCAGAATCGGTCGTCGAAGCTTGACTTCCGCATGTTTTGAGGGAGTGCTCTCTACGAGTTCGGACTATGTGACGTTTATGGACGGGGACTTGCAACATGATCCTTCCATCCTTCCCACAATGGTTGACATATTGCGAGTGGGTACCGCGGACGTTGTCGTTGCTAGCCGCTATTTGTCGACAGAGCGAGCGATCGTTTGGTCACCAGCTAGACACGTACTTAGTCGTTTGGCTACCGTAGTAGCGAACCAAATCACCCGTCGCGATCTCA
Source organism: uncultured Geminicoccaceae bacterium (assembly GCA_964412385.1). Taxonomy (GTDB): domain Bacteria; phylum Pseudomonadota; class Alphaproteobacteria; order Geminicoccales; family Geminicoccaceae; genus JBGSYN01. The sequence continues at coordinate 7,667 of CAYPOV010000188.1, forward strand.
CTGACCCTGTCAGTGGTTACTTTGCGGCGAAGCGCGACATTGTAGAACGAACGGCTGCCTGTTCATCCGGACAGGGATTTAAGATCCTCTTCGAGGTCTTGTGGTTTAGTCGTCAACGCAACATAAGAGTGAAAGAAATCGGCTATTCATTCGCCCCTAGAGCATCGGGGACGAGCAAACTCGACGTCCGTGCGCTCCATGATCTTCTGTTCAGTATTTTACATTGCCTCATGGGACGTTGGCTTCCTGCTTGGTTTGTTATGTTTGCCCTGGTAGGCGGACTAGGTGTCCTTGTCCATTTCTTAGCGCTTGTGGTCCTTACAAATTATATGCAACTCTCAACGTCACAGGCGATTGCAAGTCTTGTCGCAATGACAAAAAATTTCGCAATTAACAACCTGTTGACGTACAGGGATGTAAGGCTCCGAGGATTTTCTTGGCTCTATGGCTGGCTTACGTTTTCCACGATTTGCAGTGTGGGCTTGTTCGCTAACGTCGGAATCGCCGCAATGCTGTTTGAGGACCAAGCCGTGTGGTACCTATCAGCACTTGCCGGAATAATTATCGGCGGAGTTTGGAATTATTCAGTGACATCATTCTACACTTGGCGCTAGCCGTCGTGTTAGTCTTGTAACACTTATTGTCGTGTCGTTTCGACATTATCAAGGGGACTTTTTGCGATTTCTAATCATCATCGTTGTCGCAACCCTCGTACGAATTCTGTATCTTGGTCACGAATCACTATGGGTTGACGAAGCCTTCAGTTGGCGATGGGCAAATTTAAGCCATCGCGAATTATGGGGTACAGCGGCCAAATTCGAATACAATCCACCCCTCTACTTTAGTCTACAACGGATCTGGCTCGTTTTCGGGCCCTCAGAATCGGCACTCAGGTCTCTATCAGTAATCTTGGGCATTCTAACTTGCGTGGCGGTTTACGTGCTCGGAAGAATGCTTGATGGCCCAAGAACTGGCGAGTACGCTGCCGCTCTTGCGGCCACCCAACCGGTTTTGGTTGCTTACAGTCAAGAAGCCCGCAGCTATATGCTTGCCTCTTTCCTATTGTTGCTGTCTTTTCTGGCGGTGGTGAAGATCGTTCAAGATGGTCGAACCGCGAAATGGTCAACAGTCGCAGCGCATTTTGCTTATGTCGTTGCAACCACCCTAGCATTGTATTCGCACAATGTGTCAATCATTTTTCTTCTTACTATCAGTATGTTGGTATTCTTGCTGCTTTTCTATCTGAACCAAAAAGAGAAACTATTATTGTGGACAGTAATTAATCTTGTTGTCATTTTGCTATGGTCACCCTGGCTGCCAATAATACTTCAACAACGGCAAGACGCT
>CAYPOV010000189.1:0-8995 GCA_964412385.1 uncultured Geminicoccaceae bacterium
GTCTGCCATACGTCCCAATCTCCGGCCCGCTGCTCTTTACTGATCTTGCCGAGTTCGGCGTTGTTCAATAGAACATGCGTAATATTCATCCCGTACTTAACAGCGGTGGTGACTTCGGCCAAGTACTGCCCAAAGCCGCCGTCTCCGCTGATGGAAATAACCTTGCGGCCCCGATGCTCAGGGAAATCTTGCGTGGCGGCCCAAGCCCCCATTGCGGCCGGAAAGCCGAAACCGATCGATCCGAGATAGCCGGACATCATGATGCGCTGGCTCTTACACTCGAAGTATCGTCCAAACGAGTAGGTATTGTTGCCGACATCGACTGCAATCGCTGCGTCTTCAGGGCAGAGCTTACTGAGGCTTGCGAAGATCGAGGATGAGTTGACGCCATGGTTGAGATCGTCGCTCAGCCTGCGCTCTTTTTCCTTGCGCCAGAGGCGCCAGCGCTCCGCCACTTCGTTACGTTGATCAACAGCATCGGGACGCGCAGGGAGCCGTTCTCTCAACATTTCGGCCGTCATGGCGATATCACCCCAAACGGGCACTGCCACTTTGTGGAACTTGCCGAGTTGCATCTGCTCGTAATCGACCTGAATGATCGGCTTATAGGGTGCGATGCCGGTATGGTTTGAGAAAGAGGTGCCGAAAGCCAGAATGAGGTCGCTCTCATTCATGAACCAACTGGCGATCGGTGTGCCGGAGCGCCCCAAGACACCGCCCGCAAGTGGATGCTGGTCACTGATCACGCCCTTGCCTTTGAAGGTTGTGACAACGCAAGCTCCCAGTGCTTCGGCGAGGCCGATCACGCTCTCCATGCTCTCTCGAGCCCCATAGCCAGCGACGATCATCGGCCGCTTGGCCTTGGCGATGAGTTCGATCGCGTCGTTCGCGCTTTCTTCCGGTGGCGTGATCGCGGTTGGTGCGATCCTTCCTTCGGGCCCTGATGCTGCTGACTCGGCATCGGGGATCGTCTGAACATCGTCCGGAAAAATCAGATGGGTGACATCGCGTTGGACGACGGCGTTTTTGAGCGCGAGCGTCATGAGTTCTGCGTGATGGGAACTATGGAGCACTGTCTGGCTGAACTTGCTGACAGCAGCAAAGGCCGAGGCAAGGTCGATTTCCTGGAATGCGCCAGGACCGAACACCTGGACATTGACCTGGCCGGTCAGTGCCAGGACCGGTGCTCGATCGACTTTGGCGTCCCAAAGTCCGGTCAAGAGATTGGTCGCGCCGGGACCGGCAATCGAAAGGCACGCGGCAGGCTTGCCGCAAAGCTTGGCGTAACCCGAGCAGGCGAAGGATGCGGCCCCTTCGTGGCGGATTCCGATATAGTTCAGTCTGCCTTTGGATTCTTCGATCCGGAGGGCTTCGGCGAGACCAAGATTAGAGTGTCCGACCATGCCGAAGACACGCTTGACGCCCCAATTGACCATGGTTTCGGCTATGACGTGCGAAACTGTTCTGGGCTTTTCCGGTTCGGGCGCGACACCGACATAGACGCCGTCGTCGCGTAGCTCGACCGGAAACATCTCCTGGCCCGTGTCTTCATGCCCGCCGGGGGGCTTTCCGGTAAGCGGGTCGAAATCCCAGCCGTGCCAAGGACATCGCAGCCAGCATTTGCCTTCGACACCGGTCTCGATATTGCCTTCGCCGAGAGGACCGCCCTGATGCGGACAGCGATTGTCCATCGCTGCATACTGACCCTCGAAATTGACAAGCGCCATGCTCTTGGTACCGGCCGTAACGGTCTTGACCCGGCCTTCGGGGAGTTCATCTAGTTGCGCGACTTTGTGCCAATCTACAGTCGTGTCACTCGGCATTATTCGATTTCCAAATGCTGTAATGGATTGTGGCGGCGCTATTGTAGTGAGCACTAATGTGCTATAAGTAGCTACATACCTACAAAGATCGGGGCTTGTACATGGTCACTTCCACGCTTTCCAGCCGCCAGTTAAATCAGGATTCGAGTAGCGCCAAGAAAGCAGCCGCGTCGGGTCCGGTTATCATTACCGATCGAGGCAAGCCCTCTCACGTTTTGATGACCTACGAAGAGTATCAACGACTAACGGGGCAGAGCGAGAGGGTCATTGATGTCATGGCTATGCCTGACGATGTCGATGTGGAATTCGACCCGCCAAGGATGAACTTCGTGCCGAAGGCCGTTGATCTGACTTGAACTTTGTTATTGACACAAATGTCGTTTCCGAACTGCGAAAGGCGCGACGCGGACAGGCTCACCCCAACGTCGCAGCATGGTCTGATACCGTCGTTGTGGCTCAGCTCTTTCTTTCGGTCATTACAATTTTCGAACTCGAGATTGGTGTGGCCCTCGCGGAAAGACGTGACGAAATCCAGGGTCGCTACCTTCGGCGCTGGCTCGACGTGGCGATCGTGCCAGCGTACCGGACACGCATCATCGGCATAGATGTTGATGTTGCCGAGCGAAGCGCTCACCTTCACGCACCCAACCCGCGAAGCGACCGCGACGCCTTGATTGCCGCCACGGCGTTGGTCCACAATATGACGGTCGTGACACGCAACGTGGCCGATTTCGCGCCCACAGGCGTGCGTGTTCTCAACCCCTGGGACTTCACGTCCTGAGCAGCCGATCATACCTGGTCCCACAGATTTTTGAACCAACCTGGCTTGACTATCGGGGGGTGTTGCCGTGTCTAGCTGCGCGTGCTTGACGCGCGTTCACAGGACTGCAAGTCGCATCTTGAGGTCGGCAAGAAGGGATCGCGCTTCGAATGGCGGAAACCATCATTCTGCTTTTTCAAATCTACGTCGGAATCGGCGTTGTCGTCGCAGTCGTTTTCTTGCTTTGGGGCATCGACCGGATCGATGAGGACGCCCATGGAACCTATGTGTTCCGCCTCCTTCTGATCCCCGGTGTCGTCGGCTTGTGGCCGTTGGTCCTGCGTCGCTGGCGGGTTCTTGAACGGGAGCGCGACTGATGCAGCTGGCGCAGCGGCGTGTTCACCGCGCTATGTGGTTCATCTTGGGAATTGTCATCCCGGTCTTGTTCATTTTGGCCCTGGCGATGCGTCCTGAAGTTCCGATCGAGGCGGATGCGGTAGAGCGATTGGCGCCACACGTCGGCGCGGCGGAGGGCGGTGCGTGAGCGTCAAATACACACCGGTTCAATGGAACCGGAACAAGTACTGGTACGACGCCATCCTTCTGGTGTTCGTTTTCTTGTACATCACGCTCTTCATACGTTATGCGCCGGGCCTTCTCCAGACGTCGGCCATTGACGGCTCGATTTTAAGAATGCGTGCCTTCGGCACCTGCGCATTCCTCATGCTGACCTTTATCCTGTGTCTTGGACCGCTCGCCAGGCTCGACCGGCGCTTCTTGCCGCTCGTCTACAATCGACGCCATTTCGGGGTGGTTACCTTTTTTGTGGCGTTCACTCACTTGCTGTATGTCATCGGATGGTATCATGTCTTCACTCCGGTCGATCGCTGGGTGTCGTTACTCTCCAGTAGCAGCAATGCCGTGTCGTTTCTCGATTTTCCCATCGAGTGGCTGGGGCTTGCAGCCCTTGTGATCCTGTTCGTCTTGATGGCAACCAGCCACGATTTCTGGCTCAAGTTTCTGACGCCACCTTTGTGGAAGACGCTCCACATGGGGATCTATCTAGCCTACGGCTTGCTGGTTATGCACGTCGCGCTCGGCAACCTGCAGGCGGAGCGCAGCATCGTCTATCCGATCATTTTCGGCGCCTGTTTGGCCCTTGTCGTGGGCTTGCACTGGGCGGCAGCGCTGAAGGAATATAGAGCGGATCGCGCCGGAGCGCCAACGCAAGAGGGCTGGGTCGTCGCTGCGAACATTCAGGACGTAGCCGAAAATCGGGGTCGTACAGTCGTTCTTCCTAGCGGTGAACGCGCAGCACTGTTCCGCTATGACAATAAGATTTCAGCACTGTCCAACGTTTGCGCCCACCAGAACGGACCTTTGGGCGAAGGCTGTGTCATTGACGGGCTTGTCACCTGCCCCTGGCATGGTTTTCAGTATCGGCCTGAGGATGGCTGCAGTCCTGCACCCTTTACCGAGAAGGTGGGCACATACCGCCTCAAGCTCGATGGCGACCGCATCCTGATCGACCCGTCAATCCAGCCACCCGGCACGCCCGCAGATCCGATTTTGCTTACGACAGAAGGGAAGGCCGTCGCATGAGCGCTAAATCCAGCTTCTTTGTCGGCTATCTCGGCATGCCGCGGGCGCTCGGCATTTTTCTGTTGCTCGTCTCCCTTGTCGTCATTGCCATCGCTGTAGGTGCTGGAGCCGCACTCATCGCAGCGGAGCGAGAACTGGGTGATGGGCGTATTCGCTGGGATCTCGGACGTCAGGAATTCACAGGCCGGCTCGAGGCACATCCCTTTCCTGTTGTTCATGCTGGAGTGAGCGAGAACTATCCTGACGGCCGGCCGCTGATGCTGATCGGCAGCGGAAAATTCGGTGTTGATGACTGGGCCGATCCGCTCGATGGCCAAATGGTCAATGCGGCCGGAATTCTCGTGACCCACAATGGCTATGAGATGCTGATTATCGGCCAGCAGGATAACCTGAGCGCGGCTGAAGGCACGGGCGAACCTATTGCCGAGCCCGAGGTCGAGGATTTGGGTGGGATTACACTTCGCGGTGAGATCACCGACGGTAAATGCGAGATGGGGGCCATGCGGCCCGGCAATGGCAAGGCGCATAAGGGATGTGCCAATCTTTGCTTGATCGGCAAGGCGCCTAGCCTGTTCCTGCTGCAAGGCAATGATGAGGACATCGCCCTCTTGATGACCACGGGGCCGGACGGCAGTGAAATGAACGAGGCTTGGCTTGATTGGACAGGGCTTTACGTTGAAGCCACCGGAAAGCTTTCGCGCAAAGGTGGTCTCGTCTATTTCGCCATCGAGCCCGATAGCCTCAAGTTTCTCTAGGAGGCAAGACCATGGGTGTTGTTCAGCGCGTTGTCGGCCTGCTCTACGTGATCATCGCCGGAGCTGCACTCTACTATGTCTGGCCGGACTTGCGGAATCTCTTGCGGGGCACCTGGTTCAACGACCTCTATTTGATCGTGGCGGTGGTCTATGTTTTTGCCGCCTGCTGGATTCTCGAGAAAGTTTGGGTTCTCGGGCTTGGTCGGTTCGTGTCAAATCGGCAATCTGTTAGTCACTGAACTATCACTCACGTCGTTTTCTTGAGGCAAATCCATTGAACAAAAAATCGATCCTCAAATGGGACGAACTCGAAGATCGTGTTCCCGCTTATGCTCTCGTCGCCGATGTCGACCTTGTCGTTATCCGCTTTGGCGAAAATGTTTCCGTGTTGTACGGTCGCTGTCTACACCGCGGTGCACTGTTATCGGACGGATATGTTGATGGCGACAACCTGATCTGCGGCGTTCATTACTGGGATTATCGGTTGGAATCTGGCGTATCCGCGTACAACAATGCGGAACGGCTACAAAAGTTCGAGGCTTGGTCCGAAGGCGGCGAGGTTTGGGTTGATGAAGACGAGATAGCGGCTTGGGCGAACCAGAATCCCCAACCCTATAGCCGCGACAGCTATTTGGGCCTCTATCAGGACCCGCACAGCACCGAGGAAGAACCTCACAACGCGTTCATCCAGGAACTCGCGCGCAATGGTCTGAAAACGTATGGCCATCATGGTCCGAGCTCGGCCATGGGTGTTCCACGACAGAACCTACCAAGTTGGGATGATATTCAGTTCGTCACCGCGCAATTGGCGACCCTCCCCAAGCTCGATGATGAACCGGTTGGCAGCGAGGTTGTTATCGGCAAAAATGCCCAGAAACCTCTCAAGTTGGCAATGCCGTTATTCGTCTCGGATATGAGCCTCGGTGCCTTGTCCGAAGAGGCCAAGATTGCGTTGGCAAAGGGGGCCAATCTCGCAGGCACCGGCATATGCTCAGGCGAGGGCGGCATGCTGCCGGAAGAGCAGGAGCATAACGAGCGCTATTTCTATGAGCTTGCTTCGGGTCGGTTCGGCTGGTCGATCGACAAGGTCAAGCGCTGCCAAGCCTTTCACTTTAAGGGTGGCCAGGGTGCCAAGACGGGCACGGGCGGTCATTTGCCGGGCAACAAAGTCACAGGAAAAATTGCCGAAGTTCGTGACCTGGAGCCCGGTACGCCGGCGGTCTCACCGGCGACCTTTCCTGATTGGAAGAGCCCTGCTGATGCCAAAATCATTGCCGACGAGGTGCGTTCTGCGACCGGTGGTATTCCGGTTGGCTACAAACTCTCGGCTCAGCATATTGAGGCGGACATCGATGCGGCGCTGGAGATAGGTGTCGACTACATCATTCTAGACGGGCGCGGCGGTGGAACCGGCTCAGCACCCCTCATCTTTAGGGATAATATCTCGGTGCCGACGATCCCTGCTTTGGCACGAGCCCGCCGCCATCTCGACAAGGCAGGCGCCGATCACATCACGCTCGTGATCACTGGTGGTCTGAGGACGCCCGCCGACTTTGCCAAAGCCATGGCGCTTGGTGCCAATGCGATTGCCATCTCGAACGCCGCCATTCAGGCGATTGGCTGCCTCGGTATGCGCGCCTGTCATACCAATAACTGCCCGGTGGGCATTGCCACCCAAAAGGATCACCTGAGAGCGCGGCTCATCATCGACGAGTCCGCGAAACGCCTAGCGCGCTTTCTTGAGGCTGCGACCGATCTCATGAAAGTCCTGGCCCGCGCTTGCGGCCATACCCACCTTAATCAGTTCAATCCGAGCGATCTTACGACATTCAAGCGCGAGATGGCGGAACTTTCTGGCGTGCAATTCGGCGGTGTTGTGGCGAGCTGAAGTCCCGCCTGTACCCGGAGCGCATATCAGTGGGTGCTGTGCGCGTCGCCATGATGGCTGTGATCCATCTTCATGCTCTTCGCATCTGGGCCGGAAACGTCTTCGATGTTGACGGTGATCTCGATTGAGCCGGCATTTTCGAACTCGAGCATGAGCGGAAAGACCTCGCCTTCAACCAGTGGGCTTTCGAGTCCCAATAACATGACGTGGAGGCCTCCGGGTTCCAGTTTGGCGGCGCCTTCGGCGGGCACTTCGATGGATTCCACTTCGCGCATTTTAATCACGCCATCTTCCATGAGATGGGTGTGAAGCTCGACTCGCTCAGCAACTTCCGAGTTCGCACTGATGAGCTTGTCCGGCGATGTGGTGGGATTGTTAATGGTGAAGTAGGCGGCACCGTTTTTTTGGCTGGCTGCCGTTTCGCGCGCCCATGGATGGTCGATGGTCATATCACCAATTGTGAATTCATGAGCTGATCCAGCCGCAGCCTGTCCAGCGGCAAAAAGAAACGTAGAAGCGAGAAGAGCTCGCGAACTTTTCATCTGACGGTCCTTTGCAAGACGAAATAACAACCTTGTCCGACTTATGATCTGGCTTCGGGCAATTCACCCCCGATGCGCGCAATCACCCCATGCCGAGCTTGGCGGCAAGTTCCGCATCCCAAGAATGGGCTTCAATCTTGTGGCCGTCGAGGTCACGCACGAAACAACCATAATAGGGCTCGCCATAGTCGCGGCGTGGCCCGGGTGCTCCCTCATCTCGGGCACCCGCCTCTATCGCCGTTTTGTAAAACGCATCAACGCTTGCCTTGTCCGGTGCCATGAAGCCGATATGTGTGCCATTCCCCACGGCTGCCTCGCTGCCGTCGATAGGGGTCTGGACCCAAAATTCCGGGAAGAGCTTGCCCCAGGCCACAGCGCCCGGGTGCTCCATAATCCGCTTGCAACCCAAGGTCGGCATCACTGTGTCATAAAACTGAACCGCCCGATCGAATACATTCGTGCCAATCGAGACGTGCGAGAGGATGCTAGGATTGTCGTCAGCCATCGAAACCTGGTCCTCGTAGGTTAGTTGGACGAAAGTCTAGGCGTCGGGAAGGAGGAATTGAATGAGAAATAGTCATTCGAGTGAACAAGGTCGATTGGGCGAGCAAATCACCTGGGAACGCAGCCGCCACGGTAACCTACGAAAATCCAACAAGCCGGTGGTGAAGCTTCTCGCTCGTCTCATCAAAGAAGATCAGCGTTCGCAAGTTCTGAATAGCATCAAACGCTGGGACCCGGTGGACGTCGTACAATTGCTAATCCATTTGCCGTTGAAGCGCGCGCGAACGCTTTATGACTGGCTCTCTCCCGGACCCGCAGCACGTGTCCTCAGTGAAATGGAGCCGAGCCTGGCGGCTTTGATGATGGAAGAAGTCGCAATCAACCGCGTACGCGAGCTGGTGGAGACGCTCGACACGGAGAAGGCGGTCGATCTCATGGAAAGCCTTCCCGAACCCGTCATCGGTGAGGTTCTACCCAGATTATCACGGACCGATGAAATCAGCCGCCGCCTCAACACCAAAGAAGACACGGCTGCCGCCGTCATGTCGGAGGAATTTGCAGCGGTCTTGCGCGAGTGGACCGTAGCCCGTGCAATCGAGCATCTCCGCCAGGAAGCAAAAAGAATCCGGGATCTCGAAAAGATCTATGTGCTCGATGCGGACCGCAAGCTGATTGGTACACTTCGGGCAAGCGATCTCGTCATCAATCCGCGAGATCGCGTTATCGGCACCATCATGAACGCCGAACCGCTCAGTGTCACCGAGAGCCTCGATCAGGAGGACGTGGCCAAAATCGTGATGGATCATGACCTTCTCGCCATTCCGGTTCTCGATGACGAGGGCCGGATGATCGGTCAGATCACCCAGGACGAGGTCCACGACATCATCCGCGAAGAGGCGGATGAAGACATCAAGCTGATGAACGGGGTTGGCAAGGAGGCTCGGGCCGATCAATCGGCGCGCCGCATTGTCCGACAGCGCATCCCGTGGCTCCTGGCTGGGCTCATCGGCTCGAGCATCGCCGCCATGGTTGTCGGCGCCTTCGAAGACGAACTCGCAGAAGCCGTCATCCTCGCAAGCTATATTCCGATCGTCATGTCGATGGCCGGAAATGCGGGCATC
>CAYPOV010000190.1:0-8938 GCA_964412385.1 uncultured Geminicoccaceae bacterium
GCGGTCGTAGCGTCGTTAAAGGGAGGATGCAAATCCTAGAGCCGTTCGAGCAGTGTCCGGTATGAACTTATCATTCAATTCTCGCGGCTGGCGCAAAATAAGACAGCTGTGAACGAATTGCTGACAGGTCACGTTCGTTAGGATCTGCCGCCGTGTTCATTGCGGCCAGTGCAAAAACCTACAAAAAAGCTCTGGTTCGGCTCCAACGAATGCACGACTTGCAAAAAATCTTTTGACGGCATTTTGGCTTTGGAGCCGAACGGGTTAGCCACCTCTTCCACAAGGTAAGGGGCGGGGATGACCGCATGATCCACTAAACGGTCCACAACCAGCGCGATAGTAAGAGTCGCATATTCGGTCTCGGCCGCTACAATGCACTCATGAGTGAGATTGCAGAATACGGACTGTCGGAAGCGGGCCTTGTGCTCGGCGGACTTCGCACGCAGCCCCACAATATACAGGTCGAGCAGGCGCTTTTGGGAGCGATCCTCGTCAACAATGAGATTTATCATCGCGTCAGCGAGTATTTGCGGAGCGAGGATTTTTTCGAGCCTGTCCATCGGCGAATCTTCGAGGTTTGTGCGAGCAGGATCCGCAATGGACACCTCGCAGATGATAAAACGCTGGCCCATCTCTTCGATACAGATCCATCGCTCAAAGACCTCAACGGCCAGGAATATCTCTTTCGGATGGCCCGCGCCGCCGAGACGATCATCAACTCAGAGCACTATGCGGAAACGATCCACGACCTGGGGCTGAGGCGCGAACTCATTAGGGTCGGCGAAGAGGTGGTCAACCGTGCTTACGCTTCGGCGACATTGGACACAGGCAAGGAGCAGATCGAGAAAGCCGAGCAACAGCTTTTCGGGCTTGCTGAGACGGGTGCCATCGAAGGGGGCTATAAGAAGTTCCCCGATATTCTCGAAAGCACGGTCAGTCTCGTCGAATCGGCCTACAGCAAAGCGGGGCAGGTCACAGGCGTGCCGACCGGGTTGAGTGGGGTGGATGAAAAGCTCGGAGGACTGCAGAAGTCGGATCTGATCATCCTTGCCGGCAGACCCAGCATGGGGAAAACGGCGCTCGCAGTGACCATGGCTGCAAACGCCGCATCGATTGAGGCCGATACCCGGCCCGGCGCCATACGCAAGCATAGCCGATTTGGTGTCGGCATATTCTCGCTTGAGATGTCGTCTGAGCAGCTGGCAATGCGCCTTCTGTCCTCGGAAGCGAAGATATCTTCGGACGAGTTGCGTCGCGGCCAACTGACCGAGAATGATTTTCTCAAAGTCGTTCAAGCAAGCCGAGATCTGTCGAATCGGCCGATCTTCATCGATGACACGCCGGCGCTTTCGATTGCGGCAATTCGAACGAGAGCCCGCCGTTTGAAACGGATCGAAGAAATCGATCTCATTGTCGTGGATTATCTTCAGCTCTTGCGCGGCACGAACAGTAATCCAGCGAACCGCGTGCAAGAGATCGGCGAGATATCTCAGGGCTTGAAGGCGATCGCCAAAGAGCTCGACGTGCCGGTCCTGGCCTTGTCCCAGCTTTCGCGCGCCGTCGAAAGCCGGGAAGACAAAAGACCGTTGCTTTCGGATCTGCGCGAATCGGGGTCAATCGAGCAGGACGCCGATGTCGTCATGTTCGTTTACCGCGACGACTACTACCAGGAGCGATCGGAACCAAAGCAAAGGCCGGAAGAAAACAACGAACGGTTCCAAGAGCGATATCAATCCTGGGTAACGCGGTTCGAAGAAAGCAAGAACAAGGCTGATGTCATCATTGCCAAGCAGAGAAACGGTCCTATCGGCAATGTGAAATTGCAGTTTGACCCGAACTATGGCCGATTTCGCAACCCGGAGCTGATCGAATACCCGCAGCAAAATTACTGAAGCCTGTAACTCCCAACGTTGCAGCAACGCTGAGGGTTGATCTCGGCGCTGTTGTTTCCAATTGGAGAAAACTCGGAACGCTGGCACCCAGATCGCAAGTCGCGGCCGTACTCAAAGCGAACGCCTATGGATTGGGCGCCGCGCCAATAGCCAAGGCGCTCTGGAAGGCCGGTTGTCGCACCTTTTTCGTCAGTCGGGTTGAAGAAGGGCCTGAACTCAGAAACGCGATTGGCGAAGCAACAATTATCGTCCTGGATGGCATCACCGGGTCAAACCTGGATGCCTTCCACGAAGCGGCACTTATCCCCGCGCTCAATCATCCGGGCGAATACAAAACCTGGAGCCTTGAGGCAAAACGGCTTGGCCGGCAGCTGGACGCTTGTCTTCATACCGACACAGGAATGGCGCGATTGGGGTTCGCACCGCAGGATGTCGTGCAGCTTGCCGAAGAGAAACAAGAGACAGTCCGCTGGCAACTCGTCATGAGCCATCTGGCATGTGCGGACACGCCTGCTGACGGTCTCAACGATATCCAGCTAAGACGCTTCCAGGAACTCACAAAAGCCTTCGAAGGGGTTCGGCGAAGCTTTTCCAACTCAGCCGGTGTTCTGCTGGGGCGGAGTTTCCAATTCGAACTTTGTCGGCCGGGGATTGCGTTGTTCGGATGCAACCCAACCCCCGAGAAAACCAATCTCTTCAAACCGGTCGTGACGGTCGAGGCTCCGGTGTTGCAGGTCAACAAGATCTCCAAGAGCGGAACGGTAGGTTACGGCGCGACCTATAAGGCCGTGGCAGGAACCACACTTGCAACACTGGGGGTCGGATACGCAGATGGATTTATGCTCGCCGCGAGCCATAAACACAGTCTTACAATCAAAGGGTGTAAGGTTCCCATTGCCGGCGGCATCTCGATGGATCTGATGACAATCGATATCTCAAATCTGCCAAATGGCGCGATCCGGCCCGGCGATACCGTCAACGTCATTGACGAGACCAACACCGTCGATGCCTGGGCAAAGGCTGCCGGAACGATTTCGTATGAGTTCCTGACACGGCTAGGCATGCGCCTCAATCGCCATTATATCCCGGCGTCATGATCAACCCGTTGAGACCAATCGGTCGAATGACGCTGGGGCTTTTCGGTACCTTAGGCGCCATCGCCCTCTTTATGTTCGAGGCCCTGTTCCACGGGTTCCGCGGACCATTCTATCCACGCCAGATCCTGCAGCAGATGGTCGATATCGGCTTCTTCTCGTTGCCGGTAGTGGGGCTGACGGCAATCTTCACCGGGATGGTGCTGGCGCTTCAGAGCTATACGGGCTTTTCCCGATTCGAAGCCGAAAGCGCCATCGCGACGATCGTCGTTCTGTCGATGACAAGAGAACTCGGGCCGGTGCTCGCAGGCTTGATGGTCGCGGGCCGCGTGGGGGCCTCGATGGCCGCCGAAATCGGCACGATGCGCGTTACCGAACAGATCGATGCGCTCTCGACTCTTTCGACCGACCCATTTCGCTATCTGGTTTTTCCCCGGCTGATTGCCGGCACGCTCATGCTGCCGCTGCTCGTCTTGATTGCCGACGTCATCGGCGTGATGGGCGGATTCCTGGTAAGTGTCTCGAAACTTGGATTTAGTCCCGTCGACTATTTGGACCGGACGTTCGAGTATCTCGAGACCATGGATGTGGTATCGGGCCTTGTCAAAGCCGCTGTCTTTGGATTCCTGGTCGCACTCATGGGTTGTTACCAAGGCTACAACTCCACAGGCGGTGCCCAAGGCGTTGGCACGGCAACGACGCGTGCCGTGGTGTCTGCGTCCATTCTCATCCTCACCGCCAACTACTTCGTCACGGAACTGTTCTTCAGCCGATGAGTGTCGACAATGCCATAGAGATCCGCAGTCTCTCCAAGTCCTTCGGAACAAAGCACGTCTTGCGAGGTGTAGATCTCGATGTGCCCAAGGGCCAATCGGTGGTGATCATCGGTGGATCGGGCACGGGCAAGTCGGTGACGCTCAAATGCATTCTTGGCCTGCTCCGACCCGACAAAGGGGCGATTATGGTCGACGGAGAGGATGTCACTAAAGCAGGATCGCGCAAGCTCAACCAGCTTCGCCGAAGATTTGGAATGCTGTTTCAAGGGGCCGCCTTGTTCGACAGTCTCCCGGTTTGGCACAATGTCGCTTTCGGTGTCATGGCGCGACACTCGATCACGCGATCAAAGGCGCGAGACCTTGCCGTCAAGAATCTCGAGATGGTCGGCCTCGCCGAGAGTGTTGCCAACCTCTATCCCGAGGAACTGTCCGGCGGCATGAAAAAGCGTGTCGGTCTTGCCCGGGCCATCGCAAGCGAGCCAGAGATCATCTTCTTCGATGAGCCGACGACCGGGCTCGATCCGATCATGTCGGACGTCATCAATGAGTTGATCCGCCATTGCGTCCAGCAAATCGGCGCCACCGCACTCTCCATCACCCATGACATGGCGAGCGTGCGCAAAATTGCCGATCGCGTCGCCATGTTGCACGAGGGCAAAATTGTTTGGGAAGGTCCGGTCTCCTCGATCGATCACAGCGAGAACGGCTATGTCGACCAATTCATCCACGGACGCGCCGAAGGCCCGATTAAGATCGGCTCGCGCGCCTAGCCGCTCTTCACAACACAGCCATACCACCGCTTGATGGCCCGCGGACAAAGCGCGTTCGTTTGCCAAAACTGCGGCGCCGTTCAAAGCAAGTGGACCGGACGCTGCGATAGTTGTGGCGGCTGGAATACGCTCGTCGAGGAGGCGGCATCGGCTCCCTTGCCAGGTACCGCCAAACGCAAGCGTGGCGGACGCATCGCCCTCGAGACCCTGCAAGGCGATGCGACGCCGCCGTCCCGGATTCTCACCGGCATTGGTGAGCTCGATCGCGCCCTCGGCGGCGGCATCGTTTCGGGCTCGGCACTTCTGATCGGCGGTGACCCCGGCATTGGCAAATCGACATTGATGCTGCAGATGGGTGCCAATCTCGCCCGAGCCGGACACGCTGTCGTCTATCTGAGCGGCGAGGAATCCATCAGCCAAATCAGGCTGAGAGCGGGCCGCATCAGTCTTGCGGATGCCGATATCGAGCTCGTCACCTCCACCAATGTCTCCGATGTCATCGCGACTCTCGAGGCCGAGCGAGAGCCTACGGCCCTCATCATCGATTCCATCCAGACCGTCTTCATGGCAGAACTCGACCAACCTCCCGGCACGGTGACCCAGCTCCGCACCGCCGCGCACGAACTGGTGCGCTACGCCAAGCGCCGCAATGTTGCCCTTTTTCTCATCGGCCACGTGACCAAAGAGGGACAGATCGCGGGGCCCCGGCTGCTTGAGCACATGGTTGATGCGGTGCTCTACTTCGAAGGCGATCGTGGCCATCAGTTCCGCATCCTGCGTGCGGTCAAGAATCGCTTCGGACCGGCCAACGAGATCGGCGTCTTCGAAATGCGCGAGGCGGGTCTTCATCCAGTTCCCAATCCGTCGGCGCTCTTTCTCTCAGGGCGAGAGGAAGGGATCGCCGGTGCCGCCGTCTTCGCCGGGATTGAAGGTACACGTCCTGTCCTCGTTGAAATCCAGGCCCTCGTCGCACCCACTGCATATGGCACGCCGCGTCGAGCTGCGATCGGCTGGGACACGGCGCGGCTTGCCATGATCCTTGCCGTCCTCGAAAGCCGATGCGGACTTGTGATTGGCCCACGCGACGTCTATCTCAACGTCGCCGGTGGTTTGCGGATCCAGGAACCGGCCGGCGATCTTGCGGTCGCTTTGGCGCTCGCCTCGTCGCTTTCGTCGAAACCCTTGCCGAACGCCTCCGTGGTTTTCGGCGAGATCGGCCTGGCGGGCGAGATCCGCAGCGTCGCGCAAAGTGAGCTTCGCCTCAAGGAAGCGGAAAAACTTGGCTTTGATCGCGCCATTGCACCAACCGGCGACCTCCATGACCAGAGCGGGATGGACCTTTCGATGCATCGCACATTGTTAAGCTGTCTGGACTCGCTGGATCTTTCGGGCGCCAACAACAACGCCGTCTGACTGGGAGCCCCAATGGAAAGCCTACCCATCACGCCACTCGATTTGGCCGTTGGCATTGTCATCTTGATTTCCGCACTCATGGCACTGGCCAATGGTGCGGTCCGTGAAACCCTCTCGATCGGCAGCTGGGTTGGCGCCTTCGCGGTCGCCATCTATGCCTATGAGCCGCTCAAGCCCTTCCTCAAGGAAGCGATACAGAACGAACTCCTCACCGACATCGCGACGATTGCCGTTGCCTTCTTCGTCCCCCTCATCGTGTTTCGCATCATCACCGGCATGATCTCGCGTGCACTCCAAGATAGCGGCCTCGGCGCACTCGACAGACTTGTCGGGCTTATCCTCGGTCTCGCACGTGGTGCGATTATCGTTGTCGCACTCTATATGATCGGTAGCTTCTTCATCCCGCCCGATCGCCAACCCCAATGGGTGCAAACAGCATGGGTCAAGCCCTATCTCGACCGAGGTGCGGCCATGGTGCGCCAACATCTTCCCCAAAACCTCGAGGAAAGAGGCGAGGAGGCGGCCGATGCGGTCCGGCGTGGTGCCGACAACCTGCAAGGCGCTGTAGAAGGCTACAACAGTGACACCCGCCGAAATGTCGAAGATCTCATCAACGATCAGCGCACACCGTGAAGATCCAAAGCCAGCAGTCACCGGCAACCTAGGAGCGATCGAAGTCATTGCCGCTTGACCCAATCCTCGGGCATGAAGTGCCCATGAGCATTCCATTTGCCGGCGACGACAAATTCAAGGAAGAATGCGGCGTCTTCGCGGTGTTCGGGCATAAGGATGCTGCAGCCCATACCGTCCTTGGCTTGCATGCCCTGCAGCACAGGGGACAGGAAGCGGCTGGTATCGTCAGTTTCGACGGCAGCCACTTCCACGCCCACCGCGCATCCGGTCTGATCGGCGACAACTTCTCCAATGAGTCCGTGGTAACGGGGCTTCCCGGGAGGGCTTCGATCGGTCACAACCGCTACTCGACCACAGGGGCCAGCATGATGCGCAACGTGCAGCCGCTGTTTGCCGACTTCGCGTTCGGCGGCCTGGCACTCGCCCACAATGGCAATCTCACCAATGCACTGGCATTGCGCGAGGAACTGGTCGCTGACGGTGCCATCTTCCAATCGACAACCGACACCGAAGTCCTCATCCACCGGATTGCGCGCAGCGGCCAGCGCACCATCCTCGAGCGAGTGATCGAGGCCATGGGGGAAGTGGAGGGGGCCTACTCGCTGGTCGTCCTGTGCAAGGACGGTGTCATCGGCGTCCGTGATCCCTTGGGCGTCCGCCCCCTCGTGCTGGGCGAACTGGAAGGCTCCTGGATCATGGCGTCGGAAAGCTGCGCCCTCGATATCATCGGTGCGCGGGTTGTTCGCGACATCGATCCGGGCGAAGTTGTCCTCATCAATGAAGACGGCATTCACTCTCTCAAGCCGTTCGCCACCATGCGGCAGCGCTTCTGCATCTTCGAATATGTCTACTTCTCGAGGCCCGACAGCGTCGTCGAGGAGCGCGGCGTCTACGACATCCGAAAACGCATCGGTGCCGAACTCGCCAAAGAAGCATCGGTTGACGCCGATCTCGTCGTACCGGTCCCTGACAGTGGCGTGCCCGCCGCGATCGGCTATAGCGAAGCAGCCAAAATCCCCTTCGATCTCGGCATTATCCGCAACCACTATGTCGGGCGAACCTTCATCGAGCCCACCGACACAATCCGCCATCTCGGCGTCAAACTGAAACACAACGCCAATCGTGCCACGCTCAACGGCAAGCGCGTTGTCCTGGTGGATGACAGCATCGTTCGCGGCACGACATCGACCAAAATCGTCAACATGGTCAAGGCCGCCGGTGCCCGTGAAGTCCACATGCGCATCGCCAGCCCGCCCACCACCAATAGCTGCTACTATGGTGTCGACACACCCGAGCGGGCCAAACTCCTCGCCGCAAACTATTCGATCGACGAAATGAAATCCCTGATCGACGTTGACAGCCTGGCGTTCGTCTCCATCGACGGTCTTTACCGCGCTGTCGGCGAAGCCCATCGCTATGATGAGCGGCCGCAATTCTGCGACGCCTGCTTTACCGGCGAATACCCCACCCGGCTGCGTGACGCCGATGACGGAGCCGCCGAACGGCAACTCACGCTGCTTCTCGAAGGTGTCTGATCCGCAAGCGCCCGAGCGCGCGCTGAACGGACGGATTGTTTTGGTCACCGGCGCGAGCCGTGGCCTGGGCAGGGCGATCGCGCTCGAAGCGGCACGACAAGGTGCCCAAATCATCGCCATCGCGCGCAACCAAGGCGGGCTCGAAGAACTCGATGACGAGACGAGGGCATCGGGCAATTCGCTCACACTCCTGCCACTCGATCTTCGTCAGGGTGAGCAGGTCGATCGGCTCGGACCGTCAATCTTCCAACGGTTCGGACGCCTTGACGCCTTTTGCCATTGCGCTGCCGAACTCGGTCTTTTGACGCGTGTTACCGATATCGAGCCGAAGCGCCTGGAACAGCTCTTCGCGACCAACCTCTTCGCAACCCAACGGCTGCTTCGAACGCTCGATCCCTTGTTTCGCGCCTCGACCAAACCGTCGATCGTTATCGTCACCGACAGCATCGCCCACGCATCCAAGGCCTATTGGGGACCTTACGCCGCCACCAAAGCAGCACTCGAATCCCTGATCGAGTCCTATCGCGCCGAAACGCGGTTTCGAGGTCTGACAACCCACATCATTGATCCGGGCCCAATGGCCACCCGATTGCGAGCCCAAGCCTATCCGGGCGAAGCAGCGGACACACAGATCAAACCCGAACGACGCGCCAATCAAATCATCCCCTACCTCGCTGGCCATGCAACGGAAACGAACACCGTTGTTCGACTAGCCGACTGAGAGAAGCGTATTCGCGCCGGAGGTTCTTGTTTTTCTGGGGGCTTTTTTCCCCACGGTGGTACGAGTTTGATGGAGCTTTGCGCTCCGTCAAACGTCTTGCGCAC
>CAYPOV010000191.1:0-1793 GCA_964412385.1 uncultured Geminicoccaceae bacterium
CGGGGTGTCAGGCCTTACAATAGCTCTACCATTGGGTAGAATACCAACCTCACCGTTGCCGAAGAAAAGTCCGACCGCAGCGATACTATTGGCACCACCTGCGTCGTTTTGGATACCTCTGAGCAAAATCGCAACTGAGAAGGACGACGCGTCGTCGAACTCACGCGTGATGTCGAGCCCGCCGGTATTCAAAGGTGGTTCAACAGGATCCTCACCAGGGTCAGGCAGCGGAGGCGGGCTCGCTGGGTTGCCGCGGAATACGCCCATTACATTGAAGGGTGTGCCATTGATCGTCGCGGTAAACGAAAAAGGTCCCGGACCCGCGGGCCTGGCTATCAGGTTATTCGATCCCATGTCGACGGTCCCGCCGAAGACGTTCGAAACCTCGACGTCGCTGAAATCGAAGCCGGGCGGCAGCCCAGCACCGAATCGATTAAAGTACCCTGTGTTAAAACCAGAAACATTATCGAAGAAGCGGTCGAACTCAGCATCGACCGCGAGAGCTGGTGTCGTCGCACTAACACCCAGCATCACAGCAGCAAGCGCGATGCCCTTGTTGATCTTTGTCATCTGAAACGCTCCTCTATAGTCACGTGTATCAGCACGTTGCCGAGTGAACCTACACAGCTCATGGCTGAATAGCAAGCCTCTCTGTCCAACACTCCTGTGCATAAACGCGACATTTTTGCTTGGCGCGGGCGGGTGGTCAGAAGTGTGTGCACGCCCGCAACACCGGCAAAAGTTGAAAGCGATACGATCGATCCGATGGCAACCCAGATCCGATGATCTTCAATCAAAAATGAAATAATAAATCTTTAGGGGAGCCATAAAGATCATAGCGATGCGTTTGTTCAAATGAGAGCCCCTTGAGTGGTCGACATTGTCGCATTTAACTTTTTCAGAAATTAAAGTCAGCTCTGACATGTCTGATTAAACAATCAATGAGTTTTGAAAAAGAAATGGTGAGGGCAGCGTTTTGAGTTTATGTGCGCGCGTATTCATAGCATTAACGATAACAGTTTTCGTCGCTGGTATATTTATGGTTGCGCCTCGGTGGGCACACGCCGTTGAATTGATCGAGCCCACAGGTCAGCTACCGACGGGGACAGTCACATTCCGCTGGCGAGCAGAAAAAGGTGCCACTCATTATTTATGGCGCTTAATGGACAAAAATGGCGTGGTTCGCGATGCGGCCAAGAGAAAGGCCTCATCTTACAGTTGTGGGAATGGAGGTGAGTGTAAAACCCGAGAGCAACTATCAGCGGGTAGTTATCGCTGGGATGTTCAGCCTTACAAGAACAGCTCCAACCTTGGTGGACGCTCATCCGCGAGTTTTTCTTTGGGCGCGGGCGGCGGTAGCTCAAGCTCCTCGGGCGGTTCCTCAGTCAAGGCCGAAAACTCTTCAGGCGGAAATGGCCCTCTCGCACGCCCAAGCGGAGAGACAAACAGCAACCCCACATTCGAATGGAAAAAATTCGGCAACGCCACGCACTATCTCCTGAAGGTCGATCGCGCGAACGGGTCCAAGTTCGAGGCGACGAAGCGCAAACTGTCGGCGTTCGGCTGCGGAGACGGGACCTGCAGCTTCAGGTTCGGCAGTTTCCCCGACGGCGACTACACTTGGCGGGTTCGCGACTACAATGGCAGCAAGGCAGGGAGTTGGTCAGAGGGGCTGGCCTTTTCGGTGGGCAATGGCCAGAGCAACGGCTCATCCGCGAGCGGCAACGATGACGCTGGTGGCGGTAGCTCAAGCTCCTCGGGCGGTTCCTCAGTCAAGGCCGAAAACTCTTCAG
>CAYPOV010000191.1:1893-8918 GCA_964412385.1 uncultured Geminicoccaceae bacterium
GGTGGGCAATGGCCAGAGCAACGGCTCATCCGCGAGCGGCAACGATGACGCTGGTTCTGACAATGGGGGCTCAGACAATAGGGGCTCGGGTGGCGGCAATGACGGCGATACTTTCAAGAAAGGCCATCGCGTTGTCGTCGGAAGCAAAGTTGCCGTCAGGCAGACTGCGTCCTATGGCTCGAATGTCAAAGGTAGCGCGTTCCCTGGAGATTTGGGCAGCATCACCTCCGGGC
Organism: uncultured Geminicoccaceae bacterium; assembly: GCA_964412385.1. GTDB lineage: Bacteria > Pseudomonadota > Alphaproteobacteria > Geminicoccales > Geminicoccaceae > JBGSYN01. Next base: position 2,127 of record CAYPOV010000191.1, read on the forward strand.
CCAAGTCGGGTGGTGGTGATCGCTGGTGGCAAGTGAATTTTGAGGGTACGTCCGACGGCTGGGTGCCGGAGAAATTTCTAGACCACCCCTATTTTCCGGGCAAAGGCAGTTGGCGCTCGCTCGTGGCGCTGAACAAGACGCCGAGCTCGTCCGACAAGAAAGAGATCCGAAATAAAACCGGAATCGATTGGGACGATCTAGACCAGGCTTTTAGCTATTCTAAGGGCTTTTCCAAGGACTCGACGGTTGTTGTCGTAAAGAATGGCTACGTCGTTTTTCACAAAGGAAACAACAACCGCTTCTTGATCGCATCCGCTACTAAGTCGATGACGACGTTGACATTGATGCGAGCCTGTCAACAGCACAATGCTCTTTGCCCCGAGAAAGCGCTTTACACTCAGATGCCCGGAAACTGGGGAAATGACGACAATCGCAAGAAGGCAATCGAGATCCGGCATGCCATGGCGATGACCTCCGGGCTCAAGCCTCATGATCAGCCGGGAGAAAACAACTATCTGAATACCATCCTCAATAGAGACATGCGCACCAACTCGACCAAAGAATGGTCTTATGCATCCCTGCCGATGGAAATGCTCTCCATGGTGGCGCAAGAGCGGACCGGGAAGCGACTGTCGCAACTCTTTGTCAATTATTTCGGGCGGGAAATGGGGATCTCTTCAGTGCCCTGGGGACGTGTTGGCAAGTATGACAAAGGATCGAGTAAAGCCGAGTTTCGGCCACTCGACCTCGCCAAGGTCATTTATATGGTGATGAACGAGGGCGCGTGGAAAAGCGGCAACGGCCAGAAACAATTAATGAGCGCAGGCCGCGCACGCGATCTTTGCCGCAAGCCTTCTTTCCTAAACAACACCAGATTCTATCGGACACCGAACTCACCGTTTCCGGTCGATAGCGACAGTCAACGCTATTACGGCTTGGGCTGGTGGCTTAATTCCACCGGAAGAGCGCTTGGTTCATCGGTTCCGCGTGACGCCTGTTATGCACATGGGTTTAAAGAAACCTTGGCGATTGCTATTCCAAGCGAGAATATGGTGGTCATCCGTTTTGCCTCGCTGCCCAAAGCCAACGCCGGTTTCAAGCGGGAGTTCATGAAGCGTGTGATGAGAGCCGTGAACTAAGTTTGTGCCTATTTGCCCTGCTGTCTGCACGTTCGCCACGATGCAGTCGTATTGCGTGAGTGCAGATGCGATCGGGCCTGCGTTAACCTAGCGCCGCCTGGCATCGACAAACTCAGTCGGTATCGAGAAACATCGCGCGCCGCATGTGCAACATGCGGTAGGATTGCCACGCCGCATGCGTGTCGCACGAAGCTCACCAATCAAGTGCTTGGAAAATTCCATCTATACGCTAGTATGACGACCGTTCGGGAGTAATACTGCCCGAGTGCTTCAATCGTTTTGCTATCACAGACAGCAAATTCAAGTCGGATAAGAAATGCAAGGCACCAATCGGTACGATGGCAGTCCGGCACATTCAGAGCCAGGGCTGATACCGGCTCCCGGAGCCCGCCAGGACGGCTTTCGAGACGGACATTACGGTCCTGCGGCCTATGGGCCCGATCCCTATGGCAGCTATTATGCCGATGAAGGTGATGGGTTCGACATTCGCGACATTTTCAATATGTTGCGCCGTCGATGGAAAATGATTGCCAGCATCGGTATTCTCGGAACGGTTATTGCGGCAATGGCGGGCATGCAGATGGTGCCCAAATATACCGCGACAGCCAAAGTCATGATCGATTCGCGGCAGTCTAACGTCGTGGATGTGGAGGCGGTGCTTTCCGGGCTGGGCACGGATACAACTACAGTCGACACACAAATCAAGATGATTCGATCTCCCGATCATGTGGCGCGGGTCGCGGAGACCCTTAAACTCAATGAAGATCCCGAGTTCAACCCAACCTTGAGGGACGAGAACCAACGAGAAGTCGATGTTGTTCTCGATGATCCCTGGCGTTCGTTTGTCGCCTGGATCCCCGACAACTGGTTGATTGCAACAGGCCTGGCAGAAGAGCGCCCGCTTGCCCTCGATGCCGACACAACCTCGGCCGTCGCCGAAGACCTGACCGAACGCAATGTCGGCAGCGCTCTTCAAGTGTCCCAAGATGGAAGATCGCTGGTTCTCGATGTCAAGTTTACCGCTCAGAACCCTGAGAAGGCGGCGCGAATCGCAAACGGTTTTGCCGAGCTCTTTGTTCAATCATCGGTCGAGACCAAACAGGAGGCGACTGGACGGGCAAGCGACTGGATTCTCAGCCGCGTGGAGTCGCTCAAAGCCCAGCTCGAAGAGGCCGAAGAAGAGATTGAAGATTTCAAGGTCGAAAACGACCTAGTTGACGTCAATGAGAACTCACTGAATGAGCTCGAACTAGTCAATTTGAACGCCGAACTCGCTCAAGCTCGTTCTGCACTCGCAGAGAGACAAGCAAGAATTCGCCTCGTTGAAGAATTGGTCGAGGATGGCAAGAGTCTCGAAACTGTCCCGGAGGTCATGTCATCGCCGCTATTCGTTGAGCTGTGGAGTCAAGAAACCGAACTCGGACGCATGGAAACCGAGCTGCGATCGGCGTTTGGTGAAAGACACCCAAGGATCCAAGCGATCCAAGTGGATAAGTCGGAACTACGCGCCAAAATGATTTCCGAGGTCGATCGCATCATCCTCAATATGGAGAACGATGCACGAGTCGCGCAATCTCGTGTCGATGCCCTCGAAAGCGAGATCACACGTATCAAGGATGCCAGTGCCGAGAACCGCCAAGCAGCCGTTCCACTTCGTGAACTCGAACGGCAGGCGTCGGCGATTAGGACACTCTATGAGAACTTTCTGACGCGCTATCAGGAGACTAGGGAACAGGAACAGATCATCGAATCGGATGCCCGCGTCGTGGGTCTTGCCAAACCTCCACGTGCGCCCAGCACGCCAGGACCCTCTCTATTCGCGGCGGTCGGTCTCACCGCATCGACCATGATCGGTGTCTTGTTCGCCCTCCTCCTTGAACGTCTCGACAACGGCATACGCAGTGCCAAACAAATCGAGCACCAGTTCGGCCTTCCCTGCCTTGGCTATGTGCCACATATTTCAGTGCCCCGGCGCCAGAAGCTCCACGAATACTTGCTCGAGAAGCCTTTATCGACCTATGCCGAATCAGTTCGAAGTATTCACACATCACTTCGTCTGAGTAACGTCGATCATCCCCCCAAGGTCATTCAGGTTACGTCATCGGTTCCGAATGAAGGCAAGACGACGCTTGCGACAAGTCTCGCAACTTCGCTTCAATATTCGGGCTCAAGAACGCTGCTCATCGATCTCGACCTCCGGCACCCAAGTGTTCAGCGAGAGGTTACCGCGGCCCGACAAGGTGGCCTGATCGATTATCTTACCGATGAGCTCTCGTTTGAGGAACTCGTTCTGCACGATGACGTCACCGGGCTTGATTTGATCTCGATCAACAGAACGCCGAGCAACCCGACGACCTTGTTGGCGTCGCAACGCATGAAGCGCCTTATGGACGTACTTCGCGATCGCTATGACTGGATCGTTATCGACAGCCCACCTTATCTGGGGGTGAGTGACAGCCGCGTGATCTCCGAGCTTGCCGACGCCATGCTACTGGTTGTTCAGTGGGAAAAGACGACACGCGACACGCTCGAAGATGCCGTCAAACTGCTTTCAACGACAAATTGCACATTGGCGGGAGCCGTCATCACGCAAGTTAACGTCGAGCGACATGCCCGATACGGTTATGGTGGCGTCGACAAGTATTACTCAAAATACAAATCATATTATGTAAATTAGTCTTGTCGTCACCGCTATCTTAGAGACGACTGCCTCGGCTCTATTGTTGTCACGCGATGATAGGGTTGCCATTTGGCCTGCGCGCCACCAGTCTACCGCCAACCGACCAAACAAACGGGATAGAGACACGGTATGCGGTCCACTTCAGCACCCGTCAAAGCTCGGATCTACAATCTTCATCCGCTCCTGGCCGGCAAGATCTCTCAATGGCCTGCGCATTTTCCCAGGATTCAGTCGATGGGGTTCGACTGGGTCTACATTAACGCATTTTTCGAGCCGGGCCAATCTACAAGCATCTATGCGGTTGGAAACCCTTACGAACTCCATCCGGCGATAAGGCCCCAAGGAAACGGATCGGCAACGTCACTCGTTGCCCAGGTTTGTGAAGAAGCCAAACGCCATGAGCTTGGGCTCCTTACCGATTTGATATTGCCGCATGCGGCGATCGACGGAACCCTGGTGCATGACAAGCCACACTGGTTCAAACGGCGTGGCGACGGATCACTGATTTCGCCGCAGTTGGCGAATCCTGTCGATCCATTTCATCCACACACCATGGCGGATCTGGCCGAAATCCAATTCCTCGACGAGTTTCGAGAGGAGCAACTCAGCTATTTCGCAGCTCTCGCGGAACACTACTTGGATCTCGGATTCGGAGGGTTCCGCTGTTCTGCAGCCTATAAGGTTCCTGGCGAGTTCTGGCGTGACTTGATCGCACGCTTGAAGGGCAAACACCCGAGCGCGGTATTCATTGCGGCAGCGCTCGGTTGTCCGATCGAACAAGTTCAAGCGCTCGAAACCGCCAAGTTCGATTTCATCTTCGACAGCTCTTTTTGGTGGAACTTTCGAGATCCCTGGTTTCTCGAACAGCTTCCTTTGATTCAGCAAGTTGCAGCAACGATCGCTTTTCCCGAGGATCACAATACAGGGCGACTAGCGGACGTCCGCAAGATCACCGACACTCAGCAGATCGAGGCGCTCTACAAAAACCGTTATTTCGCGGCACTGTTTCTTGGCACTGGCGTGCTCATGCCGATGGGATTCGAATTCGGCGTCACCGAGCCGCTCGCAAGAACTCCAACCGAAACAGGCGATTGGGGCGAGCAGACGTCATCCCCTCGCATTGACATTCGGGAATTTATCGCAGCGGCCAATTCCCTGAAAGACAGCGTTCCGACACTTGCCGACCGCACGCCGGTGACACGAATATCTTCGCCCAATGGCCCCTTGGTCGGCCTTCTTCGTTCGGATCGACAAGCCCTTTTCAATGCGAACGAAGCGACCATTCTCGCGCTCAATCCGAGTGAAGGGCGCCCTGTCGGCACCGACATTCATGCGATGATCACGGCAACCGGCGGCCGTTTCGAAGCATTCGAGGACATGACGCCTCTTGCCGAACCCAAGAGATTTGATGCGACAATACCACTGAGCCTCGATCCGCTCGAGGCCCGCCTGTTTCGGAGCCGATCGGCAAAAGCCATACCGCCCCAACCACGGACACGACGAGCGAGCGAAAAGCATCTCCAAGAACTCGCAACATGTCGTGTGGCGATCGAGAAAGTGGCACCGGAACTCGATGGCGGAAGGTTCCCCGTCAAACGCGTGGTCGGTGACGTCCTCACCGTCGAAGCCGACATCTTTGCCGATGGTCATGACAAGATTGCCGCTTGCCTTGCGTATCGCCCAGCCGACTCCACTAGCTGGAGCCGTGTTCCCATGGCCTTTGTCGATAACGACCGGTGGGCCGGCAGTTTCCCGCTCACGCGGAACATCCGATATGATTACACCATTGAGGCATGGCGCGACGAATTTGCGTCATGGTGTTATGAAATCGGCAAAAAACATGACGCGGGTCTCAATCTCAGCCTGGAGCTCGAGGAGGGCCGTCAGCTAGTCAGGCGCACCTCAGAAAACTCCGAGGGCGCGGATCGTGAGGCATTCGCCTTATTGTTGAAAGAGATCGATGCGTGCAAGGATGACCACGGCTTTCAACTGGCGCAACTTCTCTCGGACGACACTAAACTCTTGATGGAGCGGTGCGACCTTCGCGACAATCTCTCGCGGTATGATAAGGAGCTTGAAGTCACGGTCGATCGAACACTCGCTGCCTACGCCGCTTGGTACGAGTTGTTCCCCCGCTCGCAAAGTGACGATCCTCGTCGCCACGGCACATTCGACGATGTCATCGAGAAGCTGCCCTATGTCGAGGATATGGGGTTTGACGTGCTCTATCTCCCGCCGATCCATCCCATCGGCCGAACCAACCGAAAAGGCCGGAATAATAGTCTCACACCAAGTTCGGACGACCCTGGTTCGCCTTACGCGATCGGTGCTGATGAAGGTGGCCATGACGCACTCCATCCCGAGCTCGGATCGTTCGACGATTTCAGGCGTCTCATCGAGGCCGCGAGCGACCACGGTCTCGAAATCGCCATCGACTTTGCGATCAACTGTTCACCTGACCATCCCTGGCTCAAGAGCCATCCCGATTGGTTCGACTGGCGCCCAGACGGCAGTCTCAAATATGCGGAGAATCCACCGAAGAAATACGAAGACATCACCAATGTCTCATTCTACCGCGAAGGTGCACTGCCATCGCTCTGGTACGAGATGCGCGATGTGATCCTGTTCTGGGTCGAACAGGGGGTCAAAATCTTCCGTGTAGACAATCCGCACACCAAGCCCTTGCCGTTCTGGGAGTGGATGCTGTTCGAGGTGCAGAGCCGCCATCCCGAAACCATGTTCCTCTCCGAAGCCTTCACACGGCCAAAAATGATGAAGCGGCTGGCAAAGCTCGGATTCACTCAGAGCTACAGCTATTTCACCTGGCGCAACACCAAAGCCGAGCTCCAAGAGTATCTTATCGAACTCACCCAGGACGAGCCGCGCGAACACATGCGCCCCAATTTTTTCGTGAATACGCCAGACATCAACCCTGTCTATCTGCAGACGAGCGGCAATCCAGGTTTCAAAATC
>CAYPOV010000192.1:0-8917 GCA_964412385.1 uncultured Geminicoccaceae bacterium
GGTGGCGGGATCGATGGTGCTCATATCGACATAGAGACCTTCAGGGCGAAGTCCCTCGATCACGCCGCTGGGACCGAGCGCTGCCTTTTCAACATCCGGCGCATCCGGGACAATCGTAATCGTGATATCGCTTTGCGAGGCGACTTCCGCAGGCGAGCCCGCAGCCTTAGCACCATCGGCAACAAGCGCTTCGATCGCACTAGGGACGATATCGTAAACGGTCATCTCGTAACCGTTCTTCATCACGTTTCGTGCCATCGGTGCGCCCATATAGCCAAGCCCGATAAAGCCCACTCTTCTTGTCATTGATCATTCCCTGTCATCGCATGCCACGCACGGCACCTTGAGCCATGATGTGTAATTTGTCGAATTCAACAGCCGTCTTGCTGCCTAGATCGTTGAGGGCAATGACTCGATCGACAATGGAGCAGAGGCCGCAGCAGTCGAGTAGCGCGCGACTGCGAGCCCATACCTCACAGTTTTGCTTCCATACGAAGCGTGTTTGGGCCAGAACTGCATCTGGCAGACAAAAAAACTTGTCTCTAGCCCACGAAAACGCGTTTCCCTTCGATCCATGTGCCGCAAACATTTTGATAACGGTCGAGCCAGACAAGATCAGCGCGAGATCCGGGTGTGATGCGGCCTCGATCTTGCTCCATGCCCATGAACCGTGCCGGGGTAAGCGTGGCCATTTGCAGCGCGTCGGCGAACGTCGCACCAAGCATGGATTGAGCATTCCGTATCGCATCGATCATGCCGATATCGGCACCGGCCAACGTACCGCTCTCGGTCGTCAGTATTCCGTTCTCGCGAACGATGCGGCGTCCTTGGAGATTGAATTCCTTCCAATCGGTGCCCACGGTGGGCATGGCGTCCGAGATCAGACAGAGCCTGTTCGGACCCAGACACCGATACGCCGCAGACATGCTCGCCGGGTGGACGTGATGGCCGTCGACGATCATGGAAACGAAAAGTGGATCGCAATCAAGAGCAGCGCCGACAGTTCCGGGTTCGCGCGAGCCGAATTGGCGCATCGCATTGAAGAGATGAGTGACACCGCTGAGGCCATGCTCGGCAGCGGCGATGATCTCCTGGTAACTTGCATCGGTATGTCCTGCTGCGACACAAATGTTTCTGTCGGCAAGAGACCGGATCAGCATATTGCCGGCGTGCTCTGGTGCCAGGGTGACGAGTGTTGATCCCCGTTTCAGAGACGTGAGGCGGGCAACGCTCGACGCATCGGGCGAACGAATCTGCTCTGCTGCATGCACACCTTTTCGTAAAGGATTGATATAGGGGCCCTCAAGGTGAACACCGATGATGCTAGGGACATTTCCCGCGATGGCGTCATCGGCCGCCCGGATCGCTCTTTCCATGACATCGTCGCTATCCGTGATGATTGTCGGCAAGAGTGATGTGACACCGAATGCTGCATGAGCCTCGGCTATCCTCCGGAGCCCTTCGACCGTTGGCGTGGCGTTGAAATGAACACCACCGCCGCCATTCACCTGAATGTCAATGAAGCCAGGCACTAGATAGCCACCCTCAAGATCGACGATGACAGAATCGGGCGGCTCTTTGCCCTCTGGCATAATGTCGAGGACGCGACACTTCTCGATGGCGAGGATGTGTGCCTCAATCAAGAAACTATTGGCGAAGATGACACCATTGGTGAAGACGGTTCTGGTCATGTCCAACACTCGAGAAATGATGGAAATCGTCGCAGAACCGTCACGAATGGAATGTAGGTCATCGAGGTAACGAGGCTCAGCATTGGACGAAATCAGGCGTTCGTGCAGGATAAAGTTGGATGAAGGCTGTGGAAACGATCGAAAACAAGACTTTTGATGAGCTCGATACCGGCATGCAGGCAGAACTCAGCCGCGTGCTCACTTCCGAGGAAATCGCCAAGTTTGCCCTCATTTCAGGCGACACCAATCCCACACACTTGGATCAGGCGTTTGCCGAAAAGTCGCCGGCAGGGCGTGTCGTCGCTCACAGCATGTGGGGCGGAGCGTTGATCTCCTCGGTGCTCGGAACTCGCCTTCCGGGCCCCGGCACAGTTTACGTTCGCCAAAGCTTCGATTTCGTGACACCCGCAGGCCTTGACGAAACGGTGACGGCTCGGGTCACAGTGAAGGAGAAGCATGCCGAAGATCAAACCGTCACCTTCGACTGTGTCTGCTTCAATCAGGACGGCAAGACGATTCTCACGGGCGAGGCCGAGGTCAAAGCGCCTGCCACCAAAGAATTCGTCACCATGCAGGATTTGCCCGAGCTTCACATCCATCGCCTTGATCATTTTGAGACCATGATCAAGCGTACACGCGAGATCCCGTCAATTCCAACTGCTGTTGCTCATCCGTGTGAGGCATCGGCGCTCGAAGCCGTGGTCCGCGCTACGCGCAACGAGATCATCGAGCCATTTCTCGTGGGTCCGCGTGCCAGAATTGAGGCTATCGCCGCCGAAGAAGGGCTCGATATCTCAGGCATGGACATCGTCGATGCACCGCACAGCCATGCCGCAGCCGAACAAGCCGTGGCACTGGTTCGTGAGGGAAGGGCCGAGCTCTTGATGAAGGGCAGTCTCCACACCGACGAATTGTTAGGACCGGTGGTCAGCAAGACAACCGGCCTCCGCACCGAACGGCGCATCAGCCATGTCTTTCTCATGGATGTGCCGACCTATCCGCGGCCGCTGATGATTACTGATGCCGCCGTAAACATCTTTCCGGATCTTCAGACCAAGGCCGACATCGTCCAAAACGCGATCAATCTCGCCAAAGCCCTTGGCACGGAAACTCCTAAAGTGGCCATCGTCTCGGCCGTCGAGACCGTCAACCCCAAGATCCCCTCGACGATCGAGGCGGCCGCTCTCTGCAAGATGGCGGATCGCGGACAAATTAAGGGCGGTCTCCTCGACGGCCCGCTTGCCCTCGACAACGCCATCAGCCTCGAGGCAGCGCGTGTCAAGGAGATCCACTCGCCGGTCGCCGGTCAAGCCGATATCCTCCTCGCGCCAGATCTCGAAGCGGGCAACATGCTTGCCAAGAATTTGAGCTTTCTCGCCAATGCAGATGCCGCTGGCATCGTCTTGGGTGCGAGGGTTCCGATTATCCTTACCAGCCGCGCCGACAACGTCCGCGCCAAGCAGGCATCCTGTGCCGTCGCTGCGATGTACGCGAATGCCCTAAGGCAGTCCTCGAAGATCCAGGGGTGACAGTCATGGCGGACACCATTCTGGTCATCAATGCCGGCTCCTCCAGCATCAAGTTCCAGCTCTTTGCAATTGGTGACGGCGATACGCTCGATGCCACCATTAAGGGCCAGATGGACGGCATCGGCACGCATGCGCGGCTGCGCGCCAAAGACGCCGAAGGGACGTCACTCGCGGATCAAGCCTTTGAAGAGGGAACGATCAAGGACGTGCCATCGGCGTTACACCATCTTCAAGCCTGGCTCGGTGAGCATTTAGGCGGCGTGCCCAAGGCGGTCGGCCACCGTGTGGTTCATGGTGGGCCGCTCTATTCAAAGCCAACCCTGGTCGATAGCGAGATCTTGGCGCAGCTCGATGCATTCGTGCCTTTGGCCCCGCTGCACCAGCCCAACAATCTCGCACCGATCAGGGCGATCTACGGCGACTATCCCGATATGCCGCAAGTGGCGTGCTTCGATACCGCCTTCCACCGGGGGCAAAGCCCGCTCGCCGAGCGTTTTGCGATTCCCGAATCTCTCTACGAGGAGGGGATCCGCCGCTACGGATTTCACGGGCTGTCTTACGAATACATCGCCCGCACCCTGCCTGATGCAGCGCCGGCGATTGCCAAGAAAAAAGTTGTTGTCGCCCATCTCGGCAGCGGCGCTTCGATGTGCGCCATCGAGAACGGCAAGAGTATCGAGAGCACTATGGGTTTTACAGCCCTCGACGGCTTGCCGATGGGAACCCGTCCCGGCCAGCTCGATCCGGGTGTGGTGCTCTATCTCGCCGCCAATAAGGACATGTCGGACAAAGAAATCGAGCACCTGCTCTACTACGATTGCGGCCTCAAGGGCCTTTCCGGCATCAGCAACGACATGCGCGATCTCGAGACGAGCGACTCCCCCAAGTCCAAGCTCGCGATCGACTATTTCGTCTATCGGATCGCTCGGGAAATGGCGGCCCTTGCATCGGCCATGCAGGGCATCGACGGGCTGGTGTTCACCGCCGGCATCGGCGAGAACAGTCAGTCGCTTCGCGCCAATGTCTGTGAGCGTGCGGCCTGGCTCGGCATCGAGTTGGATGGGGAACGCAACCGGACCTGCTCAGGCAAAATTTCCTCGGATCGAAGCCGAATCGAGGTCCATGTCGTTCCGACCAACGAAGAATGGATGATCGCCCGTCATACGCTGGATCGTCTCCGCCAAGCGTAACACCAAAGGATCGCCTCCATGGAACATAGCAAAGTCTTTACGCTCGACGACAAAGTCGGGCTGGTAACCGGTATCGCCAACGATCAGTCGATTGCCTATGGCTGTGCCAAAGCCTTCCACGATTTGGGCGCCGAACTCTGCCTCACCTACCTCAACGAAAAAGCCCGACCTTATGTCGAACCGCTCGTCCAAACCCTCAATGCACCACTCTTCATGCCGATGGACCTTCGCGTCGAGAATGCGCTCGAGGATGTCTTCGAGGCCATCGACAAAGAGTGGGGAAGGCTGGACTTCATGCTCCACTCGATTGCCTTTGCCCCGCGCGCCGACCTCCATGGCCGCGTCGTCGACTGCTCCAAAGAAGGCTTTCTTCTGGCGATGGACATCTCCTGCCATTCCTTGATTCGCATGACCAAACTCGCCGAACCTCTGATGAAGAACGGCGGTGCAGTGTTCACCATGAGTTACTATGGCGCCGAGCAAGTGGTCGAGAATTACAACATGATGGGGCCAGTCAAAGCAGCCCTCGAGGCTTCGGTGCGTTATCTCGCCGCCGAGCTCGGCCCCAAAGGCATTCGCGTGCATGCCATCTCGCCCGGCCCGCTCAAGACCCGTGCCGCCTCCGGCATTGCCTCCTTCGACGAGTTCCTCGACCGCGCCCAGGCGAAGGCCCCCTCGCGCGCATTGGTGAGCATCGATGATGTCGGCCGAGCGACGGCCTTTCTCGCCACCGATGCCGCAAGGCTGATAACGGGCGGAACGGCCTATATTGATGGTGGATACCACATTATCGACTAACCACCATTGAAGAGACGTTGAAGCCAGCAGCCCTTATTGTTCTGTTTTCCCTCGCTCTGACCGCTCCGGCGGTTGGCGAAGAGATAGACGATCAAGAGGTTTGGCCCCAGCCATCTTGGGCCGAACCTTCATCCTCCGAAACGGTGCTCGATCCTCAAGCACTCGCCGCTCTCGAAGCGTTCACGTTCGAGAGCGAGGCCGAGGGCGTGCACACCGACGGTCTCGTCATCGCTAAGGACGGCGCGCTCCTGTTCGAACGCTATACTGGCGATTACGCACCCGACATGCGCCATTATGCCTGGTCGATCAGCAAGAGCGTGGTCAATGCGCTTTTCGGTGCGGCCCAGTACCAAGGGCTATTGGACATCGACGAGCAGGTCTCGACCTATAGCGACGTTCTCGGTGATGCCGGTGACACCACGACTTTCCGCGATCTTCTGGCGATGAGCTCGGGCCTGGATTTCGACGAATCCTACGAATACGGTCCTTTTCTATCCTCCGTCATTGCCATGCTCTATACTCTGGGGCGCGACGATATGGGTGCCTTCGCGGCTGCCCACGAGCGCACGGCCGAGCCCGGCACGGCGTGGCGCTACAAGAGCGGCGACAGCCTGATTTTGATGCGCGCGCTTCGCGATGTCGTCGGCGAGGAGCGCTACAAAGATCTCCCCTGGGAGCTTTTGTTCGAGCCCCTCGGAATCGAAAGTGCGGTCTGGGAACGCGACGCCCAGGGTGTTTTCGTAGGCTCGTCTTATCTGCATCTAACCCCGCGCGATCTGGCACGCTTCGGACTGCTCTTCGCCCGCGACGGCGTCTGGAATGGTGAACGCATCCTACCCGAAGGCTGGGTCGCGCAATCGGCCAAGCTCGCACCCGGCTTTATCCAAATCTATGACGATGCTCCTGATTGGCTGAGACGACGCGCCCGCTACGGGCTTCATTGGTGGAGCAATGCCGGCGATGAGGAGGCGGGGATCCCGCCCGCTTATCCGGAGCTGACGGAAGACGTGCTGATCGGCTCCGGCCATTGGGGCCAAAAGCTCTTCGTTTTCCCGAGCCAGGATCTTGTCATCGTACGCACCGCCGAAGACCGTGGATGGGGCTTCGATACAGGTGACTTTCTGAGGCTCGTCATGGATGAAGTTACACTCAAAGGAGACGCCGGATGATCAAAAGAATCCTGAAATGGACCGCTCGAAGCTTTCTCGGCTTGGTCGGCCTAATCCTCGTGGCACTCATCGTCGTCATCGCCTGGAACTGGCAATACGCCAAGGCCTTTCCGAGCATCCTCTCGGCCTTTACCGCCAAGGAATACTGCACCTGCCGCTATGTCATTGGCCGCAGTGACCAAGCTTGCCGGGACTATACCAAATACTTCATCCATATCGACGAGCTTCGCTTCGACGATGCCGCTAAGACCGTCGAGGTTGACGCGCTTTTTCATACCAACTCTGCGCGCCACCTCAGCGAACGCGAAGGCTGCCGGTTGGATTAGTCCGGGCAGACAGCGCTAATCGCAGCGAAGATCGAGCTCGAAGGTGAAGAGCGGGTCGTCGACATGAACTTCGAGTGCGCCGCTGGCACCGGCAAAGGCGCCTGTGCCGCCGACGACTATTCCCTCATTGAACGGTGCGACTGTCGCTTGGCTGGTATCGTGCGCCGGGTTCGCGCCTTCTGCGATGTATTCGATATAGAGATCGCCGTCTTCCAGAAGGAAAATGACACGGACCCAACGGTGATCCCGTTCGCTAACGGCTGGATCGAGCGACGTTACGATCCAGCGCATGACGCCTGCGCGTTCGCCATCAGCATAAAGCACCGGGCGATGGCCGATACGGGCGTCGCCATGGGCCTCATCAGCGCTTCCGGCATCGATAAACAGGACGTCGCGCTCAGCACCATCGGTGGTGATCGTCATGGGCGCGCATTCAAACGGTATCGTCTGTGCCTGCGCCGTCCAGGGGCCGCAAAGCCAACCCGCCATTGTAAGAAAACCGACTAGTCTACGCATGAATCTTCCTCCTTAAGTGGTCCATAAGCAGACTTTGACGCACTAACCATGAGCGTTTTGTCGCCGATTGATCGTCACATGGGCAGATGCCTGCAAGAGGATGGACGTACTGCCTGACTTTGCGGCATGTGTCTCTCATCTGCTGAACACGCACGGCGCGGCGGACTGGATACTGGGTCCGGACACGGCGACAGAAAGAAGCAATAGCTTATGAAAAGTACTTTGAGGCGGCTTCGATTGCAGCTTTGGCGTTGCACTGATGATGTTGTGTTGAGGAGACGATTTCGTTTGAGAAATGCAACGTAACCAATTTAGTCGAGTACACGACATTCAATATTACACATCGCACAGATTTCGCCGCACTCGTCTCAAGAATTGAGAAGCTCGAGATGTTGATCGATTTGCAGCCATTTGGAGATAACATATGGATAATGAAGGGCGACGATGTCCGCATGTATGGAATTCTGCCGTTCACGACACGCATGACGATCGTCCGTCTCCAGTCGGGAGGCATTTGGCTGCACTCACCGGTGCTACCGACGCCGGAACGTCACCGCGCTGTTGAGCAACTAGGCCCGATCGAGCATCTCGTTGCACCCAATAAGATCCATAGCCTCGGCATTGAACCTTGGAAATCCCTGTGTCCTTCAGCCAAGGTTTGGTGTTCGCCTGCATTCAACAAGCGCCACCCCGATATCGCCGTCGATGCAGTGCTTTTGGACGACGTTGAAATCCCTTGGAGCGGTGATATCGATCATTGCCTCATTGATGGACACGCTGTCTTGGATGAAGTTACTTTTCTGCACAAACCCTCCAAGACACTCATCATCACCGACTTCATTCAGAAACATGTAGCCGCAGGTGAATCGTGGATTTGGCGGGGCATCAAGCACCTTACGGGTATTCTGGGTAAGAACGGAGGTGTCCCCATTGATGTCAAGCTCAGTGTTCGGGACAAGAAGGCGATGCGGAGGAGCATCGAAACGATCCTCAGTTGGGATTTCGACAATCTGATCATAGCACACGGCCATTGCCTTCAAGATCGTGCCAAAGAAGATGTCAGCCGCGCGTTGAACTGGGTGCTTCGCGCATAATGCTCAAGGAATACTGATGTGAAATCTGGCCGCATGTGGGGCATGTCCATTTGAGGCAATCCGGCTCCAAGTTTCGACTCCATGCACTCGACGCGAGATGCTATGACGATCCTGCGGTCGAAGCTCGATGCCCTGCCGTTTTGGGACCGATCCGAAAGCAGACGTCTAAAACACTTCCGCAGGTTCAATTGGCTCGACCTTCACTGTTGGCGCCATTCCAATGATCGTCGACAACGGTGCAACGCGTTTTTTCATCTCTAATAGCCAAAAGGCCAATTCAGATACCCGGCAAGACTAGCATGATGGCTCTCCGCGCATACTTTATAAAACGGTTTATTGTCCTTTATGAGGTTTTTTTGCTTGATTCTATGGCTGAGCCGTGATAGTTTGCGAAGGTTTTGATTTCGAATAGGACAAATCGATATGACACCTCAATTAAACAATGCACTGGTTGAAGCGCCACGAGTGAATGGTTCGACATCACATGAGTCGATGAATCGACGTCTTGTTATGAACGCGGATGAGCGGGCTCATGCCGATGATTTGCGCGTGCAGTTGTTGCGGCGGTGGCCGGCGACTGATGCGTTGGAGCTGGAAGAGATCG
>CAYPOV010000193.1:0-8882 GCA_964412385.1 uncultured Geminicoccaceae bacterium
AGCCTATTGTCAAGACTTTTTTCTATTATATGTCTCTCGTCCTAGAATAGCCAATCAATCTGGATCCATGAGAGCCATCGAGTGAGCCGGCGGCGATGAATACGAGGCCTTGAGCATGACGATCTAGGTGATTTTCTCACCTTGCGTGACCATCGCTCCAGCCAACGAGCAAAACGCGCACTAGAAGCAACGCGTTGTCAATGCTCTCGTCCCTCCTTAACGCTGAGAAACCTGTCACTGAGAACAGCTTTTTCTAAAGCATCGCGCTTTCACGAATTACGCGGATGAGATGCTCTGTGGCGGGATTGAGAGAGTTGGTATTTGTCTGAAGCGTGAGCGCCGACTGGGGCGGTGACACAGGAACATTGACCATATCTGCAAGGCCGAGATCCCTCGGTGCCAGCTCCGCAATTCGCAGAGTGATACCAAGACCCGCGCGAACAGCAGCCCACAAACCGGCGACAATCGAGCTAACGAAGGCTTCTCGATAGGGGCGTTGAACACCATCAAGGGCTGCATCACGAAAGATGCAATGTGGAGACAAAAGGACCAGTGGCAAAGGCAACTCCGGCTCGAACGACACGTCCACACCGGCAATCCAATTCAGATCATGAACGCGCAGAATCTGAGCGTGCGTTCGATTGTCGGTGCAATAAGTGAGCATGAGGTCGAGTTTTCCTTCAGCCAAATGTCGATGCATGATCGATGATCGATCCACTTCGACCTGGATCTGGACATCTGGATAGGCGCCGCAGAAGCGTCCCACGACCCCGGGGAGCCATGTTTCGGCGAGGTCTTGGGTATGCCAATTCGGATGTTTCCCCGAATCTTGATAAGGGCTGAGGCTTCGATGCATTCATCGTTGAGGTACAAAATTGGTCGGCCGTACCGAAGCACAGTTTCGCCGGCCTCGATTAACGCAATCTCTCGACCCGAGATCCAATAGAGCGGCTGTCCGATCTGCTCTTCGAGCTTACGCATCTGAAGGCTTACCGCTGATGGCGAACGGCCAACTCGATCCGCCGCAGCGACAAAGCTTCCGAGATCAACAGCGAGCACGAAACTGCGCAGGATGTCGAGATCGAGGATCATGTCACTTCAGTTATGTAAAACTCATCATTCATAACTTCCAATTCTTCAAACTTGAATGCGAGAGCCAAATGAGTGGCGTCGATCAATCACCAACAATTCAACGGGACACGACAATGCCGTTCATTCACATTAGAACCTTCGGACAAAACTTGACCGACGACCAGATCACGAGATTGCAGGAACGCACGACCGAGCTTATGTCCACGAGGCACAAAAAGGTTGCAGGGCTGACCAGCGTTCTCGTCGAGCCGGTGACGAGCGGAAGCTGGAGTATCGGTTCCGAACGGCGACGGACGGCGGCTCATCTCGACGGCTATATCACCCAAGAAACCAATTCCGGAGCGGAGAAGGCCGCGTTTATCAGCGATGCCATGGCAATGCTTCGCGAGGTGCTCGACGGTTCGATGCCCCAGGCGACCTATGTGATCCTCCATGAGATTCCCGCCGACTCATGGGGCTATGACGGACAAACCCAAGCGCAGCGGCGCAGTTCGCCCGGCTAGCACAAATCCGCTTTGGCGTTCTCCGGGAAGATAGGCATCTCTGCAATCTTCCCGGACAATTCCAGTTGAATGTTAAAGCGTCACATCGAAATGGCGGCGCCAGGCGGAGTGGTGTGCGAAGTCAGCCTCATGCGACCAGGCGAGCATGAGATAAGTCGGCGATCCCGGTGCGAGCGAAACCTGGTTCGGGTCATTGACGTTGTCGGAAAGGCTGAAGGTGAGCTCGGTTGTGCCGTTTTTGCGGGCCCCTTGCAGATGATCAAGACCCAAGCTTCCGCCTTGGTTCGACAAGGCGTCATGCCCCCCCGGGACTGCAATGCGTTCCTCGGCATGGACACTGCCGTCGTCATGGACGGCCGCCATGATGAAGCGCGTGCCGAGAAGCGTTTCCTGGTTGTTAAAGCCGATAGCGAGCCAGCCAGGGGCCGGTGCTTGAAGCTTTCCCATCAATTGGTCATCGAGATGAAACCATGTGAAAATCATATCCCCTGCGGAGATACGGCGCTTGGCGATATCTCCTGATAAGGCCGGTGATGAAGCGATCAGGCTGATGAGTGGAGACGACATGAGGAGCGTTCGGCGGTCCATAGATTGCCTCGCAACGGCGAAAGGGATATTGGTCAAGTAACTAGACGATATCAAGGACAATGTATTTGGTCAAGGGGCTTGACAATAGCCAACGGGATACCACTGCCGGCACTGACCATTTGGGCTGGACGCTGTGGAAAGCAGCAGCGGCCTGGAAATCGCGATTTGCCGACGCGATGGTTGCGGCCGGACACACCTGGTATGCGGAAGCGCGATCGAGTGTGGTTCCCTTCATTGCTGTCGATGGAACGCGGCAGACGGAACTCGTGAGAAAAATGGGGCTCACTAAGCAGGCCGTGCAGCAATTGGTTGACGATTTGGAACGTGAGGGGGTGGTCTCGAGGCGCCCCGATCCCGAGGATCGGCGCGGTAAGATCGTCGCCTTTACGACAAAGGGCCTCAAGGCGCGCGATGATGCTCTTGTCATCAAGGCGAGGCTCGAAGAGGATTACCGCAAGAAGCTGGGCGACGACAATTTCAAACGCCTCCACGATCTTCTAGAAATCCTCGCATCCGACTGCTGAGGTACCTCATGACCAATTCAGCAATTATTCTGAGACTTTATGACGTCATCAAGGCCGGAAACCACGACGCCTTTCGATCTATGTGCCATGAGGATCTGGCATGGATCCAAATGCCGGGCTTTCCCGGAGGCGGCCATCACCATGGCGCTGACGCCGTGATCGAGGGTGTGTTCAAAAAGCTCGGCCAATTATGGGCAAGCTTCCGCTTCGACCATGATGAAATGCATGAAGTTGCCGACAATGGAGTGTTGGTCATCGGCATTTATCAAGGAACGCATCAAAGCGGCGCTTCTTTTCGGGCGACAACAGCCCATTTTTATCAGTTGAAAGACGGAAAAATCCTGCGGTTCCGTCAATTCACCGACACGAAGCTGGTTGCCGACGCCTTTGGTGTTTAGGCTTGGCCCTCAAGATTGAAGACTTCGGACCAGGATATCGAGGGCGAGGTCAAGATCTTTTTCCTCGATCGTCAAGGGCGGACAGAGCGTTATGACATCACCGCCGCCGACCTTGAAGCTGAGGCCGTCGGTGAGACAGCGATAAAGCGACTGTTCGGCCCATTGTGGCTCCGTCGTCTCGACACCGAGATAGAGGCCAAGGCCCCTTATTTCCTTGACCTTCGGATTGTCTTGCAACCTCGATCTCAGGTCATTCAGCGTTTTGCCGCCGAGCGTTCGGGCACGCTCGCACAAGCGCTCTTCCTCGACGACAGCGATCGCCGCCAATGCTGCGGCGGCACCCAAAGGACTTTTTTCATGAGTGTAGTGGCCAAGTGCCCCGTCTTTGACAAGATCGAGATTTTTTCGAGCGACAATGGCTGCCATCGGCATGACACCACCGCCGAGGCCCTTGCCCAAGACCACCATATCGGGGACGACTCCGATCTGTTCGAAGACGAACATGGAGCCGGTGCGGCCGAGCGCACTTGGTATCTCGTCGAAGATCAGCAAAGTTTGGTGGCGATCGCAGGATCGACGAATGCGCTGCCAGAACTCGGGATCGGGCGGATCGACCGTGGTCCAGCGCATCGGCTCGGCGATGATGCAGGCGACATCGCCTTGAACGTCGAGAATGTAGTCGATGTAGCTGGCTAGGCGTTCCAGGGCATGGCCGTCATTACCGAAGAACCGATCGGCCATACCGGGAGGCGGAACATGCTCAGCACCCGGCAAGAGCGGTCCGACATCACGGCGAACGATCGCTTCGCCGCCCACGGAGATGGTATCGAGGTTGGCACCGTGAAAAGCGTCCCACATGGAGAGCGTTTTGTGACGCCCGGTCGCATAGCGGGCAAGCTTGAGCGCCATGCCGACAGCCGCGGCACCACTTGGTGCGAAAAGGGTCTTGCCGAGAGGTTCAGGCGTGATTTCGTCGAGTTTGCGGGCGAGATCGATGGCCGGTTGGTTGGTGTAGCGGCGCGGGCAGAAGGGTAGCCGCTCGAGTTGCTCCTTGATGGCCGCCACGACCCTCGGATGGCCGTGGCCGAGTTGGTGCACGGCGTTGCCATGAAAATCGAGGATCCGACGGCCTTCTTGGTCCGTGAGCCAGCTTCCTTCAGCGCCGACAATGGCATTGAGACATGGTGTCGAGAGCGCTTGATGGATGAATAGTACGGAGTCCTCATCGAGCAGAGCTTGCGTTGCAACACCAACGATTGCCGATTGCCATGCCATTCGTGCAGGCGAGTGATTGATGTCTCCTTCGCTCGCTTGAGAACCTGGTCCTTTGCCGGTCACGATCTCACGCAGGTCTCATTGGATGTCGGCGATCAACTGAGAGATCGCCTAAGCACCTGGGCCGCAATCGATCGATCGTTTGGCCATGGGCGGGCCGAGGCGGAGTTTCTTATTGAGGTCGCGGAGTGCAGTTCTAAGGCCCTCCTCAATGTCGGGATGATAAAACGGCTTATCGAGCATTTGCGGGATCGTCATACGCTGCTGATGCGCCCAGGCCAAAAGATGGGCGACATGCTCCATACGCGGACCAATCATTTCGGCCCCCAGAAGCGTGCAGGTGCCGTGTTCCGCATAGAGCCGTAGCAGGCCTTTGTTCTTGAGCATGACGCGGCTGCGGCCCTGATCGGCGAAATTGATCTCGCCAACCGAGAACAGGCGGTTGCCGGTTTCGAGTTCACCATAAGTCTCACCGATCATGGCAATGTTGGGATCGGTGAACATCACGCTCAATGGTGAGCGCCGCGTGCCGATGCGTATATCGGGAAAGCGCCCGGCATTGTCGCCAGCGATCCGTCCTTCATCGGCGGCTTCGTGGAGCAGCGGCAAGAATGTGTTGGAATCGCCTGCCAAGAAAATATGGCTGGACCCGCATTGCATGGTGAAGCGGTCGAAGACGGGCACACCTCGCGGGTCGATTTCCAGTGAGGTGTTCTCGAGACCAATCTTGTCCGTATTGGGGCGGCGGCCGGTTGCGGCGAGAAGATAGTCGAAGCGCTCGGTTTCTTCTGCCCCCTGGTCATTGTCGAAGGTTACGACGACCTGCTCACCATCGCGTTCAATGCGGTGGACGTTGCCATCGGGATGGAAGTCGAACTCGTCTTGGAAAATCGCCCTTGAGGCATTCTTGACCTCGGGATCGGTGAGCGGACCCACACCGCCGCCTTTGCCAAAAATGCGAACGCGGACGCCAAGCCTGTGGAGCGCTTGACCGAGTTCGAGACCGATAATGCCCGCGCCGAAGACGACAACGGATTGCGGAAGGTCTTCCCAATCGAAAACGCCGTCATTGGTGACCAACCGATCGCCTGCGACATTGAAAAAATCCGGATAAGCCGTCCTCGATCCGGTTGCGATAACGATGCGCTCGGCCTCAATCCGCTGGCCATTGTCTAATTCAAGGGTGTGATCATCGACAAACGATACCCGTCCCATGATCCGCTGCTCGGCAGGCCACTCTTCGACCGTCTCGATGACAAAGCCGACAAACCGGTCGCGCTCACTTCGTACCCGCGCCATGACCTCGCGGCCGTCGATGCGCCGCGCGCCATCGATATGGACACCGAAGCCTGCCGCTTTTTCGATCTCATGTGCGGCATCGGAGGCTGCAATCAACAGCTTTGACGGCATGCAGCCGACGCGAGCACAGGTGGTTCCATATTGCTCACCTTCGATCAAAAGGATGTCGTCAGTGTGAGCACGCGCCGCGCGAAAGGCACCCATGCCCGCTGTGCCTGCGCCGATGACGGCAATTTTGGTTGTCCGTGTGGTCAATTCTGTCTCTCTCGTGATGCATCAGTTGAGGCGTCTATTCGCTTTGCTGGAACTTTCTGCGTTGCCAGAGGCCATAGAGAATGATCGGAACGGCCGGATAGATGAACCAGGGATCCGAACCACCGCTTAAGAAATTGATGAGGGCGAGGCCAATAACAAATTTGGCGAGGTGAAATGACTGCCGGTTCGCCGGGAGTTTGACCCGTTCATTGATGTATTGGCTGGCACCGAACCAGTAGACGGCAATGCCGAGCCAGCCGAGGAAGTTGTCAAAGATCTGCCCGGCCATGATCAGAACAAAAGCCACCAGCAAGACAACGCCCTTGGCGCGTGGTGGCACCTGCGAAAATTGCGGGACATCGCTCGAGATGACGCGATCGAAGACCGAAGAACTTCCAGACTTAACCGTGAATGCCTCGACCTTATGGGCGATATTCTTGAGCTGCTGCTCGCCAAGGGAGTGAAAGCGCACATCGAGCTTGTTCTGTACAAGATCGACGACGTTCTTGCTGACCAGAATGCCGCCCGGTTCCGCCTGGCTCTGCAAGCGGGCCGCGACATTGACACCGTCGCCAAAAAGATCGCCATCAGGCTCGATCATGACATCGCCGAGATTGATCCCAATGCGAAAACGCAGGGCTTCTTCGCTCGGTCGTTCGGACGCTTTGGCAGCAAGCTCGCTCTGGATTTCGACAGCGCAGGCAACCGCTTCCACGGCACTTGGAAAATCGGCCAAAACGCTGTCACCCGCAGTATTGGCGATGCGTCCGCGATGGCGGTCGATCAACGCCTTGAGGGTTGCCCGTGCGTCACGCAATCGCGCCAATGTCCGCGCTTCATTGCGTTCCATAAGGTGGCTATAGCCCACGATATCGGCCGACAGAATGGTCGTGAGCTTGCGCTCGATCGGCCGTTCCTCTGCCGTAGCCATCTTTGTCCCTCCACACCTCAGGTTCTAAAAGCCTCTCTAGCACGCCCTCCGGCAAGACAATAACCAATGCAATCGAACTGGCGGCGAATCAGCTCAAGGGCGGGCTCGAGACACTCTGACCGTCGAAGCTCACGCTCTTGATCAGCGCATAGACCGCCGCACCCCGGGCAAGGCCCAGCTCGGCCACAGCTTCACGTGTAATGCGCGCACGAAGACGCCCTTCGCCAATATCGATGAGGGTTTCCGCGAACGCAGTACCGGCCTCTTCGGCAATCTCGGTGACGGTTCCTTTAAGGATATTGCGGATGCTAATGGCTTCGGGGCGTTTGATGGCAAGCGAAACGTCACGAGCACGGATACGAAGCCGAATGTGGCTGCCGGTGGCAAGATTCACTTGGGGCATCGAGAGGGGCTGTCCCGCAATCTCGAGCCGTGTCATGTGAAGGGTTGGATCATGAGCGACGACGCGGGCATTGACAACGACACCCGCTTCGAATCGGCCGGTAGCAGGCCGGAGATCCAGCCGCTCGAGAATGGTGCCGATGGGACCTTCGGCAATGACCCGTCCCCTCTCCACGACGATCATGCGATCCGCCAACCGGCTGACCTCGGCAAGATCATGACTGACGTAAAAGATGGGGAGTGCGAAGTTGCGGTGAAGCGCTTCGAGATAGGGGAGAATATCGTCCCTCGACGAGCGGTCGAGCGATGCCAAAGGCTCATCCATCAAGAGCAGTTTCGGCTGGCTCAGAAGGGCTCGGCCGATCGCGACGCGTTGACGTTCGCCGCCCGAGAGTCGGGCGGGTGCCCGATCGAGGAGGGACCCGAGGCCGATCAGCTCAACCACATTTTCAAACGTCAAGATCGTCCCGGCATGCCGTTTGACGGCACGGCGCAAGCCGAAGCGCAGATTGTTGGCCACGGAAAGATGAGAAAAAAGGCTCGGTTCTTGAAAGCCATAGCCAATTGCACGGTGGTGAGGCTGTTTGAAGTTTTGCGCGTCTTGCCAAATCGTATCGCCGATCCGGAGCGTGCCATTGAGCCGGTGCAAGCCGGCGATACCGCGAAGAAGCGTCGTTTTGCCGGCGCCGGAACGGCCGAAGATCGCCGTGATGCCTCGAACGGGTGCAGTGAAGGCGACATCGATAGGAAAAGCGCCTGCACGCCCGGAAAGCGTCACCTCGATGTCGCCAGAAGCCGATGTCACGTCGAACGGCGTCCCAACCGCTTTTCAAGAATCAAGGTCGCAAAAATCACGACGAAGGCGAAGGCGACCATGCCACCGGATAGAAGATGCGCTTTCTGCCATTGCAGGGTCTCAACGAGATCGTAAACCGCAATCGAGAGGACGCGGGTTTCTCCAGGAATGTTTCCCCCTATCATCAGGACGACACCGAACTCACCGACGGTGTGGGCAAAGCCGAGCACGGCTCCTGTGAGCAAACCTGGACGGGCGAGCGGCAGGGCGACATTGCAAAAAGCGTCGAACGGCGAGGCTCTTAATGTTGCCGCCACTTCAAGCGGGCGATCGCCCATGGCCTCAAAGGCATTGCGAATAGGCTGAACGACGAACGGCAAGGAATAGATCACCGAGCCGATGACGAGACCGGTGAAGCTGAAAGCGAGCGAACGTTCACCATAGAGCCTCGCGATGCAGCCGCCCGGCCCATCAGGACCAAGGAAGATGAGCAGATAAAATCCCAGCACCGTCGGCGGCAGGATCAATGGCATGGTGACGAGGGCTGAAACGATATCGACGAGTTTCGAGCGAGATCGGGCAAGCCACCACGCGATCGGTGTGCCGATGATAAGCAAGAGGAGTGTGCTAAGGCTTGCAAGCTCGATCGTCAGACGGACCGCGAGCCAGACTTCATTCATAGGATCGGTCTCGGATCGTCAATCAGGAAGCAGGTAGCCGAAGCCCTCAATGATCCTTCGGGCATCGGGCCCCTGCAAATAGCTCATGAAGGATGTGGCAGCCTTATTGCCGGCCCCCGTGTTAAGGAGAACGGCGTCT
>CAYPOV010000194.1:0-8879 GCA_964412385.1 uncultured Geminicoccaceae bacterium
CGCGTCCTGATCCTCGGCGGGACGCGAACATGTTGAGCGACGGAGAAGGAGCGAAGCGAAAGAATGAAGCAGTTGTAAAATCTCTTGGCAAAGAGCGGTTCGCCATTGGCCAGCCGGTCACCCGCAAGGAAGATCCCGAACTCATCCGCGGCGAAGGCCGCTATACCGACGATTTGCACATTGAGGGCGAGGTCCACGCTTTCATCCTTCGCTCCGATATGCCCTTTGCCAGAATCAATGGCAACGATACCAGAGCAGCCGCTGGTAAGCCCGGCGTTTTGCGTATCCTCACGCACCAAGACTTGGATGCGGCGGGGGTCGAGCCACTCAAGCGCGGCATGCCGCTCAAGAATCACGACGGTTCGCCGATGCGCACGCCGCCCCATCCGCCACTGGCCAAAGACTTCGTGCGCTATGTCGGGCAACCTGTCGCCTGCGTTGTGGCAGAAACGTTGATCCAGGCGCGGGACGCTGCCGAGGCCATCGATCTTGACCTCGAGCCCCTACCCGGCGTCAGTGATCCCGAAGCCGCGCTGGCTGAAGGCGCTCCGTTGCTCCACGAGGATGTTCCGGGAAATATGTGCCTTGATTGGCATTTCGGTGACGCGAATGCTGTCGACGAGGCCTTCAGCAAGGCCGCCCACGTCACGCGCATGCGCATCCGCAACAATCGTGTCGTCGTGGCGTCGATGGAACCACGCGGTCTTGTTGCCGAACCGACTGGCGAACGTCTGACAATCCATATCGGCTGCCAGGGTAGTTTCGGTATGCGCAGCGGATTTGCCGGTGCCCTTAAGCTCGACGAGAAAAATGTCCGCGTTCTTTCCTATAGCGTCGGCGGCTCGTTTGGCATGAAGGCTCCCGTTTATCCGGAGTATCCGCCGGTTGCCGTTGCCGCCCGCGAGCTTGGCCGCCCGGTTCGGTGGTTCGACGATCGTTCCGGCGCTTTCCTCTCGGACTTCCAGGGACGCGATTCGATCTGCGACGGTGAGCTTGCCCTCGATGCCAATGGCGCCATCCTCGCTGTCAAACTCGACGTCATCGGTCATGCCGGAGCCTATGTCATGGCGGCGGGTCCGATGGTGCCGAGCGTCTCGATTAACAAGAATTTGCCGAGCGTCTATCGCGTACCGATGCAAAAAGTGCGCTCGCGTGTCGCCCTTACCAATACGACACCGACCCACGCCTACAGAGGAGCGGGTCGGCCAGAAGCGAATTATGTGATGGAACGGCTGATCGAGCAGGCTGCACGCGAGATGAGCATCGATCCCATCGAGATCCGTCGCCGCAATCTGCTCAAGCCTGAAGAACTTCCGCGCGTTTCCGCATCCGGTATCAATTACGATAGCGGCGAGTTCGAGAAGATTATGGATATCGGTCTCGAGCAGGCGGATTATGCGGGGTTTGCATCACGCAAAGAAGCGTCCAAGCGTGAAGGCAAGCTCAGGGGTTTTGGTATCGCCACCTACTGCGAGATCACGGCACCGCCCGGCAAAGAAATGGGTGGGATCCGCTTTGAGCCCAATGGCCGCGTTACCTTCATCACCGGCACGTTAAACTATGGACAAGGTCATGCATCGTCCTTTGCCCAGGTTCTTTCTGAAAAGCTTGGAGTGCCTTTCGACAAGATCGATCTTTTGCAAGGTGACAGCGACGAGTTAATCGCCGGCGGTGGTACGGGTGGTTCGCGCTCGATGATTTATAGCGGAACCGCGGCGATCAGGGCGTCCGAAGCTGTCATCGAAAAGGGCAAGACACTCGCGGGACATTTTCTCGAAGCGGCTCCCGAAGACGTTACCTTCGAGGCTGGCCGGTTCACAATCGCCGGCACCGATCGCGGGATCGAGATCCTCGATCTCGCCAAGCAAGTTCCGACATTGGCTAATCTGCCGAGCGATGCACCGCGCAGCCTCGATCATGAGCTGGTGGTGGAAGGTCTCGAATCGACCTGTCCGAACGGCATTCACACGGCGGAAATCGAGATTGATCCCGAACTCGGAACGGTCGAGTTCACGCGCTTCATCGTCGTCGATGACTTCGGCAATGTGGTCAATCCCATGCTCGCAACCGGCCAGGTCCACGGCGGTGTCGTCCAGGGGATCGGCCAGGCACTCATGGAAGAGTCGATCTATGACGCGGACGGGCAGCTCCTTTCGGGCTCATTCATGGATTATTGCATGCCGCGCGCCGACAATTCGCCGAACATGGAAGTGGCATTTCATAACGTGCCGACACCAAGTAATCCGCTTGGGGCCAAAGGTTGCGGTGAAGCCGGCGTGTCGGGCGCTTGTCCTGCGGTGATCAACGCCATTATCGATGCGTTGGCGCCGCTTGGCGTCACCTCGATCGATATGCCGGCGACCCCGGAAAAGATTTGGCAGGCGATCTCCAGCGCGTCGATCCCGAAAGCGGCCTGACCGTTCTGGTAGTTCTTTTCGCATCCATCCCTGTGCCGTGCCGACTCCCATTTGCTAGGGGCCGGCACGGCAAAGCACTTTGCAGATTGCATACCATCGTATCGTAATTATTTCCATTGCGCTGTCAATATCAACAAAAAACAGCGCTTGGCTATTAATGTAAACAGGCATTAGCTTTATCGATTTACGAAATGTTGGGTGAGCAGACCTTATTGAGACCAGGCCATTTTCGTTCTCATGACTTGAGAGAGGGGCAGGTCCTCGATGTATATTACAGCACTCTGTTCACAAAAAGGCGGGTCAGGCAAAACGACATTGACCGGTCATCTTGGTGTCCAAGCCGAGCTTTCGGGTGATGGACCGGTCGCGCTGATCGATTGCGATCCGCAAGGCTCGCTGGCAGCCTGGTGGAATTGTCGGACGGACAAGAAACCATCCTTCGTCAGCACGACGCTCGAAACCCTGCGTGAAGACCTCGAAACGTTGCGCGACAACGGTTTTGCTCAAGTCTTCATCGACACACCACCTGCGGTCAGCCATCCGCTGAGCCGCGTGATGGCAAAAAGCGACCTTATAGTCATTCCGACGCGTCCGAGCCCCCATGATTTGCGGGCGGTTCGCGGCACGCTTGACCTCACGGATCATGTCGACAAGCCGGTGGTTTTTGTCCTCAACGGCGCTCCAGTGCGGGGGCGGATCGCATCCGACGCGGCGATCGCCCTTTCCCAACACGGCACGGTGGCCCCGACCTTTATCCATCATCGGACCATCATGGCAAGCTCGATGATCGATGGGCGTACCGCCATGGAGTGCCGTCCCGACACCAATGCCAGTACCGAGATCGAGGAACTTTGGGTCTATATTCGTGAGCGCCAGCGCCGGATTGAAAATAGGCGTAATTTCCTTGAGCAGCAACAAATCGGCCCTAAGGCTTTCGGACGCCGAGGGTCGGATCTCAATGGCATGGCGGACCACACGGGCCTCGCAACCGACGGCGCGGTCGGCCATGACTATGGCCAAGCTTGGGCGTAACTGATCATGACGACAGCCAAACTTTCGGCAGCCTTGCTCGCCTCGAAAGGAAGCGCGCAACCGCTTGCCAATATCTATGAACATCCGATGCAAAAGCCGATCAATCTTGCTTTCGAGCATAGTATGGAGCGGCCGCGCAAGGATCGTGGGCGTCATGCACCCATCGCCGCGAGCGAGCGTGATGCCAAAATGAGCTTGAGGCTGGAACGCGACCAGCATCGCAAGCTCAAAATCCTAGCAGCCCGTCGCGGAGAAAGTCTCCAGGCGGTGTTGCGCGAAGCCTTAAACGAGCATCTGAACAGCTATGACCAAGACTGTGAATGCATGCGCAATGGTGGATGCGGCACCGCAAACTGCCGATGCCACCACTGAGTTGAGCGGAGGTAGGTTGGTCGAGACCAACGGCAGTTTGGCCTTCGTCACCAGTGTCGATGACAGTGCGACTGTCATCGCTCTGCGCCAAGAGATCAGCCGGCTGATGGCACGGGTCGATGAAGCCGTGCTGATCCAATCGGAACTGCGCGATCAATTGAAGGCGCGAGAGGAAGAGATCAGAACGCTTCGTAACGCGGGTTGGTCGCGGTGGTGGTGGCGGCTGCGCGGTCGCGAACTGGAGGCCGCACCGGATCCTGACCATACCGCGGTCGCACTGGCGCCGTCCAAGGTCCAGGCCGTCTGAATCTTTCGCCTTGCCGCCACAATCCGGGCTTTGATGAACGCATTGTCATCATCGGACTCTTGCGTTCACGCTGTTCGATCACGACCTTTGTCGAGTGACGTTGAGGAGACAAGATCGTGAGCGAACCCGAACAGGAAATCATCCCACCCTCCAAGGGACGGTACCAACACCAGTTCACGATGCGAAAGCAGGGACCACTGGGCTTTCTGGCATCGATCGTGGTCGCCGCCATCGCGCTTGCAGTGTTGGTCGGACTGGTTATTTTGGGTCTCTTTACCTTTACGATCTTGCTTTGGGGCGGCCTTGCGATCTTCGCGGTGCTTTTCGTCGTTCAGGGCCTGAGGCGGCTTTTTGGCGGCAACAGCACACCACCATCAAAACCCTTCTCCTAACTGGCCTTCTTGATCATCGACGCTGCCTTCTCGCCGATCATGATGACCGGCGCATTGGTGTTGCCCGAGGTAACAGCCGGCATGATCGATGCATCCGCCACCCGGAGCCCCTCGATACCGCGAACCTTCAATCTCGCGTCGGTCACTGCCAGATCGTCGTGGTCCGGTCCCATTCGGCACGTGCATGAGGGATGAAAGATCGTCCCGCCGGTGTTCCTTATGTAATCCAAGAGCTCATCGTCGCTCTGGCAATCCCTGCCCGGCATCTCTTCGCCGCTGAAATAGGGCCGCATCACCTCTTGCCCCGTAATCGAACGCACCAGCCTGAGACCGTCAATCATCGTATTCTGGTCTTTCTTTGTCGCCATGTAGCGCGGAAAAATGCGGGGCGGGCTCATCGGCGAGCCGTCGCGAAGCTCGAGATAGCCCCGGCTTTCCGGGCGCAGATCGCTGAATGAGGCGGTAAAGGCCGAGAAAGGATGGAGATCATCGCCCGGTTTGTCGGCACTGAATAGGATCAAATAGATCTGAATGTCGGGCTGGTCATATTCCGGGCGGGTCTTGGCAAAAGCGGCGAGCTGCCCTGCCCCCACTGTCAGGGCCCCGCTGCGCGTCGTCGCCCATCTGAGCCCGGCCGCAGCCTTGCGCCACAAACTGCGCTTGAGTGTGTTCATGGTAATCGGCTTGGGACAACGATTGACCGTCCGTACCTGAAAATGATCCTGCAGTGATTGGCCAACCCCTCGAAGGTCATGCACGACTGCGATGCCCATGTCCCGAAGATCATCGGCGGGCCCGATGCCGGACAGCATCAAGAGCTGCGGTGAGTTAATCGCACCTGCGGAGAGAATGATTTCCGCATTCGCGCGAACCTCTTCGCCTCGTCCGTCTCGGGAATAGCGCACACCGACGGCGCGCTTGCCTTCCACGACAATGCGCTCGGTCATCGCACCGGTGCGAATGACCAAATTCCTTCGGTCCTTGGCAGGCCGCAAATAACAAACCGCTGAACTGCTGCGCAGCCCGTTGCGCGTGGTCAGTTGTGAATAGGCAACCCCCTCCTGCTCGGCGCCGTTATAGTCGATGGCTTCGGGAATACCGCGCGCGATGCAAGCCTGCATATAGGCGTCACAAAGCTCATGACGGTAGGTCGGCCCGCTGACGCCAAGCGGGCCGTTGCGACCTCGATAGTCGTCATCGCCGCCCTCGAAGCTCTCGGCTTTTTTGAAGAATGGCAAGACATCCTCAAACGCCCAGCCCGGATTACCGAGCTGGCGCCAATAGTCGAAATCCTGGGCTTGGCCCCGGCAATAGACGAGACCGTTGATGGCACTGGTACCGCCGAGCACACGCCCGCGCGGCCATTTGAGGGTTCGCCCATTGAGCTCTGAGATGGGCTCGGTCTCGAAGGACCAGGTGATATCGGGATTGACGATCGTCCTATAGTATCCGATCGGCAGATGGATCCAGGGGTTGGTGTCTTTGGGGCCTGCTTCGAGGAGCAGGACACGGGTTGCCGGATCTTCCGAGAGACGGTTGGCGAGGACACAGCCTGCCGATCCCGCCCCGATGATGATGAAATCAAAAACTTCGACAACAGCCCCGTCGCTCATCCGATCGGCTCACCTCTTCCCAACACCTAGTCTCAGCCAAGAGCTGGCGAAATCTCTACGCCTCGCCCCGGACTGTCAATGACGAGCTATCAGTGAGGCCATGGTTGCCGTGCTATGACTGCCGACAACCATGGCAATGGAGACCGACTATTCCGGCTGTTCGGGCGGACCGATCAGGGGCGTCTTGATCGGAGCTGCAAGGCCGATGAACACGACAACCCCCTCGCCGCCCGGATTGTTGCGGTTCGGCGTGCCGGTGAACTTCCAGTTATTGGTCGCCCAGACATTGCCGCTCGGATCGACCTGCACCGCCGTCACCCGCCGCAAGGCCGCGGAGGTGTAACCATTCTCGGGCGAAAGCGGATCGCCCGTATGGAAGCCTTGCGGACAATTTTCGACCTTGGCACCGCAGAAATGGCCAATCCGCGAAGGAGGCTCCTCCGCCCCCGGACCGCTGCCGCCGAAATTGGCGACAAACAGATTGTCCTTGCCGTCAATCGAATTACCCCAGGGAAGCGTGATGCCGCCACCGCCGAAGGGCGAGCGCTCATGCAGCGTTCCATCCGGAAGGATCAAGACAAGCTCGCCCAATTCGCCGCTCGGCTTGATATCGGCATCGGGACACGGAAGATCGACATCCTTCGAGCTCGACACCCAGATATAGCCCCGGCTGTCGCTCGAGATCCCCATGGGATGCTCGATGCTGTCATCACTGATCGGCGAGAAGGAGACAGGCTTGCCGTCCCCATCCAGAATGGCGACATTGTCCGATTGGTTGCCGGTCGCCCAAACCCGCCCCCAAGGATCGATCGTGATATCGAAAGCCTTGATGAGGCCCGTTGTGCCGCTCAAAATATTCTTGGCACGCCGGTGGTCGCCGCGCGGATATTTGACAATCGAGCCGTTGCCGCAATTGGCGATCCAGATATTGCCGTGTCTGTCGGAATAGGTTCCTTGGGGCCAGTAAACCGAACCGTTGGTGAAGCCATCCTTCGGTGAGAGCGCATTGCCGTCGATGTCGAATTTGGAGATCCGGTTGTGGCTGGCCCGTTCGCTCGGGATGAACCGGCAGGGCGGTGCCTGGAAGCCGTAATTGCCGATCCATAGATTGTTGTGCGGATCGAAGGTGACGCCATAGCCCGCCCCGTCCAGACCGCCGCCGGTATAGGGCGATCCCGGATAGGTGCTGCCATCGGGATTGAAGCGGTAAAGCTTGCCGCTGGCACAAACCACCTCCTCGGGCCCACCCGGCTGGTAGTTATTGATCACCCAAGCACTGCCCTCAGCATCGATCGCGAAATTGCCAGGGCCGTTCGTCGTCCCGTCGTTCAAGAACAAGAGTGCCAAGGTCCAGGCGTTCGGTGCCTCCTCCAAAACCGGCCGATAAAACACATGCCCGGCTTCGAATATCCCGAAAATCTCTTCGGCATTGAGACCCGGATAGCGCCCAAGATTGGCAAAGGCCGGCCAGGACTGGCGCGGTAGGCTGCCATCCATATCGAGACTGTTCTCAAAGAGCCCCCGACAAAAACTGCGGTCCCGCACGCAATTCGCGGAGATATTGGCAAGCGTGGTCAAGGTTGCGAGTGTTTCGTTCCTGTCGCCATTGGGATAAGACGACAGGACATCGCCGATCTCGCCCGTCTAGGGATCGACCAGATTGAGAAACATCGAGGCCGCATTCTTGAGCCCGACGGCATTTCCCGCCACCTGCCGGCCGTGAATGAACTGCGCTAGCGCATAGGCCGAGGCGACACTCGTCAAATCATTGATGATGACCTTCTTGGCACGCGGCTCGCTCCCGACAATCGTCGCAAGCGCCCAGGGCCCGCTCTTGGCGACAAGATAGAGCACAGCATCGGGATCGCGAACATCGTCATAGGAAATCTCGAAATAGCCATTCGTTCCGGTCGTCTTCCGCCCCAACACCTTGGCCCAAGGCCAGACTCCCGCTTGTGGCCGTGCGACTGCCTGATAAAGTGTAACCTCGACGCCGCCGAGCCTCCGCGGGCCACTCTCGAGATAGCCCTCCACCGAACGGCCATGCGCCCAGCCATCCGCCGCAACCAGACTGCATGCCGCACCAACCAGCAATGCCCAAACTGCAAGACGCGCCGATCGCCACAATAGAGCAATCTCACGTTTTTTCATGGCGAAGCCTCCTCATATAGGTTCTCTGCAATGTCAACGCGCAGAAACCAGTACCGCTAAAAGCGTTTACGTCAGCGCTTTAAACGATTTAAACGGGAACCCGCCAAAAAAACTATCGGGCAATAGATCGCAGTGAGGGCACCACAATGAAATCTCTTACGTTCCTTGCCGTCCTGGCGCTTGCAGCAACCATGAGCACATATGGTTCAGCACAGGACCTCGAGCTCCGCTATCAAATCGTCGTCCAGGCCGACCAGGTCACGAGCCAAGACGTGCCTGGGCAAACCGGACACACCATCGGCATGGCAACGTTCCGCGGCATGGCGATTTTCGACGACGGCCGGCTCGCCGATCACTGGTATGGTGGCCATTTCGACTTCATCGACGGAGCCGGCGGCTTTGGCGGCTACGCCTACTGGCTGTTCGAAGATGGCTCGTCGCTTCTCTCCCGCTATGTCGGGCAGGCCGTCGAAAGCCCGCGCGGCGGCATCATCTTCGAAGGTGAGCACCTCGACGTCTCGGGCACCGGCCTTTACGAAACCATGTCCGGCAGCGGCACCTTTGAAGGCGAGCGCATCGACCACCTCGATGATGG
>CAYPOV010000195.1:0-8869 GCA_964412385.1 uncultured Geminicoccaceae bacterium
AGAACATCGTGCCAAACCGCGAGAAGAGATGATCATATTCCGGCTGGAATGTCTCGGTCTGCGCGTCTCCGACAACGAAGCTCACATTGTCGACCCCGGCCTCTCGGGCGTCCTTGTTGGCAAGATCGATAAAGCCTTGGACACAGTCGATGCCGATGACAGATCCGTTCGGGCCGACTTTCCGGGCGATCTGGATGGCGGTATCACCGAAGCCGCAGCCGACATCGAGGACGTGGTCGCCTTCCTTCATCGGCAGCTTGGGAAAGATGATCTCGCTGTGCTTGCCGAGACCGCCGACCAGCACATGGCGAAAGCGCGTGAATTTGGGCTCAAGGATTTCGTTCCAGAATTCGACGAATTCTCGAGAGGGGTCTGCTTGAACAACCGACATCATTTCTCTCCTAGATGGTGATGCTAGACTTTGCGGCCGGCGACCGCGATCATGGTGCAAGGGCCCTCGAACCCTTCACCGGTTTCAAATTCGCTGAGTGCTCTTCCGACTTCGTCCCAGGCGGCTTGTTTCGCCCGGTCGTCGAGCTTGGCGAGCATTTGATGTAACGCACCAAAGCTCTCTTGTTCAAAGCGTAGACATTCTGCGGCACTGGACATGCAGACCGGCGATTTGATTGTTGTATTCTGAATATCTACCAAACCAGCTTCTTTGAAAAGCTTTTCCACCTTGCCGGGTTCGCCGAGGCTGAACGGTCCGGGCTGGCCCGGAAGCGGCGGCGGCAGATCGGCATGGCGGCGAATGACCCCAACCGGATCAGAGAAAAAGCGGCACTCTCGAGCAGTGGCATAGACAACTGCACCGACATATCCGCCGGACTTCACCGCTCTGATCTGCTCTTGAAGCGCTTTGAGCTGATCGGGGCAGAAGATCAGACCGACGCGCGAGACCGCGGCATCGAAACTCGATGCCGGAACATCGAGGTTTTCGGCATCCGTCACCTTGACCTCAACGGTCAACAGGCCGGCCTCGCGGGCATTCTTTTCAGCGAGCCTGGTAAGCTTTTCTGAGAAATCTGTGGTGAGGACAAAGCCCTCTGGGCCTACGCGCTCGGCAATCTGCAGCGCTTCCTGGCCCGAGCCGCCGGCGACGACCAGCACCTGGCTGCCTTGGCGGACTTGGGCCATATCGAGCATGGCCTCGGTGGCGGGGCCGAGCCAGCGCTGGATAAAGGGGCCCCAGGCATTCCAACTGGCGGCGACATTGTTCCACTGATCACGCGTTGCGCTCTTGAAGGCGATCGGATCGAAGGTAGCCATCGGATGTCTCCTTGTTTGGGTCTGCCAACGCCGGTCTTTTGGGGAGACCTCCGTTATGCGAGCGTCATGGTGCGCGCCCTCCAAGGGTTGCAAACGCGTCGCTTGCGTTAAATCTCCGTTAATTCGTAGGGGAACGATCCGAGGAGCTTCGGTGACGCGATTGGCCGTGAGACTTTTGGGTGGATTGGAGGTTGCCGCAGAAAACGGCCTGCCTCTCACCTTGGCCACACGTAAGGCGGCTCTGGTCTTTGCCATGCTCGCGCGCAATCCCGGCATTGCCGTCCCGAGAGCCCGTCTTGCTTCCCTATTGTGGCACAATCGCGGCGAGGATCAGGCGCGCGGCTCCTTGCGACAGGCTTTGTTTGCTATCCGCCGGGCGATCGAAGAGGCCGAAAGCGCCTCGCTTGTTACCACCCACGAAACCGTGATGCTAAAGGCGCAGGATATGACGGTTGATGCGGTCATGGCCGACGGCCTCGCACAATCGCTGGATATTGAGGAGATTGCCGAGCTCAGATCCCTCTATCAGGGTCCCTTGCTGGATGGTTGGGAAATCGACGAGCCCGAGTTTCTCCTATGGTTGCGCGCCGAGCGCGCCAAGCTCGAGGGTGCCGTTCTCGAAGCCTTGAAGAAACTCTTGGCGTGGGAACGCGATGCAGGGTCGCTCGATGCGGCCCTCGCCACGGCTGAGAAGATTTGTGCCATCGATCCGCTAAGCGAGGAGACCTATCGAACCGCCATCCGCATACACATCGAGCGTGGCGAGCGCAGTGCTGCATTGAAGCTGTTCGATCGACTCGAGACCTGCCTTCGCGAGGAGCTCAGTGCCGTGCCGGAGCCTGAGACCATGGCGCTCGTCGCACGGTTGCGGCGTGGCATCTCGATCGAGGCAACGCCATCGGCTCGGGTGGCGCCACAACCCAAAGTCACCGAGCCTTTGACGATCGCCGAGAGTGAACCGGAAAAACCGAGTTTCGAGCAGCGGCATGTCGCTGTTTTGGCGATCGAACTCGCGCATGATGCCTCCGAGAGCGATCCTGAGCAGCGGCACGAAATCCTCCATCGTTTTGAAGCGCAGGCGCAGGAAGCCGTCAGAGAGCTTGGCGGGTTGACGGAGCGACGTGGCCCATCGCGGATCGTTGCAATCTTTGGCGCCACCATCGCTTATGGCAATGACTGCGAGCGTGCCCTTCGTGCAGCCGATCGGATGGCGAAAGCTCTTCTGGAGGCGGATGAAACCAACGCACTGAAGTTTGCCCTTGGCTTGGGGCCAGCTTTCGTCGAGCTGCGCTCAAGCCTATCGGCGATGCCGCTCGTCACTGGGCCCGTGGTCGAAGGAACAGAAGACCTGTTGCGCGAAGCGCGGGCGGGCGACTGGCTCTTGTCAGCCTCGGCGCGCGACAGCTTGGGTGCTCGTGTCGAAGTCGATCGGGCAAACATCAACGCCTCCGAAAGCCAATTGGTTTGGCGGCTGGTCTCGTTTCGCTCCGACAGTTCGGCTTCCTTTGTCGGTAGGGTTGCCGAGATCGCGCAAATCGATGCGATCCTGGATAATTGCCTCACACAGCGGCGCGGCCGCATCATTCACATCAGGGGCGAACCCGGTATCGGCAAGACCAAGCTTGCCGAAGAAGCCCGCAGGCGTGCCGTGGCCCGTGGCTTCGAAAGCCACACGGCGCTGGTCCTTGATTTCGGTGGGCGAAGCCGCCGTGATCCGATGCGCACCATCGTCCGAAGCCTGCAGCAGCTCGACGATGTCGAAGCCCCCGACGCCGAAACACTGCGCATCGCCGAGCGTCTGGCGGCTGGGGAGTCGATGAACTCGGAGTACGACGAGGCCGCGTTCATTTACGATCTCCTGGATCTCCCCTCACCACCGAAAATCCATGCCCTGCTCGATGCCATGGATCACCAAGGCCGTCTTCAGGGCATCCGGAGAGCGGCGCGAGCGCTGGTTGCACAGGCCGCATCCAGCCATCCGCTGTTTGTCCTTGTCGAAGACCTGCAATGGGTCGACAGCATTGCGCTCGAGAGCCTTGCTGAACTCGCGGTCCTCGTCCAGGAGCACCCTATTTTGATTGTTCTGACCTCGCGGATCGAGGGCGACCCTCTGACCGCGTCTTGGCGTGCGAAAACCCGCGGCGCTGCGCTGACCACCATCGATCTTGGCCCCATGGCCAATGATGAGGCCTTGGCCCTTGCCCACACGCTCGGCACAGACGACCAGGAATTCGTTCAGGCATGCATGGAACGGGCGGCCGGTCATCCACTCTTTTTGGAACAGCTTTTCCGGCTACGCGGACTGAGCGACACACGGCAAGTTCCGCCCTCGGTCAGGAGCATCGTTCAGGTCCGGCTCGACCATCTCGATACGGCCGCGCGTTCGCTGATCCAAGCGGCATCGACGCTCGGCCAGCGCTTCGATGCGGAGGCACTCGGTTTTCTTTTGGGAGACAGCAGCGTTGATATCGAACCACTGATTGCAGGGGGCTTGGTGCGTGCCGACGGTCATGCATTCATCTTCGCCCACGCTTTGTTGCGGGACGCGATTTACGAGACTCTCTTGCCGCGTCGCCTTCGCGCCTTTCATGCGAGGGCCGCCGAGTGGTTCGAGAACCGCGATCTTACCTTGCGCGCCGAGCATCTGGAAAAAGCCAAAGACGACCGCGCCGCCGACGCCTACCGTTTTGCTGCAGTGGCGCAACATCGCGATTACCGCTACGGCCGCGCCAGGAACCTCGTCCTTCGCGGGCTCGGTTTGGCGAAAGCATCCAATGACAAGGCGAGTTTGAGCCTACTCTTGGGGGATATCGACCACGATCTCGGTCATATGGCGCAAGCTGATGAGGCCTTTGCGCAAGCTCTTCTTGTTGCGGATACCGAGATTGATCAGTGTAGGGCATTGATCGGCCGGGCCTCGGTCAAACGGGTCATCGAAGATCTCGATGGCGCTTTTGACGATGTTGAGGAGGCGCTCAAGATCTCGGCACGCCTTGGTGATCACGGAACCGTCTCGGTCGAACGGTCGCGGGCGGAGTTCCTGCGCGGAAATTTATTGTTTCATCGCGGCGAACCCAAAAGATGTCTCGAGGCGCACGAAACGAGCCTTAAGCTCGCCCGGCGTGCCAAACGGCCCGAGCTTGAAGCGGCAGCACTAGGCGGTATTGGTGACGCTCAATATCTCGCTGGCCTTTTCAAAAGTGCCTATGAGACCCTCAATGCCTGTGTCGAGATTTGCCGGCAGCATGGCTATGGCCGGATCGAAGTGGCCAACCATTCGCAGCTTGCCTGCGCAGTGCAGAGTTTCTGGCCGCAGCGGGATGCTCTGGCCGTACTGGAGGCAGCCGGCGACGGCGCGATACGGGTTGGTCACAAACGTGCCGCCATTAATGCACGCGCTGGACGCATTTGGGCGCTCCGGGAACTCGGTGAATTCGAGAAATGTGTCGAGGTTGCGTTGGAAGCGCGTGCCCGAGTTCGCGAACTCGGCACTAAACGCTATGAACAGATAGCCCTTATGGGACTCGGTGCTGGACTGGTCGAACTCGGAGAAACCAAGGAAGGTCTCACCCGCCTGCGCGAGGGAATCGACGTCGCTTTCAAAACCGGGCCCGGATTCCACGGTGCTGAGGTCTGCGCGCTTTTGGCTCTCCATTCTCCGCAACGAGACGAGGCACTTACCGCACTCCAGAGAATGGAGCATATCCTAAGCGGCCGCTTCATCTCACACAGTCCGCTACACGCTTATCCCATCGCCGCACGCGCAGCGCTCAATCTGGGCGAACCGGACCGCGCCCGACGCTACGTTGCGACACTCGAAGCCTATATGCGCAAAGAGCCACTGGATGTGCCGAAGCTCTACGCGGATGTGGTGCGCTCTGAGATCGAACCGCACAAAGTTCGAAAAGCAGGCCTCAAACTGCGTGCGGAAGAGCTTCATCTATTCAATCTGGCCGAACGGCTTGACTAGCTGACGGGCCGGCCAAAAGCTTGCGGAACACGATCTTGTCGTCTCCCGACTGATAGAACTCGCGGATTCTGGCCTCCTCCTCGAAGCCACATGATCGGTAGAAGGCCCTCGCTTGGGCAAACGTGTCTAAGCCTGATGTCTCCACCAATAGTAGGCGTTCGCCACGCTCGCTGAGTGTTCTCTCGACGTAATTGACCATAGTAGATGCTATGCCCCGGCCCTGATGATCGGGATGGACGGCAAGAAGATAAAGATTCCACGTGCCTTCAGTCATCTGCTCAGGCGCGCAGAAGGCAACGGCAATGGGACTACCGTCTTCAAAAGTTAGCCAAATATCTGGACAGGACCTTTCGTCGAAGTACTGCGCGATCATTCCATCCAGCATTTCTATAGGAAACAACTTGTTGGCGTCGATGATGGTCTTGAGCCAGCTAACGTCTTCCCGAACGACCCTACGAATTTTCGAGTAACTGGATGTCATCGGATTTGGCACGGCACTCACCACGGCTGTTGGAGACATCGACTTCAGGAGAAAGTAACCGGGAATCTTGACGGCTGCCATGAAACACTGAACGGTTAGGCTCAAGTTTTGCTTAGGGACTGGGTGGCATGACGTGGCGCATTGGGATCGATACCGGCGGAACATTTACCGACGTTGTTGCGATCGAGCATGAAACCGGCGCCACATTGAATGTCAAAGTCGCATCGACGCCTGAAGATCCGGTTTTGGCGGTGTTAGATGGCGTGCGGAGGCTCGATCTCGATCCAGCCGAGGTGACCGCAATCGTTCTCGGCACAACGCTTGCGACCAACGCCGCCCTGCAACGCCAAGGCGCTCTCTTGGCTTATGTGACGACCCAGGGCTTCGAGGACATCCCCCACATCCAGCGCTCCGACAAGCCCGATCCCTACAATCTTCAATGGATCAAGCCGAAACCCTTGGTCTGGCGGCGACATTGCTTTGGCGTTCATGAGCGGATCGGGCCCGATGGTGATGTCATCACAGCACTCGATGACGATGGGCTCGAAGAGATCGGGGACAAACTCGATCGATGGGTAAAGGATACCAAGGAATTTAAAGGCGAGCGCGCCATTGCCGTGAACCTTCTCTTTTCGTTTGCCAATGCGAGCCACGAGAAGAGACTTGGCGCCTATCTGCGTCAGCGATATCCAGGAATTTCGGTGTCGCTTTCGAGTGCGGTGTCGCCTTTGTGGCGGGAGTATGAGCGGGCCAGCACCACCCTCTTGGATGCCTTTACCAAGCCTCTTTTACGTGACTTCCTCCTCTCCCTTCGAGAGCAGCTTCTTGATCAAGGATATCAGGCACCACTCTCGGTGATGAAATCGAACGGCGGCCAAATGCTGGCCGAGGCGGCTGCCGAACGCCCGGTCCAGTTTCTGCTTTCAGGATTGGCAGGCGGTGTCATCGCAGGGCGTGCAATCGGTCAAGCCCACGGCTTCGCCAATGTCATCACGCTTGATATGGGCGGGACATCGACTGATGTTGCCGTCGCTCAAGGCGGCGTCTTGGCACAAACCACCGAGTATGAGCTCGAATTCAGTCTTCCGGTCTCGATCCCGAGCCTTGATGTCAGGACGATCGGTGCCGGCGGCGGCTCGATCGCATGGATCGACAAGGGCGGCCTCTTAAAAGTGGGACCGCACTCTGCGGGTGCCGTCCCGGGGCCCGCTTGTTACAGCTTGGGCGGTACGCAGCCCACAGTGACGGATGCCAATCTGGTGCTGGGCAGGCTCGGACCGAACTCGCTCTTGGGCGGATCGATGACACTCGAAATCGACGCCGCAAGCGCTGCATTAGACCCCTTAGCCGAACGGCTCGGCCTCAGTCTCGAGGACGCCGCCTCGTCGATCATCGCCATTGCCAACGAGAACATGGTCAATGCCATTCGCGTATTGACCGTCGAGCGCGGCATCAATCCAAGTGAATTTGCGCTTGTTGCATTCGGCGGCGCCGGACCGCTTCACGCAGCCGAAATCGCTCAGAGCCTGGAGATCAAGCATGTCGTGATCCCGGCGAATCCCGGTCTGGCTTCGGCACTTGGTACACTCTTGACCTCGGCTAGGGTCGATATCGAGCGGACATTCGTGCGCCATGACCGCAACATCGATGATCAAGAGTTGGAGTGCGTGCTCGATGATATGGAAACGAGTGCGCGAGCCGAATTTAAGGCTGAAGGCCATCAAGAGGCCCCCACAATCGAGCGCTCTGTCGCCATGCGCTATGCGGGACAAAGCCACGAACTTGCCATCGCCGCTTCGGATCGTGGGGAAGGCTTTCTACAGCGGCTGATCGAGAGATTCCATGAAAGGCACGAGACGTGCTATGGCTACCGGTTCGTGGGCGAACGCACCGAGGTCACAGGCTGTGCGGTGACGGCAATTGGCTCGGCCACGACCCTGCCCAAAGCGAGTGATGCCGATGCCACCAGCGTGCCCCGAGCCGCGCGATCCCGCTCGGTTTTTCATGCGGGCGCTTTGGAACAATGGCCCGTGCAGATGCGTGGCAGCCATATCCCCGGAACGTCTTGCGCTGGGCCTCTGATCGTCGAGGGCTATGACGCGGCCATCATGATGCCACCCGGTCTCGAGGGCCGGATCGCCGAAGACGGTGCGCTCATGATGTCCGGCATGTCTCTTCGGAACGTTGAGCGCGAACCGACGGAACCGGTGAGTCTTGGCATTATCAACAATGCCCTCGTCAATATCTGCCGCGAGATGGGTACGGCGATGATTCGCACGGCCTATTCGCCGATCTTCAACGAATCCCGGGATTTTTCCTGCGCTCTGTTCGATCTGCATGGCGAAATGTTGGCGCAAGGTGAATATTGTCCGGCGCAGCTCGGTGCCATCATCTACACGGTCAAACAGCTTCTCGCCGAGCTTGGTGATCGCCAGCTCGAAGTGGGCGATGTCATCATCCACAACGATCCCTATCGCGGCGGCTGCCACATGCCCGAGCATCTCATGGTGCGGCCGATTTATGTCGCCGGCAGGCTCCATGCGTATGCAGCGATCATTGCCCATATGGCTGAAATCGGCGGCATGGTCGTGGGGTCGTTTGCAGCGACTGCCACGGAGGTGTTTCAGGAGGGGTTGCGTCTGCCGCCCGTGCTCTTGATGCGGCGTGGTGAGCGGGTGCAA
Organism: uncultured Geminicoccaceae bacterium; assembly: GCA_964412385.1. GTDB lineage: Bacteria > Pseudomonadota > Alphaproteobacteria > Geminicoccales > Geminicoccaceae > JBGSYN01. The sequence goes on from CAYPOV010000195.1 coordinate 8,402, forward strand.
GAGGTGTGGGACATCATGCTGGCGAACCATCGCACGCCGCGCCACACCTGGGGCGACCTTCATGCCATGCTGGGCGCCCTCGACGTCGCCCATCGGCGCTATGCCGCACTGGTTACCAAATACAGTGCGCCCTTCTTTCAGATCGCGAGTAGGGCGTTGCTTGATCATGCCGAGCGCTGGATGCGCCGAGAAATCTCGGCGATACCTGACGGTGTCTACGAATGCGAGGACTTGCTCGAGGATGACGGAGTTCGGGACCGCCCGATCCGGATGCATGTCAAGGTGACGGTCGATGGCACGCGATTCATCGCTGACTTCTCGGGATCTGACGATCAGGCCCTTGGTCCCGTCAATGCGACGCGCGGGGTCACGATGTCGGCCGTCTACAACGCTCTCTACCAACTTGCAGACAATGCCATCCCGAGAAATGGCGGCTGCTATCGTCATGTCGAGGTGATCACGCGAAAG
>CAYPOV010000196.1:0-8866 GCA_964412385.1 uncultured Geminicoccaceae bacterium
CGATCCCCATCTGGCGGAGGTAGTCGATCATCCGGCCGCTCCGGTCGAAGCCGAAGATCTCCGCGTCGGCGCGCTCGGCGGCGGCGCGCGGCTCGCCCTTGCGCTCGAGGTACGCCGCGCGCGGTCCATCGCCTCGATATGCGCCTTAAGCGCAGGCCAGCTCGCAAGTCCGAGCTCGCGGGCGATGACGAATTGCGCGTCGGCAAGCCGTGGTGTGTCGCATCCTGGCAGATGAGCCAAGACTCGACGCTGAGCCTCGGGCTCCTCCTCCTCGTGCGACCGCAGGAGTTCCTTCGCACGCTTTTTCTGCTGTTCGAAATTGAGACGAAACGGGTTGTCGCGGCGGACCGACGGTTTGGCCATGATCAGATCCCTTCTCTTAAGTCTGTGTCCGCCCTTCAGACCGAAAAGGGATGAGTATTCACACACATCAAGAAATGGATCGCGGGCGCAGCCCTTTCCGCGGACATGGAGGCTTCGATCAGGCCTCTGTCAGTCCTATTCGCCGCATGGACAAGGGTCAAGTGAGGCCGATCGAGTTGAGCCAGGATTCGAAAAAACGCGTGCCGGGCGCCTCGAGCATTGGGCCATAACGCTTGGTGTCGTCGCGCAATTGCTCGACCGTAAGGCCTGCAGTCTCGATCTCCACGGTGTGGCCGATGAGCCAAGGCTCGATGCCATGAACACCCACTTCGGCATGAAATTGCAGGCCCAACGCGTTTCCGTTGATCTCAAAGGCCTGCATATCACAAGCTTGCGTGCGTGCCAGTGACGGGATGCCCGGTGGCAGCACACAAACCTCGCCATGCCAATGGAGCACGGTCGTGTCGGCAAGCTGGGCGAAGGCAGTTGTCATGCCTTCATCGCTGATCGTGAGTGGCGCCCAACCGATCTCTTTGGTGGGGCCCCGTGCGACCTGGCCGCCTGCCGCCTTGGCCATAATCTGCGCACCGAGACACAAGCCCAAGATCGGCTGCTCTCGCTGAATGCGGTGAGTTGCGAGTGCGATCTCGTCCTTGAGGAAAGGATAGGCGTCCGTGTCATTGACGCTGATCGGGCCTCCCAAGATCACCAGGAGATCGGCCTCGACCACGCCTCTCAGATCGGCATCCCAAGCATTGTGATAGCACACCTCGACGCCCCGCGCCCGCAGCACGGTTTCGAGCAAACCCAGATCTTCGAAATGAACATGGCGTATCGCCGAAACAGTCTTGGTCATAAAGGCCCTAATCCGACAACGATGGACTGAAAGGGCGATATAGTATCAAATCGGCCGGTCTGTGCGTTATCTGATGATTTAGTTGTTAGCTCTTGGTCGCACCCGAGGTAAGACCGGCAATGTAGTAATCCATCAAGAAGGCATAGAGAATCACGGGCGGTGCAGCCGCCAAGAGTGCGCCAGCCATCAGCCCGCCCCAATGATAGACGTCGCCGCGGATTAGCGTCGTCACAGTGCCAACCGTAAGGACAAGCTGGTCCTCACTGTACAAGAATGCGAGTGGATAAATGAAGTTGGCCCAGCATACCGTGAAAGCGAAGATTGTGGCAGCAATGATCCCTGGCATGGCCACAGGGATGAATACCTTGGTCAGCATCTGAAAATGGTTGCAGCCGTCGATGAGCGCTGCCTCGTCCAATTCTCGGGGGATCGACGAGAAATACCCGATCATGATCCAGGTACAGAACGGTACGGCAATGGTGGGATAGACGAGCACCAATGACCAATAGGAATTGAGCAATCCCAATCCACCGACGATTTGAAACATCGGAATGAATAGCAACGTTTCGGGCACGAGATAAACGAGAAAGATGCCCATGGCGAGAATTGCGGAGCCGAGAAATCGCATTCGTGCTAGAGAATAAGCGGCAAAAATGCTCACGACCATGGAAATTGCTACGGCGAATATCGTAACAATCGTGGTGTTGATGAAATAGGTCGGAAAAGACGTGTTCGTCAGAAGATTGTGATAATGCTCAAGAGTCGGATCTTGATTGATAATCCACGGGTTGCCCTCAAGACTTGCAATTTCTGCATTCGTCTTGAAGCTCGTGATGAGCATGTAGTAGGGCGGGAAGAGAAAGAAGATGACGAATAGGATGAGAAAGAAGTAGGAGGCATAAAGCGACCACGACCGATCGCCCGTAGGCTTTCCTTTGGTGAAGACAGCGGAGGGATGAGCGACTTGAGTTGCCATTAGAGCCTCGCTGCCCGTTGTCGCACGTCGCGGAGGATGAAGACCGCCAGCACGGCAAGAACCGGGAATATAAAGAGGGAAACTGCGGCACCGAGAGGGACATCACCGCCCTCAATGCCGAGCTTGAAGGCATAGGTGCCGAAGAGATGCGTGGTATTGCGCGGCCCACCTTGCGTCAGCACGCGCGCGATATCGAAGTTTGCAAGCGTGACGATCGTCGAGAACAGCATGGTGATAGAGATAATGTTACGCATCATTGGAAGCGTAATGTGGCGGAGACGTTGCCATGATGAGGCGCCGTCGACTTTGGCCGCGTCATAGAGGTCTTCCGGGATCGACTTCAACGAGGCGAGATACATGATAAGGAAGAACGGTGCTCCATACCAAACATTGACGAGAATGATCGAGAAGCGCGCCCAAAATACATCGCTCAGCCAGGGAATATGAGGGCCGCCAATTTCTGCCAGAAGCCAGTTGACGGCACTATGGGTTGGATCAAATAGCCACCACCAGCCTAGCGTGCTGAGCGCTGGCGGTATCACCCAAGGGATTAGCATCAAGCCACGCCAAACGCGTTGGCCCCGGGCATGGACATTATGGATCAAGTGGGCAGCGATGAATCCCAGAATGGCTTTGAAGAATACGGCGGTCAGGGCAAAGATGATCGACTGCTTGAAGACCATCCAGAACGTGCTGCGGCCAAAAAGGAAGAAGAAATTGTCGAGGCCTACAAACTCTGTCTCTGCCTTGTTGAGCATTGCCAGATAGATGGCGTAAAAGAACGGGTAAATTACCAGGCCGAAAATGATGACCAAGAGCGGCAAGCACATGAAAAAAGCGACCATCGTCTTGGAATTGATGAAGAGCAGGAAACGCTCATAGCCTGTGGGCTTGATGGTCGGTGAGTAGGACTTCGGAGTGACGACCGTGCTGCGCGCCATATAGACCTCCTAAGGAGGACACCCGCTGGAGAGCCACAAGGCCTTCCAGCGGGTAAGGTAGTTTACCGTGAGTAACCGGAGATTTCTTCCTCGGCCCAGAAGATGGCGTCGTCGATCGACTCGCCGCCTTGGGTGACTTTGGCGACCATCGTTGGGATGAGACCTTGTGTGTAGATATTGGCCGCTATCGATGGCGGCGAGGGGTAGCCTGCGACAATGACCTGCTCATTGCCGCGACCGGGATAGTTGTAGAGAACACCTTGCGGCGGCTCTTCATCGGTCCAGACCGGATTGTCAAGGAAGCTTGGCCTGAGAGGCAGATCATAGCCGTTCGAGGCTTTGATCAATGTCGAGGTCTGTTCCTTTTGGCTCAGCCAGAGCAGCAGGTCTTTCGCTGCCGTCTGGTTTTCCGAGAAGTTCCAAATGCCCCAGAGATAGGGGAGTGTTCCACGAAATCGGCCAGCCGGTCCCGAGGGGGTGTCATGGTGCCAAAGTTGAGCGGCGACGTCCGGAGCGTCGCGCCGCGCGACTGTCCACGCACTTGGTGGGTTCTGAATGCACGAGCCCATCCCCGAAATGATCCAACGATTATTGCCGGCATCGTCCCAGGCATAAACATCTTCGGGCATCACGGATGTGAGTTCCTTCATGTACTCGAGTGCCGCTCGCGTTGCGTCACTATCAACGGTAATGTTACCATCGGAGTCGGTCATTTCAGAACCGAATGAAAGAAAGAGGGGGCCGATCCAGTCTTGGCTGTCGCTGGTTGGGCCAATTGGGTTGCCGAAGGGGTGGCCGGCTTCGTTCAATTTCGCGGCCGCCGCGAGGAAGTTTGCGTAGGTCCATTCGGCGTCGATCTTGGCCTGATCGCGCTCACCTTCCGGAAACAGCGCTTTGAGATCGATCCCTGCGATATCCTTGAAGTAATCGAGGCGCGAGACCATCGGATAGGTGTGTGTGCCTGTTGGCGCAATCAGCGCACGCCAATGGCCATCATGCTTCGCCAAATAGGCGGCTGTGTCGTCATAGGGGCCATATTGCTTGTCGAGTTCTTCGACCAAATCATCGACATCGATCAGCGAATTCTGGTGTACTGTCACCTGCCATGTCGGCAGTGAAAAAATATCATGGCCGGTACGGGCGCGCGCTTCTGCGGCAGCCGTTGTAATGTTCTTAAAGCCAATCGATGTGATGTAGTCGACGGTGACCTCGACATTGTTCTCCTGCCCCCATTTCTGGCAGAGTCCGGTCATCACATCATTAGCGCCAGGGACCCAGTGGTCCCAGAGTCCGAGCGATAGTTTTCCGGCGGAATACGCCGTTTTCATATAGGGTGCAGCGATCGCAGCAGTGCTCAGTGCTGCCGTCGTGCCCAGAAAACGGCGCCGCGAACCGATTAGCCTTGCCATCTTGGTCTCCCTCGTGGCTGTACCTGATCTGATCGAATGCCGACACTTCGTGATCGGCTTTTATTGGTCCGCCTGACGATGCATCAGTTATTCCGCATGCACAAGTCCTTATCCGAAATTCGTGATGCCAATGATAGAATCGGAAACGCGCTCAAGCGTCATTGCCATGAGCGTCACGGAATGATCTTCAACAGAAAAGCTGATCAACGTTGTTTCTAAAAATTAAATCAAAGATTTCTATTTTCATTAAATGGTATCAATTGAATAATTATATGAAATAGGATTTTTCGATTTTAGACAGTGTTCATGTAAAAAAGGCCAAAATTCGTATACTGTCGCCTGAGAGGAATCTGTCAATCTACAATGAACGATTGCAAAATAGTCGTTGGGTCTGCAAAAACACCCTCCCGAATTGCAAGGCTGCAATGTTACGTACCGCTCTTGCGATCCCTCTATGCACACGTCTATCATAAGCCTTCTAAATGGTTCCTGGTGGAAATATCAGATATCATGATGAACGTAACGCGAGATATCGATACCAGCTTGCTTCGGGCTTTTGTAACAGCGGTCGATACCGGCAACTTCAGCCGGGCCGCGCGTCAGCTCAACCGTACGCAGGGTGCCCTGAGCATGCAGATCAAGCGTCTGGAAGAGCTGGTATCGGCACCGCTTTTCGAGCGCTCGGTGCGACCGCCATCGATGACGCCGGAAGGCGAGGTGCTGGTCGCTTTTGCCCGCGAGATTCTCGCCATCAATGATCAAGCGCTGGAAACCGTGCGCACCCGCAATCTTGCAGGCAATGTGCGGCTGGCGCTCATGGAGGACTATGCCGCCACCAAACTGGCACCCCTGATCCGTGCGTTCTCCGCGGAGCACGAACAGGTACAGATCGAGGTCGAGACCGGGCTGACGCGCGAGCTCTTGGACCAGCTCGGCTCACATTTCGACATTGTCATCGCCATGGTCGAGCCCGGCACTCAGGAGGGAAAGCTGATTCATCGCGGCCGCAGTATCTGGGCCGCAGCGCCGCGCTTCAAATGCAGCAGTCACGATCTGCTTCCTCTGGCACTCGCACCGCATGGCTGCCTGTTTCGCCAATGGGCCACACGGGCCCTCGATGCCCACGGCAAACGCTGGCGTTTGGGCCTGGTGAGCTCCAGCTACAGTGCCGTCGTGGCGGCCGCGCAAGAGGGTTGGTGCCTCTCGGTGTTCAAGGACAGCACCTTGCCGCCGGGCCTGCGGCCGCTGGGCGTGGACGACGGTCTTCCCGATCTGCCGGAGTTTGAGATCCGCCTGTTCTCGGCACCCAGTGCCCGCAGTGGCGCCGCCCGCAAGTTCGCGGACTTTCTCTCCAACCAGCTACGCGATAGGAAGATGGGCATATCTGCTTTTTAGCTTTCACTATTAGCCCTGCTGATAATGTAGCCCAAGAAAATTCGATTTGTTGATGCTCCGATGAGGCTTAAGGCTCACCTCGGCAAGTATGCGGGAGCAGCCGAGGTGACATGCAGACATCATTGGAAGACTATTTGGCAGGAGCAAGATCGGCGCATGCCATTGCCATCAGCGGTGCCTTCTTCGGGTTGCTCTACGGTGCTGCCTGCATATCCTATGGCATCTCGGCACCCATGGCCGTTCTCTCGAGCCTTCTGGTGTTTTCAGGTGCGGTGCAATTCGCCTCGCTCGGCCTTTTGGATGAGCCCCAGTACCTGATTGCTATTGCGTTATCCTCGCTGCTTATTTCCAATCGTTTGATTCTCATGGCAGCAGCCGTCGCTCCCCATCTCGGAACGCGTTCGCCGATCGAACGGCTTGCCTCGCTCCACACCGTAACGGACGGGTCTTGGGCTGCCGTTGTCGGTGCCATCGATCGCAAGGATCGAAACAAGATCATGGTCGGCGCGGGATTGTGGGTGCTTCTTCTTTGGGCATTGGGAACACTCCTAGGATCTTGGGCCGCAAGTTTTGCCGATCCCACTGCACTGAAGGCGTTTCGCTATTTCGGTGTGATATTCTTGCTCCTGCTCCTTTTGATGGTGGTGCGCACGACCAGGATCTCTCATGTGCCCTGGCTGGTTGCCGCCATCACCTCATGTCTCTCGAGTCTTATTTTTGGCATTTCATTGTCATTTATCATCGGCGTCTCTGTAGGCGGTTTTCTCGCCTGGCATCTCGATACCATTTCTTCAGAACTTGGACAATGAACGAACGTTTCTTGATGGCCGTAATTGTCATGGCTTTCGTGACTTTTTCTTGCCGCTTTCTTGGTTATCTTATCGGCATCTTGTTCGGTGATCGGCCACGTTTGAGACGGCTTTTGGAAATATTGCCGACATGTGCCATCGCCGCCGTCATAGGGCCGGCCATGGCGACGATCACGCTCGTGGAGTCGATAGCGCTGACAAGCGCAGCCGCGGTATTTCTGTTGTCGAGCCGTTTTTTGCTGTCATTGTCTTTGGGAGCGGCTGTGCTCGGGGTTGGAGGCTATTGGCTCGACATCGCGTCGTCCTAGCGGCGCGGTGGATACCAAGGCCACCGCGGATAGACATTGCGAGGCTCGCTTTGCGGCAGGTCCCAAAACCACCTGGAGGATTCTCGGTCCGCTTGATGGCGTGAGATCCCGATATCCATCAGTTGGCGATCACTCATTTCCGCAAGTTGACGGCGTTGTAGGCGCGTTTCGATCATGATTGCAGCCACACGCCTTATCCAGTCCGCAAACCGTCCTACCGGCGCAGCGAAGCCGGTTCGCAACAATGCCAAAGGATCGCTCAAGCCCACCGCTCCACATATTGAAGACAATGGCGACACTATCGGCAATCATGAGGTTCGATTAAATCGATTTACTCTGATACCATTGATTGCAAGTCGTAATAGTCGAGCATCAATGAATTGATGTCTTAGGCAGACTAGGCGGATTTTCTACTTGCGGCCATTTTTTCAGCGATGGTGAGTGCTGCATAAAGCCCGTCCGGTTTGGCAATTCCCTTGCCAGCAATGTCAAAGGCCGTGCCGTGAGCCGGGGTCGTGACCGGGAACGGAAGGCCCGCCTGCAATGTGATGCCTTTGCCGAAACCCATCATCTTCATAGCGATTTGGCCTTGATCATGATACATCGTGACGATGGCATGATGACCGGCTGCCGGGGCCTGCAAGAACACAGTGTCGGGGCTGAAAGGTCCCGCGACGTCGTAGCCTTGGGCTTTCGCCTGCTCGATCACCGGGCCGATGATCTCGATCTCTTCGAGGCCGAAGGAGCCACCATCGCCCGCATGGGGATTAAGTCCGGATACCGCCAATGAGGGCCGGTCAATACCGGCTTTCTTGAGGCTATGATACGCAAGCTTGATCGCTGCGAACACATTCTTGGGTGTTATGGCAGCGGCGACGTCCTTGAGTGGTATGTGGGCGGTGACACGTGTGGTCCAAAGCTCGCCCAAGATATTGATCTCACCGACCTCACCCTGATAGCCGATATGGTCGACCAGATGATCGAGCTCATCCTGCCCTTTGAGCCCGCCGAGACGCATCGCCTGCTTGTTGAGCGGGGCAAAGACGAAACCGTCGAGACGGCCTTCAACACAGTGATCGGCTGCCGCCTCGAGCTGGGCTATGACTTCCTTGCCGACCGCAGGTGAGACTTCACCGAGCGGCTTGGCGCTGAGGCCGTTGCTACGGGTTGGCATGATCGAAAACCCGGGCTCGTCTGCCAGCCCATCGAGATTGGCCACAGGTTCGAGTGTCGCCTGATGGCCCGTGATCGCAAAACCGCTTGCCAAAACCTCCGGTTTGCCGATGACCACCACATGGCTTTGAAGTGCCGGTGGCTCATGAATCAGTTTGGCCACGAGTTCAGGTCCGATCCCATAGCGATCGCCCATGAGCAGGCCAATGCGCGGCAGCCTCCCGCGATGTCGAGTATCGTTCATCGAAGCGTCGGTCAGTCCGCCGGACTGGCCGAATGATCAACCGGCGTTGAGTTCCCGCCCGTATCTCCCTGCGCGATAAAATCCTTGGCCTGCTCTACCCATTTCTCGCGCTCAATCCGGCCGCGGAAGCTCAGATGGGAATCGACCCAACGGATGTTCTCAGGCGTCAAGGCTGCGATCTGAGAAAAATGAAATATCCCCAGCCCGTTGAGCTTTTGCTCGAGCGAAGGTCCCACGCCACTGATCTTTTTGAGATCATCGGCAAGGCCATGCTCGGGGGCGTCGAGGAGCGCCGGTGGCTGTCCTTCATCCATGATAGGCGCGCGCACGGTCTCAACGGCTTGCTCGGCCTGGACAACACTCTCTGCAGGGAGTGGAACACTCTCATCGGG
>CAYPOV010000197.1:0-8862 GCA_964412385.1 uncultured Geminicoccaceae bacterium
GCAGCTTCAATCGGCCCGATGGGCCGGCGCCTCAATTGGCCCCTCGCCGGCCCATCGGGCCGATTTTTCAGGGGCTGTGGATCTCCGTCAAGACCAGCTTGCGCTGGTTATCGGTGATGAGACGACAATTTTGCCGCGAGACGCTGACGGCAACCAACTTCACGTCTGGTCGTGTTGGGAGGAAGAGACCGCAGAAAACTATCTCACATGGTGGCGATGGCGCTTGAACGTGCTTCCCGAATTTGCTCAGAAATTTTATTTCCAAGAGCGTTGGATTTGCTCGCCTGACCAACAGCGTCAACCTGTCGGAACGCCGACTGAAAGCGCCTCTTCGGACGACTGACATTACCGCCGAACCCATGTTCGCGCAATCGGATCAAGATTTGACGCAAACCAACCCGGCGCTTGGACCCAAGACCACCGCTTCTCTCGCTCGCCTGGGCCAACGTCCCCCTGGGGTCTGGGGAGATGGCATCTCCCCAGAAAACCTTTCTTTTTGCGGTTAGAGAATATTGTGCTTAGTCATTCCTCCTCCGATGGCACTTTTGGCGCTTCGGGTTTCAGGATGTCGACCGTTTCGGTGATGGCGTCTGGGAGGCTCGGCTGCATCAGGAAGTTGGGGGCAGCGCTTTCGACACCTTTGGTGTGGCGCATCAAGGCGGTGACCTGTTCGGCGGGGAAGGACGAGTTTATGACGACGAGGATCGGGCCTTCTGGAAACCTCGGCGCTTCGATCGTTGCATCCAAGATTTGCCAGGCTTCTTTGAGGCTCTCGATGTTTCCGTCTTCGCTGAGCGTAATCAAGAACTCGCCCTGAACGGCATCATTGGCGGTATTGTCCAGAGCCATGTCTTCGGCGGTTTCGTGTTCCGGCGGCCCATCTTGGGCAGAAGCCGGACCTGTCAGCAACAGTGCAGCAGCAGCGACGACAATCGGACGGAGGCGCATAGCTGTCACCATTTGATGATGTCGTTGACGTTGGTTTCACCGGAAGATTGTCCGTCGCCAAGGCTTTGCGAGAGGCCGGCGGGCTGGTTCTCGGGCGCCTGGTCGCTGGTTGGCGCAGGTGCCGAGCTTGCCGTGGTGCCCATTTTGATGCGGGGCACGCCGGTTGTTTGACTGGCGATAGGTCTCGTTTCCTCGGTCTCCCCGCCTTCTTCGGTCTCGTCTGGTTGGCCGCGTGGCGCTTCGGAGACGTTGCTGCCGCACCCCGGAAGCTGGCGCGGCGCACCGGGTGCGCAGAGGGCGGCATAGAGATCGAGGTGGCCACTGGCGACACGGCCGTCGAGGGAGGGTTCCTTTCGGGCGGTTGCCATCAGCCGTTGTTTGACTTGGACGGCGGTCATCTCGGGAAAGGCGGCCCACACCAGGGCGGCAGCCCCTGCCACTGCAGGTGCCGCCATCGAGGTTCCTTGGGACATGCCATAGCCGGAGGCGAGACCGCTGGGCTGGCCTGCAACCGGCACCGTGCTCAGGATTTCCTGGCCCGGGGCTGCGATATGGACACGCTGGGCACCGAAATTGGAGCCGCGGAATGTGGGTTCCGTGAGGGGCTCGAGCTTTGCGTCGGATTTGTCGATTAAGCCCTCGGGGGTGTAGCGCAGGCCCGTCATGCGGTTGAGCCACTCGGTGGATCTCCAGGCATCGACAAATTCGGCCTGTCTGGCTTGCGAATTCAGGCGGGTTGCCGCGACCGTCATCTGATGAGGGAAATTGAATGACGCGGGGTAGACCGGGCCATAGGTCTCGAAGGGAACGGTTTTGGGGCCTTCTTCGGTCTCGATGCGGACCTCCGAAAGCCCGTAAGGTCCTTGGGCGTCGTTGTCGATGCCGTTATTGCCGGCTGCAATGACCAAGAGCACGCCCATATCGCCGACATCTCGATAGATGCGTTGGGCAATTTCGAGCTTGCTGGTTCCCTCCAGCGAAAGGTTGATCACCTTGGCACCGTGAAATGCCGCATAAAGCACGCTTTTGAGGATGGCATCGGTGGGGAAGCCGCGGCAGAGATCGTCGCGCTCGACCCTAAGGGCCATGATCTTGACTCGAGGTGCCACGCCGATGACGCCTTTATGGTTGCCGCCCACGGCACCGATGGTCCCAGCAACATGGGTTCCGTGCGAGCTTGGACCATCGTTTTCTGGCGCGTTCTCGGCCGTGCAGCGTTCGCGCGGATTGGGGTCGTTGGTGTGGTGTGCAAAATTCCAACCGTGGACATCGTCGATGAAGCCATTGCCATCATCATCAACGCCATTGCCTGGAACCTCGCCAGGATTGGTCCAGAGATTGTCCTTGATGTCCTCATGCTCGAGGTAGACACCACTGTCGACGACGGCGACCATCACCTCCGAGGCATCACTCAGGACGTTCCAGGCTGGCTTGGCATTGATGGCGTCGATCATCCAAAGCTTGTCGGCTTCGGGATCCGCCGGAAGCTCCGCCGGATAGAGGAGGGCATTGGGGATGGGAGTTCCGGAAATGCCCTGACTTGCGGCAAAGCTGTTGAGGGCCTCCGGATCATCGGTGCGAACCAAGCGAAAGCCCGCGTCGAATGATGGTTGTTCGAGTTCGAACCCTTGGGCTGAAAATGCCGACATGGAAATTGCATCGGCCGGCACGTCGGAGGTGTCGATCAGATACTCGCCCGGGACCGCCTCGGGTCGTGCTGCGGACAGAATCTCTGCGAGATCGCCCGTCTGAGCCTGTGCCGCCGAGCCCATGGCTGCAAAACACAATGCCACTATACCGCCAAGTTCCGTTTTGCTGGACGTCATCCTCAACCCCCTTGGAGCGTTTCGCGCGGACCGACCATGGCAAAATTCGGAGCGAGTGGCGCCTATCAATTTTCATAGCATCAGCCAATGTGCAACCGGCTATGACCCGCGCGTCCGTCGCCAATGGCGTGTTTCGCCATCTTCATTAGGCAATGGCTGGGTTCGATCCCGATAGCGCGCGCTTCCCGCACGGCTGACGGCAAGACCATCGGCGGCGACCTCACGCCAAGCTCCCTCATTATATCACTGACCGCCGTAACCGTCGCCGAATCGTCTTGTTCAGCGACGAAGATTATACACCCTATGGTCAACTGCGGGCCGACCACTGACGCGTTATGGCTTTGGCCTTGAACTTCCCTGACTATTCTCGGGTGGTGCCTGAGGTCCAGCTTGTCCTGGAGGATGCCCTCAAGAGCATGGAATCGCTAGTTGGGGCGCTAGGCGCGGCGTCTTGGCGATCATCGTGATGATGTGGCTTCGAGTTCGGCGATTTTTTGTTGATTGTCGGCGTAGAGCGAGAGGATGTCCCGTTCGATTTGCCATGTGGCGGTTTGGTCGAGGACTGTGGCAAGGTCGCGTTCCCATTGATCGAGGGGCGGCGGGCAGGCCATCAGGGTGGTCATAGGCTGGGTGAAGGTGAGCGCATTGCCGTCGAGCTGATAGCCGCCTGCGAGTTGGTTGCAGCCGACGGTTGCGGAGAAACGGCTGTTTTCGGCGCTGAGGATGAGTTGCGGCTCCTTTGGGGTCATTCCCACCGGCAGTTGATCGAGATCGAGGATGGTCTCGCCCAGTTGGGTGATCCGCCATGGCGTGTCGAGGAGCAGGGGTGATGCGGCCATGGCCGGGCACTCCTCATCGGCAGAGATGGTCAGATAGCGGTCGACAACGATCTGGGGCTCGGTGCCATCGCCTTCCATCTTCGGGCGGTCTTGTATGCTGCCCTCGAGTGTTACGAACAGCTCGCCTCCAGGCGTTTCGACCGTCGCCAAATAGGCTCGCTCCAGTTCCAGATAGTCTCCTTCCATGGCGATGGGCAGCGAGCGTCCGCTAGTGCAAAACGTAAACAGCGCGGCGTCGGCCATATAGACCATGGTTCCTTGAAGTGTTTCCGCGTCGGCCTTGGCTGCACCGAGCAGCGTTACGCCGAACAAGGCAACTGATAGAGGACGCCATCGTGATGTCATGGTGTGAGGACCTTTCCCGGATTGAGGATCGTATTCGGATCGAGCGCTTGTTTGAGTGCTGCCATGGTGGCGATTTCCTCGGGCGTGCGGGAGTAGCCGAGATAGGGTTTTTTGAGCGTGCCGATGCCGTGTTCTGCGGAAACCGTGCCACGGAGCTCGCGCGCCGTGTCGTAGACGATGCCGTCGATTTCGGCTTTGGGCTGAGGGCCTTCGAGATTGGCGTGGACGACGACATGGATATTGCCGTCGCCGATATGGCCGTAATAGAAGTTCGTCGATCCGGGCCACCGCTCTTGCAGGCGGCTCTCGCACGCATCGACGAAAGTTTGCATGGCACGGATCGGCAGGCCGATATCGAAATTGACGTGATTGCCGATGATTTCTTGATGTTCGGCGACGGCGTCGCGAATGGCCCAGAATGCGCGGACATCGGCCTCGGAGCGGGAGAGGGCGGCATCCTCGATGACCCGGTCTTCAAAGAGTTGTTCAAGGAACCGCTCGAAGCGCGCGGCATCGCTCTCGGGATCAGAGCCTTGCGATTCCGTAAGGACATAGATCCCATGAGTGCCACTGAGCGGTGAGCGCACGCCCTCGGCGGATGTGGTAATGGTGTCATAAAAGCGCGGCCACATGACTTCGAAGGCGGAGAGTGTCCCGCTGAGCTCCTGACGCGCCCGCGCCAGCAGGGTTTGGACGGCATCGAAATTTCGAAGGCCGATGACCGCGGCGGTGTCGGCAAGCGGCAGCGGCTCGAGCTTCAAGACGATGCGCGTGATGATGCCAAGAAGACCTTCGCTGCCGATGAAGAGCTGTTTGAGATCGAAGCCGGCATTGTTCTTGATCATTTTGTTGAGCGAGTTGAGCACGGTGCCGTCGGCCAACACGGCTTCCAGTCCTAGAACCATGTCACGCGTCATGCCGTAGCGGATCACCCGGTTGCCGCCGGCATTGGTGGCAACGGCACCGCCGATGGCGGCGGTTCCCCGGGCACCGAAATCGAGAGGACAGAGCAAGCCCGCATCACGCGCGGCGCGCTGAACCTCTTCGAGCGGGGTTCCGGCCCACACCGTCATCGTGGCGTTGGCCGTGTCGACTTCCTCGATGCCGCGCAGCCGCTCGACGGAAAGGGCGATCTCGTTGTCAGCGGCACGGGCACCGCCGCAAAGTCCGGTGAGCCCACCTTGCGGTACCACCGGCTGCTTGTGCTGGTTGCAAATGCGCAGGGCCGTGGCGACCTCTTCCGTGCTGCGGGGACGGAGCACGGCAAGCGGTTGGGTCGGCGCCAGACCGCTCCAGTCATTGCGATTGCGTTCGGGAATGTCTTGGCCGGCCGAGACGGTCTCGGGCCCCAGCGTTTCGATCAGGGTGCGGACAATGTCGTTCATGCCAAGTGCCTGAAATCCCTTGTGAAAATGAAACCGCCTCGAGCTTGAGGATAAGGCCCTAAGCGTTAAGGTAAATCAAAAATACACCATTAAGTACTCGTTAACCAAACACTCGTCCCCGTTAACCATTGGTTTATCATATCACCGCCTCCACCAGCGCCTTGGCCGGCGCAGATTGGACCGGAGGAAACAGAATGCTTCTCGATCGTCAAGAATTCGCAGCCGCTAATCTCGCAATTGATTCTATTCATGCACGCCTCGATGAATTGGGACTGGACATAAAACTCGATCAAGACTTCAGCCGTCTTTCAGATTACATGAAGAGCCGCGGCGCTTTTCTGAACACGACATTTGATCCTGAGTATTCGGTTCCTGGTGTCATGGATTTTTGGCTCCAGCTCGTCGACCGCAAAACCGGTGACAACATCGCCTGCACGGCCGAGCGTGTCATCGAGGTGGTGGATTTCACCCGCCTGATCGCCACGGGCGAAATCTGGTATGAGGGCGGGTTTGCCCGTCATTTCGATTACCGCACCGTGCCGATCTTGAAGCCTCGGCGTCACATCGGTGGTGTGGTCAGCCATTCGGGCTCCACTTGGACCGATCCCATGTGGCGCGGCAAGGGTCTCGCCACGCTCCTGACCTATCTCAGCCGGGCGATGAGCTTTGCCAATTTCGGCGCCGATTTCAATACGGGCTTCGTGCGTCAGCATTTGACCGACAATAGTGTCGCCAGCGACACCTATGGCTATCCCAACGTAGAGCTTGTGTTCAACGCGTTCTTCCCGCCGCTTGGCCAAAAAGAAAAGCTCTATCTCTGCTACATGCACCGCGACGAATTCGTCGTCTCGGTTCAAGAAGCGCCCAACCGCGAGCGCTGCCCGATTGCTCTGCGCCGCAAACAGGCTTCTGCCGCCTAGGTTTTTCCGGCACTGCTGCTCCTTTTCCTCCGCCCCGAGGGCCGGTCGGACTGGTTCCGCCCGGCCCAAGGCGTGTGGTGTTTCGAACTCGGCTTCGCTATACTAAAGCAAATTCCAGCGAGGCCTGTTGATGCGCGAGGTCGTGTTTTTTGTCGTGATGATGCTTGTTTCGGCGTGCTCGTTCGATACGGGCATCCACTTCTCCAACAGCAATCCGAATGGCAAGGTCGAGATCAAACCAGCGATCATCGAGCCGGGGTCGGTTGCGGATGATTATGGCGGCTCGGATGCGCAGTCGGCGCGCGAGGAGGCCAATCGCGCCCAAGAGGGAGATGTCGTCGACGATATCATCGAAGACGATGCCTTGGGCGGTCAGCTTTCCATCGAATTCTGAGGGGCCGGCGTTTCCAGTCCGGCTCTCTTAGTGACAGCATCTCCACTCACGGCATTGCCACTGATTGCAAATCGAGATGTTCGGCCTTAGCGTGCCGCCATCATTAACAACAAGCACGATAGGGATGCACCTATGACCTGGCTTTCACGAAACCGGCTTCGCAGCGCAATTGCAGCCGGGGCACTCGCCGTTGCCGGCTTCAGCACGTCGGATGCGGATGCCGCAGGCAAGACCTTCTATTGGATCAGCCACGGCTCGCCCGCCGATCCGGTTTGGACCTACTTCCTCGAAGGCGCCGAGATTTGGGCCGAGGATACGGGCAACACGGTCAACACCTCCTTCCACAATGGCGATGTTGCCTCGCACCAAGAGGCGGTACGTGCTGCGATTGCTGCAGGTGCGGACGGAATTGCCACCAGCAGCCCCGATCCCGGCAGCCTGGTCGAAGTGGCGGGTGAGGCGCAAGAGGCGGGAATTCCTATCATCAACTTCAACACACCCGATCCGACTGCCCCGTTCGATGCCTATGTCGGTGGCGATCTCGTCACTTATGGCCGCAACTGGGCACAATACATGGTCGATAATGGCCTTGTCGAAGAAGGCGATTTCGTCTGGATGCCGGTCGAGGTGCCCGGTGCCACTTACGGTGTTCAGGAAGAAGAGGGCATCGCCAGCGTCTTCGAGCCCATGGGGATCACTTGGGAGGTTACCGACGCCACCTTGGATCAGGCCGAGGTAATCACCCGCATGTCCGACTATCTCACCGCGAACCATAGCGAGATCGATGCCATTATCGGCCTCGGCGATCTTGTCACGGGCAGCATCAAGCGCGTCTTCGATCAGGTCGGCGTGCAGCCGGGCGATATTCCTGTGGTCGGCTGGGGCAATTCGCTCGACACCACGCAGGAGGTGCTGCAGGGCTATGTCAATGCCGCCCAGTGGCAGGATCCACAGGCGACTTCCTACATCGCCCTGTCGATGGCGGCGATGGAGGCAAGCGGTATTCCGGCCGGCTTCGATGTCATCACCGGCGCACTCTACGAAAAGGATCAGGCGCAACTCTACGACGACATCCTTTCCGGCAATAACTAAACTTCATTCAGCTCGACGCCGCCGTTTCAAGAAACTGCGGCGTCAATTTTTGTCGAGAATAAGCCTTTGGACAATCGCTCCCTCGTCCAGCGTGTCATTGCGATGCCCGAATTCGGGCCCTTTGTGTTGCTGGCGACCGAGATCACCGTTTTCTATTTGATCAATCCCAATTTTCTCTCACCGCTCAATATTGGCAACACACTCACCTTTACCGTCGAGCTAGGTTTGATCGCACTCGGCATGACCTTGCTCATGACCTCGGGCGAGTTCGATCTCTCGGTGGGCTCGGTCTTCGGCTTTGCGCCGGTCTTGATGTGGACGTTGTTCAATGGCGGCGTGCTGCCGCTTGAGATCGCATTCCTCGTGGCACTCCTGTGTGCCTGCGGCATCGGGCTCGTCAACGGCCTTTTCGTGACCCAGCTCAAGATCCCCTCCTTTCTCGTGACGCTCGGCATGTTGCTGGTGGTCAGAGGGACGGCACTCTTCATTACTGACGGCTTCCCGCAACGGACCTGGGACTCCGAGGGACGGTTCATTGCCGAGATTCTCGTGGGTGACTTTTACATTGGCCCGTTCCGCATTTATGCGTCGCTCTTCTGGTTCATCGCGGCAGCATTGATCCTGGGATATCTTCTGACACAGACCAAATTCGGCAATTGGATCCAGGCTTCGGGCGGCAATGCGGTCGCTGCTGCTGCGCGCGGTGTCAAGGTCAATGCCACCAAGCTCTATCTCTTCATGCTTTGCTCTTCGCTTGCCGCCTTTGCCGGCATTATCAGCTCGATCCGCACCTCGGCCGCCAATCCCAATAGCGGCACCGGCTATGAACTCGAGGTAATCGCCATGGTGGTCATCGGCGGCACGGTGCTCACAGGCGGCCGCGGCACAATCCTCGGCACGGTCTTGGGTGTGTTGATCCTCCGCACCATGCGCAACGGCATTGTCCTCGTCGGCGTACCGGGCTTGGCCTACAATATCTTCATTGGTGCGATCATCCTGGGCATGATGGCGCTCCATTCCTGGCTCGACCGCCGCCATCAGGCAGGGAGATAGGGTATGGCCGACGATCTCATCCGCATGGAACATATCAGCAAGTTTTATGGCCCGGTTCAG
>CAYPOV010000198.1:0-8816 GCA_964412385.1 uncultured Geminicoccaceae bacterium
ATCTCGATGATGGCGCCGGTGATATCAAGCCGGCTTGTCTCGGTGGTGCTTGCGGCGATCGTCCCCGGCGTTTGAAAACGCTGAACGACGCTCCGGCACCTTCAAAAGTTCATCGCCGACAAGACCAAAAACCTGCCGTCGAAGACGCTCTCGAGACGCCTGCCGAGGCAGAGAACGTCGAAAAAACCGGTGCTGTCGCGGCTTCTCCGGTAGCGACCGCCAAAAAGCCTTCCAGCGAGCCCCGGGTTCAGGACAAGCTCGCCGAGAAGTTCAAGAGCAACGTCTTCATAGGCGCCAATTCGGCCAACCCGCCCGATCCCAACCACTGCTACTGGCGCCCGGAAAAGGTCCCCGCCCATCACAAACGCGGCCCGCCGGGTTACAGATAGCCACTGCCGTTCGAGATCAGCTCACCAACCACCCCAACCTCCCCCAAACCAAAGTCCCGGGGGGCCTGGGGGCAAAAAGCCCCCACAAGAACCAAACTTCGCGCAAGGCCGCTAGCTTCTTGCCAGAGCGAGCCAATCGTCTTCGCTGAGCATGGTGAGACCTAGGTCACGGGCTTTGGTGGCTTTAGATCCGGCATCAGCTCCAATAATGACGAAGTCGGTTTTAGAGGAGACGGAGCCTGCCACTTTGGCACCCATGGTTTCGGCGCGGGCTTTGGCTTCGGCACGGGTCATTTGTTCGAGGCTGCCGGTGAAGACGATGGTTTTGCCGGCGAGCGGTGTCGCGTTTTCATCGATGGGTGGCGGTGCTTCGAAGTTAAGCTGATCGGCGAGGTCTTGGAGAACCTTAAGATTGTGGGCCTCTTTGAAAAATTCGGCGAGTTCTTCGGCGAGCTTGGGGCCGATGCCGTCGATATTGGTGAGTTCGGCCTTGGCGTCCTCGTCTCCTTGGGCGGCGGCCGATATGCCATCGCGCCAGGCCTTGAAGCTGCCATAATGGCGCGCGAGCAGGCGGGCGTTCGCTTCGCCTGTGAAACGGATACCTAGACCGTTGATGAAGCGGTCGAGAGGGATGGTGCGGCGGTCTTCGATGGCGGCATCGAGCTTGGTGGCTTTTTTCTCGCCCCAGCCTTCGAGCGATTTGAGTTTCTCGACTCTGTCCATGTCTTTGAAGAGCGTGAAGATATCGGCGGGAGCTTCGATGAGGTGAGCTTCGAGCAGTTGCGGGATTTGTTTCCTGCCTAGGCCTTCGATGTCGAACGCGTCGCGGCCGACGAAATGGCGCAAGCGCTCAGTGATTTGGGCGGGGCAGATGAGACCGCCGGTGCAGCGGCGGACGGCTTCGCCAGGAGGCCTTTGGGCGATGCTGCCGCATTCGGGGCAATGTTCCGGGAAGACGAACGGCTCGCTGTTACCGGGTCGGGCGTCGAGCTTGACCTCGAGGACTTGCGGGATAACGTCGCCGGCGCGCTGGATGACGACTTTGTCGCCGACGCGGATGTCCTTGCTTTCGATATAGTCCTGGTTGTGGAGGGTGGCGCGGCTGACGACGACACCGCCGACGGTGATCGGTTCGAGTTCGGCAACCGGGGTGAGTGCGCCGGTGCGGCCGACTTGGATGGCGATGTTCTTGACAATGGTTTCGGCCTGCTCGGCCTTGAATTTGTGAGCGATGGCCCAGCGTGGCGCACGGCCCGCGTAGCCCATGCGGTTTTGCCAGTCGATGCGGTCGACTTTGTCGACCACGCCGTCGATGTCGTAGGGAAGCTCGTGGCGCAGCTCGCCGATTTTCTGGTGGTAGGCGATGAGGTCGTCCGCGGTTTCACAGCGTTCGGTGAGCTCGTTGGTGCGAAAGCCCATAGATTTGAGGCGATCGAGAAATTCGCTGTAGCGTCCCGTGACGGGCGGGTCGGCTTCGCCCCAACTATAGCCATAGAAGCGGAGGCGCCGTTGGGCGGTGATGCGACTGTCGAGCTGGCGCAGCGAGCCTGCCGCGGAATTGCGGGGATTGGCGAAGATCGGCTCGCCTGCGGCTTCGCGCGAGGCGTTGAGTTTTTCGAAGTCGCCCTGCTCCATATAGACCTCGCCGCGGACTTCAAGCAGGGTGGGCGGATCGTCGGTCTGCAGGCGTTGCGGGATGTCGCGGATGGTGCGAAGGTTGGCGGTTACGTCCTCGCCCTCATTGCCGTCGCCTCGGGTGGCCCCGCGCACGAGGAGGCCGTTTTCGTAGCGAAGCGTGCTCGAGAGGCCATCGATTTTGGGCTCGGCCACGAGATCGACGGGCTCGTCCTCGCCGAGACCCAAGAAGCGGCGGACGCGGATGAGAAAGTCGCGGATGCTCGCCTCGTCCATGGCATTATCGAGGGAGAGCATGGGCACGGTGTGGCGGACCTTGCCGAAGGCTTCGACGGGGGCAGCACCGACCCTGAGGCTCGGGCTGTCGGCGCGGATCAGCTCGGGGAATTGGGCTTCGATGGCGGTGTTGCGGGCGCGCAAGGCATCGTAGTCGGCGTCGCTGATCTCGGGCGCGTCTTCTCGGTAGTAGAGCCGATCGTGGCGTGCCAGCGCGGCGGCGAGAGAGGCGAGTTCGGATGCGGCTTGCTCGCTGGTGAGATCGTCCACGCGGCGATCAAAGCTTGCCGGTCGATCCATCAGGCGGGAGCCTCGTCGAGCACGACATCGTCGCCTTTGAGGAGGCTTTGGGCGGCAGCACGCGCGGCACGGGTGACTTCGGTTCCAGCCAGCATGCGGGCGATCTCGTCGCGGCGTGCCTTTTTGTCGAGCGGTTTGACATCGACGGATGTGGTTTCGCCATTGGCTGATTTGATGACCGCGAAATGGTGGTTGGCGCGGGCGGCCACCTGAGGGGCGTGGGTGACGACGAAGACCTGACGATCCTCACCGAGCTTGGCGAGGCGAGCGCCGACCGCGGCTGCTGTCGAACCGCCGATGCCGCTATCGACTTCGTCGAAGATGAGGGTGGGCGTGGCATCGAGCTTGGCGAGAACCACCTTGAGGGCAAGCATCAATCTCGAGAGTTCGCCGCCCGATGCGATGCGCGCGAGGCTGCCGAAGGGTTGGCCCGGATTGGTCGAGACCTCGAAGACGATCTTGTCGAGGCCGTCGGCTGTGGCGTCGTCTTCGTCGCGTGCCTGGATGTCGACGCGAAAGCGGGCGCGCTCGAGCTTCAGGGGCGGCAGTTCGCGGGTGACGGCCTCGGCCAGTTGGCGAGCGGCTTGGTGCCGGGCAGCGCTGAGCTTTTTGGCGGCGTCGAGGAACGCTTGTCTGGCGTTGCGGACTGCACCGTGGGCCTCCCCCACGGCATCGGCTCCGGTGTCAATCGCAGCCAACTCCCGCTCGATCTTGGCCAGAATCGCGGGCAGCGCATCGACCGGCGCGCGGTATTTGCGTGAGGCGTCACGCAGGGCGAAGAGGCGCTCCTCGAGCCGTTCGAGGGCATTGGGGTCGAGATTGAGTGCCTCGGAGATACACTCGATCGCGGCTTCGACCTCGCCGATCTCGATCAGGGCACGATCGAGCGCCTGGGCAACCGGCTGGAGCTGGTCTTGCACGATGTCGGGCATGCGTTCGGCCTGGCGTTGCACACCGCCCAATTTGGACTGCACGCCATCATTGGCGGTCAGGGCCGCGAGCGCATGTTGCAGGAAACCGGCGACCTTCTCGGACTGCTGGAGGAGTGCCCGTTGCTCGGCGAGCGTTTCTTCTTCCCCCGGCTGGATGGCGAGATCCGAGAGCTCGAGCTGAGTGTTCCGCAGATACGCCTCTTCCTTGCGGATCGCCGCCAGTTCCTCTTGCAGCGCTTGCAGTCTCGAAACCTTGTCCTTCCATTGGCGGTGGAGGACTCGGACCGCCAGCACATCCTCGTCATGGGCGGCGAAAGCATCGAGTAAGCCCAGATGAAGGTTTGGATCGAGCAGACCGCGCTGGTCATGCTGGCCATGGACCTCCACTAGGGCCTCGCCCAATTGCCGCAAGAGGCCGATGCC
Source organism: uncultured Geminicoccaceae bacterium (assembly GCA_964412385.1). Lineage (GTDB taxonomy): Bacteria > Pseudomonadota > Alphaproteobacteria > Geminicoccales > Geminicoccaceae > JBGSYN01. The sequence continues at coordinate 3,956 of CAYPOV010000198.1, forward strand.
AATCGCTTGGTCATTGGCAAAGCAGCGGCTTCGGCCCTCGGCATTGAGGCTGCGGCGGAGAATGAGCTGGTCATCCTCAGGTATCTCGTGTTCGGCGAGCAAGGCCTGAATCGGATGATCAGCGGGTGGCGCAAACACGGCAGAGACCGAGCCGTTCTGTGCACCTTGGCGGACGAGGGCACGGTCGCTGCGCCTGCCGAGCGCCAGACCCAAGGCATCGAGCACGATCGACTTGCCGGCCCCGGTCTCGCCAGTCAGCACTGTCAGGCCATTTTGGAGATCGAGATCTAACGTCTCGATCAGAACAATGTCGCGGATCGCGAGGCTTTGCAGCATGAGCCCCAATCAGGTGGTTCAGAACACGCTGCTAAGCCAGGTTTCCTCCTCGCCGAGGGGTGGCAAGTCCTCTTCCTCGAGCAGCGCATAAGAGCGTCTATACCACTTGCTGTCGGGATAGTTATAGCCCAGAACGGCAGCATTTCTTCGAGCTTCATCGAAAACGCCCAACGCCAAATAGGCCTCGGTCAGCCGATGCAGGGCCTCGGGCACGTGCGTCGTCGTCTGATAGTCGTCAATCACCGTCCTGAAGCGATTGATGGCCGCCACATATTCCTCGCGATTGAGGTAGAATCGGCCGATCTCCATCAGCTTGCCGGCCTAGTGATCGCGCGCCAGAGCGATCTTCAGCTCGGCATCGCGCGCATAGCTGCTGTCGGGAAAGCGGCGCACCAGCTCATCGAAACTATCTAGCGCCTGCCGGGTCATCTCCTGATCACGGCCGACATCCGAGATCTGCTCATAGTAGGAAGTGCCGACTAAGTAATAGGCGTAAGGCACATCATCATTACCCGGATGAAGCTCGATGAAGCGATCCGCCGCCGCCACCGAATCGTCATACATGCGCGCCTGATAGAACGAATAAGCCGCCATTAACTGCGCTCTCACAGCCCATTCCGAGTAAGGATGCTGTCGCTCAACCTCCTCGAACCCGTAAGCCGCTTCCTCGAACTCGCGCGCATCGAGCAAATCCTTGGCCTCGTTGTAAAGCTCATCGACAGGCCGCTCGACATAATCGAGGTTCTCATCGCCGCCGCCGCAAGCCGCGACCACCAAACAGCCGGCCACGGCAATCGCACCCAACTTCCGACGAGCCAACCCAACCAACACCCTCGTCATCACCTTCAACCTCGCATGCACATTATCTTGACGAGAGAATAAGCCATCTCTCTTAACCCAAAGTTGTGCTGCCAAGGCATATGAGTTGTGGCCCGGCGGATCAAGACACGGCTGCGCAACTCCCTGCGATTACCCGCATCCGATCAGAGCTCATCGCCGACACGCTCGATCATCCGCAGCAGCGGCAGCCACTCCGCCCGCAGCTCCTCACCCTGCCGGCCGCTCACATCGAAGATGCTCTGGCCCTGTGTCGCAAGTTCCGCATAGATCGCACGATCGCTGAACCTCGTGACGACAGGCTGATCGAGCTCCTCGAGAAAACATTCGAGCCGTTGCGCTGCCCGCGATCGATGGCGTAAGCGATTCGCCACGACAGCGACGCCTTTCTTTTGCTTGCGAATCGGCTTGAGCTGCTCGAGGCGGGAGAGGAAATCGCGCGTGCTGTACTCATCGAAAATCGAGGGCAGAACAGGAACCACCACAATGTCCGCTTCATCGAGCAACGAATCGACGTGTTTCATCTTGAGACCCGCCGGCGCATCGATGACCAGCCTGTGCGTATCCTTGCGAAGCTTGGTACTGTCTTTGTGCCAGTTATAGCCTTCGATCGGATTGGCGTCGTCCGCACGCAGCTTGAGCCATTGCGTGCTGCTCTGCTGACGATCGACGTCGGCGAGTGCCGTCTTCAATCCGCCCGCTGCAAAGGCCGCCGCGAGATTGGTGGCGATCGTGGTCTTGCCACAGCCGCCTTTGGTGTTGGTGACGAACACACTGATCATGACGAAGCCTTTCTTGCGGTGGGCTCATCATCCTTCGTGTTCCGCCAGAAAGGCGACCGCTTGGCGAAAGCATGCCAATCCGCAACCGTCTCTTTCTCCGTCGATGCCACAAGATGGGCATACCAACCGATCACCGTGCCGCCGCCCATGGCGGCCTTGACGCGTTCGGTTCCCGCCTTGGCCGAGGCCACGAGCTCTTCGACCAATCGCTCCGTCACCGCGACATCATTGAGATGGCCTAAACTGTCCTGCATTTTCGACGCTGCTGCCGTATATCCTTTGGTTTCCTTGCCCTCGAAAAGGGCAGCGAAGAACTCGGTGCCGTAGCGAAGCTTTTTCAAGGCAATGCGAACCTGATGACGCTCTTCTGCTTCGATGGCCTCGAAACGCCGTCCGCGCTTGCGCACACGTTTGTGGCCCTTATCGAGCGTGCCGGCGGCGAGCTCAGCGATCGGCATGCGCTGCGCTACCAGGACATCCACATCGGCCTTGTCACGCCAACCACCTCGTGCAAGCCAACAGACCAACTCCAAAACCGTGTCGGCATAGGCTTGCGAATCAATCTCTTCGCGAACCTTCGCTTGAGCCTTCGTGCGATTGGCCTGTGTGACCAATTGCAAAACCTTGATCGTCTCGTCGTCCGGTCGTGCTTCGATAACCGGCGCCAACATCTCCTCCTCGAAGACATCGAGATCACGGGCCGGCCCCAGCTCATTGAGAATTCGCTTGAGGCGCTCGTTCCAGGATATTCTCACCTCATCGGCGAGCACGCTGCGAAACAAAGTAAGGGCCGACCGCAAACGCCGCAGCGCGACACGCATCTGATGAACACCCTCGGAGTCTTCACCCTCGTAAGCAGCACGCTCGTTCTCTAGCCAATGGCCGAGCCCCGCAGACATCACGGTAGAAAATGCGTGCTCCACGGTCATCTCGGGTGTCAGCGCCACTTTGGCCGCCTTGGACCATGGCGCCGTCCCGCCCGATGCCAAGCGGTAGCCACGTGCCGCCTTGTCGATCGCCTGCAGACGGACGGGAGCCTTTTCCCGTATCAGCGAGGCGAGCGCAAACAATGCCTGCCGCGATCCCGCTTTCAGCTCCAATTCGATTTCACTGATGTCGGCCTTCTGATCGCCGGCCAGCACGACACCCTGGTCAAAGGAGACCTCGATATCGGCCTTGCTCTTGTCCGGCGCATCGAATGCGAACATCCCGACCCGCCGCTCGATCTTGGTCTCGAAGAGCGGTTTCAGCTCTTCAGGGAAAATTAGCCCGATCTTTTGCGTGAGCTCGCCGTCCTTGAACGCACGGAGATCAGGCTCAAACCCCTCGACATCGACTTCCCATTCACCGCGATCGGAGATGGCAACCGTGCTGCTCTCGGTCTTCAGTGTTTGAACATAACGATTAGCATTCTTGCGCACACGGAAAGCTAGGCCGCGACGGTGTAGACGCTGGTCTTCCGTGTCATAGTAAATGGCATGAAGTTTCTGCGTGCGCAGTCCACGGCTGGTGCCGTTCTTGGGGAACAAATAGTCTGCAAGAGTTTTCAGCGCCTCGGAACTGACCGCGAGCCGCAACTCGATCTCTGCGTTCAAATCCGCAGTCTTGTCGTTCATCAGATTTCTATTCTCTCCTTCTGCCGCCACGCTGCGGCACCTGGTTCAAATTGCGCCTCGATTGATTCACCTCAATGACGCTAGCATTAAGCTTCATCAATAGTTCTCACCCCGGCACAGAACCGATGGACCGAGGTAAAGCGAGAGTTGAGCAAATGCCATTGAAAAACATCCTCATTCATCTCGACCACACACGCGGCAGCGAAACCAGGCTGGCACTAGGCCTCGAATGGGCCCGCATCACGGAAGCCCATATCACCGCGATCGCATTGGTCGGCGAAGTCTACTTCCCCACCATGGCGGGCGTCAGCCTGCCGCCCCAGCTTCTCGATGAGCAAATCAAGGCCGCCGAAGAGCGCGCTAAAGAAGTCTTGGACGCCGCGCGAAAGCAAGCTGAACAAGCCGGCATCGCCATCGAAACACGCCACGAAACAGCCGTCATCGATCGGCTACCTTTCGTCTTCGCACGTCACGCACGCCATGCCGATGTCGCCATCGTCGGACAACCCGACCCGGAACAAGACGACCTCGACGCCACCCTGCTCGCGGAGGCCGCTTTTATGGATTCCGGCAGGCCCGCGCTTGTAATTCCTTATACATGCGCACTACGTGCGCTTCCAGAAAAAATTCTGGTAGCATGGGACGGCTCGCGTGAAGCCGTGCGCGCAGTCAATGATGCGCTGCCCTTCCTCGAGCACGCAAAAGCGGTCACGCTGCTCGTCATCGATCCCAACCGGTACAAGGACCGGCTCGGCGAAGACCCAGGCGCCGACATGGCAACCCAGCTTGCGCGCCACAACATCAATGTCACACTCAAGACGACGAAAAGCGAAGGCTTGAGTGTCGCCGAAACCCTGCAGAGCGAGGCCCAGACTGCCGGGGCGGAAATCATTGTCATGGGCGGATACGGTCATTCCCGCCTCCGCGAAGTCCTCATCGGCGGCGTCACCCACTCAATGCTCAACAACTCCCCAATCGCCCTGATGCTCTCGCACTAGCTCGCACTTTCGCCGAAGGTTTTTGATTTTCTGGGGGTTTTTTGCCCACGGTGGTACGAGTTTGATGGAGCTTTACGCTCCGTCAAACGACTTGCGCACCACCGATTCCATGTTGTTGGTGGATCCTGCGCCGACGGACTTGTTTTCAAGTCTGGCGGCCAATCCACCAAGCCCCCCGGGACTTTAACTTGGTGGAAATTGGGGTGGTTGGTGAGCCTGAGGTCGAGCGGGTTAGCTAGCGATAACCGGGAGGTCCGCGTTTGTGATGGGCGGGGACTTTTTCCGGCCGCCA
>CAYPOV010000199.1:0-8775 GCA_964412385.1 uncultured Geminicoccaceae bacterium
CGAGCAGGTTCTGGCGGAAGCGGCCCTGCTTGCCCTTGAGCATGTCGGAGAGCGATTTGAGCGGCCGCTTGTTGGCGCCAGTGATAACGCGGCCCCGGCGACCATTGTCGAATAGCGCATCGACCGCTTCCTGCAGCATCCGTTTTTCATTGCGGATGATAATATCCGGGGCGCGAAGCTCGATAAGGCGCTTCAGACGGTTGTTCCGGTTAATGACGCGACGATAGAGATCATTAAGATCCGATGTTGCGAAGCGACCGCCATCCAAAGGCACGAGCGGGCGAAGCTCCGGCGGAATAACCGGGATGACCTCAAGCACCATCCATTCGGGACGGTTTCCCGACTCTAAGAACACTTCAGTCAGCTTGAGACGCTTGACGATCTTCTTGCGCTTGGCCTCAGAGGTCGTCTCGACCAACTCGGCACGGAGTTTTTCGCGCTCTTCAGCAAGATCGAGGCTCATCAGCATCTCGCGCACGGCCTCGGCACCGATTCCCACCTGGAAATCGTCACCATACTCGTCACGATAGCGCATCACCTGCTCTTCGCTGAGCAGTTCGTGTTGCTTGAGCGGCGTCAATCCTGGCTCGGTAACAACCCAGTTCTCGAAATAAAGGACGCGCTCCAGATCACGCACGGTCATATCGAGCAAGATGCCAATGCGTGTCGGCACAGATTTCAGGAACCAGATATGGGCCACGGGAGCTGCAAGCTCGATATGACCCATACGCTCGCGGCGCACCTTGGATTGAATAACTTCGACACCGCATTTTTCACAGACGATGCCCTTGTACTTCATTCGCTTATACTTGCCGCAAAGACATTCGTAGTCCTTGATCGGACCGAATATCTTGGCGCAGAACAGACCGTCCCGCTCCGGCTTGAACGTCCGGTAGTTGATCGTCTCAGGCTTTCTCACTTCGCCGTACGACCACTCGCGGATTTGTTCCGGGCTGGCGATGCTGATCTGGATCTGATCGAACTTTTGGCCGGTTTGGGGCTGGCCGAACAAATACATCAGATCGTTCATCAGGACCTCTCAATGTCCATTAAAGAAAAGCGGGGACAACCAACACTATGGGAATGTTGGTGTCCGAACGGAAAGGAACTCACTCGCCTGTGAGTTCCTGTTGCAGCTCGACGTTGAGGCTCAGTGATTGCAGTTCCTTTACCAAAACGTTGAAGCTCTCGGGAATACCCGCCTCAAACGTATCTTCGCCACGCACGATCGATTCATAGATCTTGGTGCGGCCAGACACATCATCAGACTTCACAGTGAGCATCTCCTGCAACGAATAAGAAGCACCGTAGGCCTGAAGTGCCCAGCATTCCATTTCTCCGAAACGCTGGCCGCCGAACTGCGCCTTACCGCCGAGCGGTTGCTGCGTGACCAGTGAATAGGGACCGACGGAACGCGCATGGATCTTGTCGTCAACCAAGTGACCAAGTTTCAACATATAGATGTAGCCCACCGTGACCTTGCGATCGAAGGTCTCACCCGTGCGGCCATCGACTAAGGTCACCTGACCACTATTGTGACAACCAGCCTGTTCAAGATGTTTCACGATGTCTTCTTCGTGGGCGCCGTCAAACACCGGTGTCGCAATCGGCACACCGCCGCTTAGACTTTCCGCTATCTCCAAGATTTCTTCGTCATTGCTATCGGTGATTTCCGAGCTGTGGGCATCACCGAGCGTCTCCAATAGCATTTCTTGGAGACCGGAACGATCGCCGAAGTCCTGCATGCGATGAATGACATCGCGCAGCTGTGAGACGAGATTGGCGCATGCCCAGTCCAAATGCGTCTCGAGATTCTGGCCGACGTTCATCCGCGACGGCACACCTAGAGGATTGAGAACGACATCGACCGGCGTCCCATTCTCCAGATGCGGCATGTCCTCAAGCGGGGCGATCCGGGAGATCACACCCTTGTTGCCATGACGGCCGGCCATCTTGTCACCGGGCTGAAGCTTGCGCTTCACGGCGACGAAAACCTTGACCATCTTGAGCACGCCCGGTGGCAGCTCATCTCCACGCTGCAGCTTCTCGACCTTGTTGTCGAAGCGTTCATTGAGTCGCTTCAAGCCGTCGTCGAGTTGCTTTTTGAGATATTGGACCTCGGTCATCCGATCTGCGTCGTCGACACCGATCTCCCACCAAAGCCGGCGGCTCAGACCGTCCAATAACTCGGATGTAAGCTCGGTTCCGACGCTGACCTCGTTCGGTCCCGCCGTCGCTCTTTGACCCTCGATGATTTCGCGCAAGCGGCCATAGATGTTGCGCTCGAGAATCTTCCGCTCGTCATCCCGGTCCTTGGCAAGTCGCGTGATTTCAGACCGTTCGATAGCAATCGCACGCTCATCCTTGTCGATGCCACGGCGATTAAAGACCCGAACCTCGACAACCGTCCCGACGACACCCGGCGGCACTTTGAGAGAGGTGTCCCTGACGTCTGCCGCCTTTTCACCGAAGATGGCTCGAAGGAGCTTCTCTTCAGGCGTCATCGGCGTCTCGCCCTTGGGCGTCACCTTGCCGACGAGAATGTCGCCTGCATGGACCTCGGCACCGATATAGACGATGCCCGCCTCATCCAGATTGCGCAGACTTTCTTCGCCGACATTGGGAATGTCGCGCGTAACACTTTCCGGACCGAGCTTGGTATCGCGCGCCATCACCTCGAATTCCTCAATGTGGATCGAGGTAAACACATCGTCGCGCACGATGCGCTCCGAAATCAGGATCGAATCTTCGAAGTTATAGCCGTTCCAGGGCATGAACGCGACGAGCGCGTTGCGCCCGAGGGCAAGCTCGCCACGATCGGTACTGGGCCCGTCCGCTATGATCTCGCCTTTCTTCACAATCTCGCCGACCTTCACCAACGGGCGCTGATTGATGCAGGTGTTCTGATTGGAGCGCTGGAATTTCTTCAAGCGATAAATGTCGACCACGCTCTCGGTGCGGTCACCTTCCTCTTCACCGACCCGGATAACGATGCGCGAGCCGTCCACCTGATCGACAACACCACCACGGCGCGCCGCCACGGCGGCACCGCTGTCACGAGCAACGACACTCTCCATACCTGTGCCAACGAATGGCGCATCGGTCTGGATCAGCGGCACGGCTTGACGTTGCATGTTCGAGCCCATGAGTGCGCGGTTGGCGTCGTCATTCTCGAGGAACGGAATGAGGGCCGCCGCCACCGAAACCAGCTGTTTCGGCGAAACGTCGATATAGTCGATGTCTTCCGGCCTGGAGAGCGTGAACTCGCCATTGGCCCGGCAGCTTACCAGATCCGCCGTGAACCGCTTCTCGTCATCGAGATCGGAATTAGCCTGGGCGATCGTGTACCGGCCCTCTTCCATGGCGGAGAGGTAAACGACATCGCCGGAGACTTGTCCGCGCTCGACCTTGCGGTATGGGCTTTCGATGAAGCCGTAGCGATTGATCCGGGCATAAGTTGCGAGACTGTTGATAAGTCCGATATTGGGCCCTTCAGGCGTCTCGATCGGACAAATCCGACCATAATGGGTCGGATGAACGTCACGCACCTCGAAGCCAGCACGCTCGCGGGTAAGACCACCCGGCCCCAGTGCCGAAAGACGACGCTTGTGCGTGATTTCCGAAAGCGGATTGGTCTGGTCCATAAACTGCGAGAGCTGCGAGCTTCCGAAAAACTCTCGAACCGCAGCGGCAACCGGCTTGGCATTGATCAAGTCGTGCGGCATGGCTGCATCGATTTCGACAGAGCTCATGCGCTCACGGACAGCGCGCTCCATGCGCAGCAAGCCTACGCGGAATTGATTCTCCATCAATTCACCAACCGAGCGGACGCGCCTGTTGCCGAGATGATCGATATCGTCGATCTCGCCTCGTCCGTCCTTGATCTCGACCAAATGCTTGACGACAGCGAGAATGTCTTCCGTGCGCAAGACACGCAGCGAATCATCCCCTTCGAGATTGAGGCGCATGCTCATTTTGACACGCCCGACGGGCGACAGATCATAGCGCTCATTGTCGAAGAAGAGCCCCGAAAACAGGGCTTCGGCCGTTTCCAATGTCGGCGGCTCGCCCGGGCGCAACACGCGGTAGATATCGAGCAAGGCTTCTTCGCGATTGGTGCTGCGATCGAGGATTAGCGTGTTGCGGATATAGGCACCAAGTGTGGCATCCCCTTCGATGTCCAACATCGGCAGGACATTCACGCCAGCATCGGCGAGGCGTTCGAGATTTTCGTTGGTGAGTTCCTCGCCCGCTTCAACATGCACAAGACCCGTGCTCTCATCGATGAGATCACGTGCCAGAAACCGGCCGACCATCTCTTCTGCGGGAATGAAGATAGCCTTCGTACCTTTTTCCTCGATGCGTTTGAGCAAGCGAGGTGTCATCTTGGCGCCCGCCTCGGCTAGCGCCTCACCGGAATCGGCGTCGATCATGTCGAAGATGAGCTTTTGGCCGCGCATACGTTCCGGGCGAAACGGGATCTTCCAGCCCTCGCCCGCACGTTCGTATTCGATCTCTTCATAGAAAGTCGCGAGGATGGCCTCAGGATCGAGACCGAGTGCGAGAAGCAAGGTCGTCACCGGCAGCTTGCGGCGCCGATCGATGCGGACATAGACAAGGTCCTTGGCATCAAACTCGAAATCAAGCCAAGAACCGCGGTAAGGAATGATGCGAGCCGAGAAGAGAAACTTACCGGAGCTGTGTGTCTTGCCTCGGTCGTGATCGAAAAACACACCCGGCGAGCGGTGCATCTGCGAGACGATCACGCGCTCGGTGCCGTTAACGACAAACGTGCCGTTATCCGTCATCAACGGCATGTCGCCCATATAGACATCTTGTTCTTTGATGTCGCGAACGCTACGCGCACCGGTTTCTTCGTCGATGTCCCAGACAATCAGACGCAAGGTGACGCGAAGTGGTGCAGCGTAAGTGATACCGCGCTGCTGACACTCCTCCACGTCATATTTCGGCTCTTCGAGATCGTAGCGTACGAAATCGAGCGCGGCGCGCTCACCGAAATCGGTGATCGGGAAAACCGAGCGGAAAACCTCCTCCAAGCCAGCGATCTCGCGTTCGGCATGATGGACATGCATTTGCAAGAAGTTCTCGTAAGATTGACGCTGAACCTCGATCAGGTTCGGCATTGTCGTGACTTCAGGAATCTTACCGAAGCTCTTACGGATCCGTTTCCGTCCCGAGTAGGCCTGAGGCATGACCGACCTTTCAGAATATCGAGCCGCTCAAGCGGCACCACAATTCGTTGGAAGCGAACAACCGTCCCAACACGTCAGTGGCCGAGCACGTCTGATGTGCCCGACCGTCGCTCAACGATAATCAGGAGTGTCACCAACAATGGAACCGGAAACGTCAGGCGTGGCGCCTTCCGCTTCCGCTTGTTGGCGAAGCGGCTCTGGGAGCAAAAGCTGCTATTTGATCTCCACGGAGGCGCCGGCCCCCTCGAGCTGAGCCTTAAACTTGTCCGCATCTTCTTTGGACACGCCCTCCTTCACGGGCTTCGGCGCGCCCTCAACCAAATCCTTGGCCTCCTTGAGGCCGAGACCGGTGATCGCGCGCACCTCTTTGATGACGTTGATCTTTTTCTCGCCGATCGTGGCAAGAATGACGTCGAATTCTGTCTGCTCTTCAGCGGCCTCGGCTTCGGCCCCACCCGCACCGGGTGCTGCACCTGGCATGGCCGCCATGGCCACAGGTGCGGCTGCTGCAGCCGAAACACCCCACTTTTCTTCCAGCATTTTGGCGAGCTCCGCCGCCTCGAGCACGGTAAGACTTGAAAGATCGTCAGCGATCTGTTCGAGATTGGCCATATTCATCCACTCCTTAATAACCTAAGCGCGCGGATCCCCGCACCCACAACATTAACCTTGGCTAGCTTTTGCCCGAAGCACGCCTGCGAGTTTGGTCGATGGTGCACCAATCACACCAACAACCTTCTGCGCGGGCGCGCTCATGATGCCGACAAGTTGCGACATCGGCGCCACCAAGACACCTAGCAGCTTGGCGCGCAATTCTTCGATCGGCGGCATATCGGCAAGAGCCTTGACCTGATCGGGCGTCAATATCGTCCCGCTCAGTCCAGCACCGACGATCTCCAATTTCTCGTTCTTCTTGGCATAAGCCGTCGTGACCCTGGCTGCCGAAACCGGGTCTCCGGAATACGCAATACCCGTCGGCCCCGAGAAGAGGTCACCGATCACATCATAGGGCGTCCCGGCAATCGCTTGTTTGACCAAGCGATTTTTGGTCACCCGAAAACGCGCCCCGCCTTCACGCATTTGACCGCGAAGCTCAGTCGCCTCGGCAACGGTCATGCCCTGAAACCGGGTCACAAAGACAACCCCGGCATCCGTAAAGACGCCACGCAGTTCATCAATAATAGTCGCTTTCTCGGCCCTTAACACCGGAAGCCTCCAAAACACGTTAGTACGCGAGCGAACGCATTGCTGCGTTCACTTCGCATCATCATCTCGTCACTCAAAAACGCTATGACCGGCAACCATCCACCTAAAAGACATGCCGGTAAGTGGAGGTTACCCCACTCTGACTGCGCTGCTCAAAACCTCTGCGAGCGGCGCACCATAGCCATGTCCGTCGCCAACGCAAGAGCTTTCTCTTTGCCGTCATCGGAATCTGTGACCTCAGGAAACCAGACTGGCAATTTCGAGCTTGATACCGGGTCCCATGGTTGTCGAGACATGCGCGCGCTTGAGGTATGTCCCCTTCGCACCGGAAGGCTTCGCCCGATTGACGGCATCGACGAGCGCTTTGATGTTCTCGATGATCTTCGGCTCGTCAAAACTTGCCTTGCCGACGCCTGCATGGATGATCCCGGTCTTTTCGACGCGAAATTGAACCTGACCTGCTTTGGCAGACCTAACGGCATCCTCAACATTGGGAGTGACCGTACCGAGCTTGGGATTGGGCATCAGGCCGCGAGGACCCAAGATCCGCCCTAAGCGCCCGACGACCGGCATCATGTCAGGCGTTGCGATGACCCGATCAAAATCGATATTGCCCTCTTGGATCTGCGCTGCCAGATCGTCCGCTCCAACAATATCGGCACCAGCCTCCTTGGCCGCCTCGGCCTTGTCACCCTTGGCAAAAACGGCGACGCGCACGGACTTTCCTGTGCCATGAGGCAGATCGACAGTTCCACGCACCATTTGATCGGCATGGCGGGGGTCGACCCCAAGGTTGAGCGCCACTTCGATGGTCTCGTCGAACTTGGCCTTGCCCGCTCCTTTGAGAGATTTCACGGCCTCATCGAGCGGATAGACCTTGGTGCGATCAAGTTTTTCCAACGCCGCATCCATGCGTTTTCCATTGCCAGCCATCGCTCTACTCCGTCACCTCGAGTCCCATGGAACGTGCCGAGCCCATGATCATTTTCGCCGCCTGATCGACATCATGAGCATTGAGATCTTTCATTTTCTGCTCGGCAATCTCGCGGCATTGAGATGCCGTGATGCTGCCGGCGACAGCTTTGCCGGGAGTTTGGCTGCCTTTCTGCAGATTGGCCGCCTTCTTGATAAAGTAGGTTGCGGGCGGTGTTTTGGTGATGAAGGAAAAGGTGCGATCCTGAAAGGCTGTGATTACCGTCGGAATGGGCATGCCTGGCTCCATCCCTTGGGTTGCCGCATTAAAGGCCTTGCAGAACTCCATAATGTTGAGCCCTCGCTGACCGAGCGCTGGACCGATAGGCGGTGACGGATTGGCTTTGCCTGCCGGCACCTGAAGCTTAATGTAGCCTGCGATTTTTTTTGCCATAAGGCATTTTCCCTAATGTGTGGTGCAAACGGCCGGCTGGTACCGGCCTCCCACGTTGCTCGTGCCATCCACAGATGGCGCTCAGAGGCGCTCCACTTGTGAATATTCAAGATCCACAGGCGTGGCGCGACCAAAGATCGACACCGAGACTTTAAGCCGGCCCTTGGCATCGTCGACTTCTTCGACGATGCCTTCAAAGGTGCTGAACGGCCCCTCGGTAACGCGGATTTTTTCGCCGGAAATGAAGGTGATCGAGGGCTTCGGCCGCTCAACGCCTTCCTGCATTTGCTGCATCACGCGCTCGGCCTCCGCATCGGGGATTGGCACCGGCTTGCCGCCTCCGCCCAAAAATCCGGTCACCTTCGCGGTATTCTTAACGAGCGACCAGGTCTCGTCATTGAGGTCCATCTTGACGAGGACATAGCCTGGGAAGAATTTGCGCTCGGCATTGACCTTCTTGCCGCGCCGCACTTCGACGACCTCTTCCATAGGCACCAAAACGTCTTCAATCAAATCACCCAGGCCTTTCTGGTCGGCCTGTTCTTTGATCGAATCCTTCACTTTCTTCTCAAAGCCCGAATAGACGTGGGCGATGTACCAGCGTGCTGTCATCAACTACCCAAACCCAAGATTAGCTGGACACCCCAAGCCAAAATCTGGTCGATCAAGAAAAAGAATATTGCCGCCAAGGCCGACATCACCAGAACCGAAATCGTGGTGAATGTCAGCTCCCGCCTGTTCGGCCAAGTCACCTTGGCCATTTCCTGGCGTACTTCCCTTACAAATTGCGCAGGCGACGTCTTCGCCATTAATCTCGCTCCATCGACAAGTCAGAGAAGGCACCCGGATAAAGACATTTGCCTGGCAGGAGCGGAGGGACTCGAACCCGCAACCCCCGGTTTTGGAGACCGGTGCTCTACCAATTGAGCTACACCCCTGGGCGCGGCTAATTGTAGAGGGGGCGGGTGTTTCCGCGCAACAGCGACGCTC
>CAYPOV010000200.1:0-8700 GCA_964412385.1 uncultured Geminicoccaceae bacterium
CCACCCATGCCGCCCATACCACCCATGCCGCCCATGCCATGATGGTCGTCATGATGGTCGTCTTCCTTCTCTTCCGGAATGTCGGCAACCATGGATTCGGTGGTGAGAAGCAAGCAAGCCACACTGGCCCCGTTTTGCAGAGCACTGCGGGTGACTTTCACCGGATCGACGATCCCTTTTTCCCGCAGATTGGTATATTCCCCAGTGAAGGCATCGAAACCGTGGTTCTTTTCCTTGCTGCGGCGGATATTGTTGACCACAACGGTGCCATCCAAACCGGCATTCTCGGCAATCATTCGGCAAGGAATGTCCAGAACATTTTGCAGGAGGCGGATGCCGTGTTTTTCATCTTCGGTCTCGGCGTCCAGTTTTTCAAGGACTTTGCGGGCCTGGAGCAAGGCGACTCCGCCCCCGGCGACAATCCCCTCTTCGATGGCAGCCCGAGTGGCATGGAGGGAGTCTTCATAAAGGGCCTTACGCTCTTTCATTTCGGTTTCAGTCGCCGCGCCGACTTTGAGAACAGCCACACCCCCGGCCAGTTTGGCCAGGCGCTCTTGCAATTTCTCGCGGTCGTATTCGCTGTCCGTGGAACCGATCTCGCGGCGAATCATTTCGCACCGGCCTTCGATGGCTTTCTTGTCGCCAGCACCTTCTTGAACGGTCGTGTTCTCGGCATCGACAACAATTTTCTTGCATCGGCCCAAATCAACAAGTTGGACATTTTCCAGGGTCGTTCCCAGGTCCTTGAAGAGGGCCCGGCCACCCGTCAAAGTGGCAATATCTTCCAGCATGGCTTTGCGGCGGTCCCCATAGCCGGGCGCCTTGACAGCACAGACTTTCAAAATTCCGCGCATCTTGTTGACCACTAACGTGGCCAGAGCTTCCCCTTCCACGTCCTCAGCAATGATGAGGAGCGGTGCGTTTTTCTTGGAGATGGTTTCCAGGAGCGGGATCAGATTTTTGGCGGAGCTGATTTTTTCTTCGTAAATGAGAATGAAAGGGTCTTCCAATTCGCACTTGACCGTTTCTTGATTGGTCACGAAATGGGGGGACAGGAAGCCGCGATCAAATTGCATTCCCTGAACCACATCGACGTAAGTATCCGCAGTACGGCCTTCTTCGATGGTGATAACACCATTGGTAGCGCCCACCATTTGCATGGCTTCGGCCAATTTGCCGCCGATTTCGAGGTTATTGTTGGCCGCGATGGTGGCGACTTCGGTGATGTCCTTTTCGTTGTTGGCGTTGATTTTCTCGGCCATCTTATGGAGCTCTTCAACGACCCGATCCACCCCCTTTTGAATCCCGCGGGTCAGAGCCATCGGATCATGGCCCGAGGCAATGGCTTTCAAACCTTCCCGGTAGATGGCCTCGGCCAGAATGGTGGCCGTTGTTGTTCCGTCACCCGCCACATCGCTGGTTTTGCTGGCGGCTTCCTTGACCAGCTGCGCTCCCATGTTTTCATAGGGATCCTCGAGTTCGATGTCCTCGGCGACGGTCACACCGTCCTTGGTGACATTGGGACTCCCCCAACCCTTGTCCAGGATGGCATTGCGGCCTCGCGGGCCCAGTGTACTACGCACGGCCCGAGCCAATTTACTTACGCCAGAGAGGATTTTTTGTCTGGCTTCGTCACTATAAGTCAGCTGCTTTGCTGGCATCCACTTATCTCCTTTCGTTACACGTCATACCCAGTTCATTTCAGGCTTTTATCGACGACGGATTTTGAAGAATCTGTTCGCTTCGAATTTCAGTTGGGTCGTTATGCACCTTTACTGTCGATCTTTATCAAGTAGCAAGGGACGTGCCAGAAACATTTCTTTGCGTAAACTTGCAAACCAAAGGCACTTACAAAAATAAATGCTCTGCCGAGTGTGTGCTGTTCCTGTCAAAGTGACAGAATTGTCGGGGGTTGGTGGAGAAAATGTCAGGAAGGTAGTTAGATTGGGGATTTCGGATTGGGGATTTTTCCGAAGTGGGTTTCATGGGGTTAGTGAGGCTGAGGTCCTTATCCCGAAATTGGGGACACACATGGACAGGGCTTTCCTCCCGACCCGGCAGAGCCAGGCCACGAGGGAAGAGGAGAGTGGCCCTGTACGGCGAGCCACAACGGCTGCGAATGGCTGCGCGAGTTGTTGGTGACTCAGGGCCAGGACATCGGAAAAATTTTCAGAGAGCATCTTGTTTCGAACCTCCGCCGTGGTATACTATTGTAATACTTAAGTATAACTTCGTTATACTAGACTGAGGTTCAGCATTCATGGTCCACTCTTCCAGTTTAAGCACCAAACGGCAATCATTTGGCCAAATCCTTTTCTGTCTGGGTTGCTGTTGCGGCAGAACCGACAGAGGCAAGCCGCCTGTTCCCGTGGAAAGGCTCAAGCGGATCTGGAGAGAAGAAAAACTCAACCAAACGATTCAACTGACAATTTCGGGCTGTTTGGGACCTTGCGACTTGACCAATGTGGCCGCGGTTTCCTCGGGAAGAGGGATGGAGTGGTTTGGCGGGCTCGCGACCGATGCCGATTATGACCTTCTGATCCAATGGGCCAGAAAGTGCCACCAGGAAGGCTGTCTTTTGCCCACGCCCGACCAACTTGGTCCCTTTCGTTTTGTCCGGTATCAGGAAACACCTGTTGCATGATTTTCAGAGAAGGAGGATGAGATGCCCCTGGATCTTTTCAGTCAGAAACCCAAGAAAGACCCGCATCAAACAAAAACTATCCGCAATTGGGTCAGTACTTCGTTGGGAATTGGTGAGGACATCACTGTGATGGTCACCGAACTGGAATGTACCGAGGAAGGCTGTCCGCCTCTGGAAACGGTAATTGCCATTCTAGACAACCCAGGCAACCCCAGGCAGTTCAAGATTCATAAACCTATCTCGGAAGTGACACAACAAGACATCGAGAAAGTCGTCAGCTCCGGGAGCCAATGTTCTTCTGACAACAATACCCGCAAGGAGTGAAAGTTCATGGCCAGCGAAACGGCAACAAAGAAGGTCCCCGTCACCGTGTTGACCGGGTTTCTCGGTGCTGGGAAGACAACCTTACTGAACCGCATCTTGACCGAGCAACACGGAAAACGAATCGCGGTCATTGAAAACGAGTTTGGCGAGATCGGCGTCGATCAAGATCTGGTCATCAATGCCGAGGAAGAAGTCTTCGAGATGAACAACGGTTGCATTTGTTGCACCGTCCGCGGAGATTTAATTCGCATTCTCGGCAACCTCATGAAACGCAAGGACAAATTCGACTACATCCTTGTCGAGACCACTGGGTTGGCGGACCCGGGGCCCGTGGCCCAAACCTTCTTCGTCGACGACGAGATGCAGGATAACATTCACCTCGACGGTATTGTCACCCTCATCGATGCCAAACACGTGTGGCAACACATCGACGACAGCGACGAGTGCAAGGAGCAAATCGCTTTCGCCGACGTGATTCTGTTGAACAAGACCGATCTGGTCGAACCGGCTGAACTCGACCAACTTCAAGCCCGCATCAAGAGTATGAACCCGGCGGCCAAGCTTCACCGCACCGAAAACGCGCATATTGACCTCGACCACGTATTGAACGTTGGTGGCTTTGACCTGGACCGAGCACTCGAAGTTGATCCCAAATTCCTGGAACCAGAGTATCCGTTCGAGGAAGCCAACGTATTTTTCTTGGAACCTGGGGATCACCAATTCGTCCTCCAACCCGGCCCCGATCCCAGTATGAACGTAACAGTGTTACCGGTCGCAGAAGCAACCCACGAAATTCTCGAAACGGTCACCATGGAGGCCGTGTTGACGTTCTCAGAAGAAGAAATCGATGTCGCCGTTGGGGGTGTGCTTGAGCCAGGAAAGCGGCTTTCCCGCATTGCCATTTCCGAGACCGTCCCATCGGAATTTACTCTCCGCATCAATGCCTCTGGGCACTATGCTTTGTTCTCCGAGCATGGGCTTGGTGAGTTCGAAGCGAAGTTGTTGGCAGGCGAAGAAGTTCCCTCTCGACTCCTGCGAGAGTACAAGCCCGACCATGAGCATGACGAGGAAGTCACGTCCGTGGGGATCAATACCCCCGGTGACCTTGATGCAGCTAAGTTCAATGCCTGGATGCGAAACTTGGTTATGACCAAAGGGCCAGACATCTTCCGAATGAAGGGGATTCTTAGTATCCGCGGAGAAGAACAGCGTTTCGTTTTTCAAGGCGTCCACATGCTGGTCGATGGCCGCCCCGACCGTCCCTGGGGAGACGAACCTCGTCGAAACTCCCTGATCTTCATCGGGCGCAATCTGAACCGCGAGGAACTTAATGAAGGATTCCGAGAATGCCTAACTTAAACCCGCTCTCTCGACGTCCCAAGTCGTTGAAACTGGTTTGGCGGGCTCCGGTGAGCGATCATGTCATTGCCCTCGAGTGGTCACCAGATCGTTCTTTCTTGGCTGCGGCAGAAGTCAGCGGACAAATCTGTCTTTTTGATGCGAAGGAAGGGGCTCTGGTCAAAGCGTGGCCGGGGCACAGTTTTGGTACGACTTCCGTTTCCTGGCATCCGACCAGCCCTTCGTTATTGGCCAGCTCTGGACAAGATGGCAAGGTAGCTATCTGGGATGCTTCGTCCAGCGAGACTGAGCCAACCCGAACATTTACAGCGGGAGCATCATGGGTGACCAAAACTCAGTGGTCACCCGATGGCCGATATCTTATCGCGGCGGCTGGGAAACTCCTGCGTTTATGGGATGCCTCCGGCAAATTAGTTCGCGAATATTCCGAGCACCTCAGTACCGTCTCGGATATTCAGTGGAAACCGAAGAGCCAGGAATTCGCTTCCTCGTGTTATAGTCGCCTTCAAGTTTGGACACCCGACAAGGATGAACCGCAACAAACATTCGAATGGAAGGGTTCTATTCTGCGGCTTGCCTGGAGTCCCGATGGGAACTACATCGCCACCGGAGACCAGGATTCGACAGTCCACTTCTGGATCATCAAGACGGGCAATGACCTAATGATGTCAGGCTATCCCAACAAGGTTCAAGAGTTATCTTGGGACTGCACGAGTCGATATCTCGCAACTGGGGGCGGGGAGGTTCCTTGTGTTTGGGACTGCTCCGGAAAGGGCCCTGCGGGGACGACTCCCAAACAGCTTGAGGCCCATCAGGACAAGGTGACTGTGGTGACTTACCAAAATCACGGCAAGTATCTCGCTTCTGGCGGACTCGACGGACTGGTCGCTTTGTGGCAACCAGAATCCCGACAAGCTCTGCTTGCCAAGGTGCAGACCCAGTCCCCCATTTCTCAGCTTTGTTGGAGCGGAACCGACAGCTTGCTGGCAGTGGGAACCGATTCCGGAGAAGTGCTCGTACTCCGCCCAGTTTAATTCGGGCCACGAATCTACAAAGACGACGGAAACGACATACCGTTACAGCAATACCAATCAACTCTCGACCAGGTTGCCGGTGAGTCCGACTACTTCACTCCCCCGATGAGAAAGACCAAGTGAAGATTGTGATTGTGTCCACCGGTGCCGTCTCGATGGCTACGTTCGCTGGTATCGGCGATCTGAAAGGAGGGTTTTGCAATGCACGATATGTTTGACCAACAGCCACAGCCTGATTTGGAAGTGATCGCTCGAATCAAGGGATGGGCACGGGAGTTATTTGGGCTCACGGAGGACGCAAGTGTCGTGGTTTCGGAGTTGCGCAGTCAGGAAGGGGACTGTCCAGATGTGGAGACAGCGATCGCCGTCCTCGGAGAGCCAGGTAAGGCCCGCAAACACAAGGTACTCAAGCCGATGGACGAGGTGACCCGCAGCGACATAATGAGCCTCGCGGCTCGTGGCACGCACGGCTGACATTTTTCGCCTATCCAGAAGGAGTGCTATGTCCGCAGGCGACTTGTTCCCTGGGAAGATTCCGTCTTGGCAGTGGATGGGGCCGGGAAGAAGGGGAATGTCGCGCTCATCGAGGCCGTCGCGGTCGGCGGCAAGAAGTGGCAGGAAGTGAGTGCGATGAAGAGACTGATTCTCGTCCTGACGCTCGTGGCAGCTAGCTGCGGCGGTGTGGGAGAACAGGAACCCAAGGTCGGCTTCGACTTCCTGGCCGAGAACACTTTCCCCTTCGCAGTCAAATGATTCACCGGGCCAGCAAGGCACCCTTTTTGGAGGATTAGACAATGGTTCGCGGAGTGTTTGTGATGCTCGTCCTGGCCGTGGTCGCTGTGGCCGACGAGAAGCCAAAGAAGATGGCCGACCCCGTCAAGGAGGACACCAAGGCGTTGCAAGGCACCTGGGTTGTCGAGTCGGCGGAGCGCGACGGCGAAGACCTTAGCCGCATCAAGGGCAACAAACTGGTCGTCAAGGACAACCTGTTCACGATCCACGCCGGGACGAACGAGCTGAAGGGCAACTTCACCATCGACCCGAGCAAGAAAATCAAAACTATGGACATGCAGCATGACGAGGGTCTGTTGTTCAACAAGAATTGGGAGGCCATTTACAAGTTGGACGGCGACACGCTGACGATTTGCTACACCGAAGCGGACTCGGGCAGAGAAAGGCCCGACTCTTTCTCGACGATGTCCGGGCAGTGCCGCTTACTCATCATGTTGAAACGCAAGAAGGCCAAGAACTGAACCCTGAGGGATTTTCATGAAGAACCAATTTTTGCGGCCTGTCTTTCTGGTCGCGGTGATAGTCGTATCGCAACTGCTTGTGGGCTGCTCCAACAGTGACCGGCAGCCGGGTAAACTGCGCGTCGTGGCGACGTACAGCATCCTCGCTGACCTGGTGAAGAACGTCGCGGGCGATGCCGCCGAGGTGACGGTCCTGGTCGGCCCCGATGGAGACGCCCACACGTTTGAGCCGACGCCCAAGGACGGCGTGGCTCTCGCGGACGCGGATGTGATCTTCGAGAACGGAGTTCACTTCGAGGAATGGTTGGACAAACTCCACAAGTCCTCAAAGTCGAAGGCCAGGCGGGTTGTCGTCACCAAAGGGTTGCAACTGCGCGAGGGCGACCACGATTCCGACGAGCATCACCATCACGAAGAAGACCCGCACGTCTGGCACGACGTGAAGAACGCCTTACACATGGTCGGAGTCGTCCGCAACGCCCTGGCCGAGGCAGACCCGCCCAACGCGGACCAGTATAAGGACAACGCTGAGAAATTCCTCACCAAACTTAAAACGCTCGATGAATGGGTGGTCGAGAAAGTTGCCACACTGCCGAAGCAGAACCGCAAACTGGTGACCAGCCACGACACGTTCGGCTACTTCGCCGAGCGGCACGGCTTCGACGTGGTTGGCACGGTGCTGCCGTCCGTTTCGACGGAAGCATCGGACCCGTCGCCAGCCGCCTTTGCCAAGCTCATCCAGTCGGTCAAGGCGGCGAAGGTGCCAGCCATCTTCGCCGAGAACGTCCACAACCCCAGGTTGATGGAGCGCCTCGCGGAGGAGGCCGGTGTCAAGTTGGCTCCGCCGCTGTTCACCGACGCGCTGGGCACCCCCGGCAGCGAGGGCGACACCTACGAGAAGATGGTCCGCTACAACGTCACCACCATCGTGGAAGCCCTGAAACCATGAGCGATCCCTGGCTTCCTTACTCGCACGGTCGCCACGCCGGCCCTGTCGAAGGCGCTCTCGCACTCCTGACCGAGGGACTGTGCGTGTGCTACCCCGGCGCGCCTCGCTGCGCCCTGTGTGATGTCTGCGTGCGTGTTCCGTGCGGCACCTGTGCAGCGCTGGTCGGCCCCAACGGCTCGGGCAAGAGTACGCTGCTGAAGGCCGTGGCTGGGCTGCTGCCGGTCGCCTCGGGAGTCGTCCGCATCTACGGCAACCCTCTAGGCGCGTGCCACCACCGAGTCGCCTACCTGCCGCAGCGCGGCGAGATCGACTGGGGCTTCCCGATCAGCGTCGAGCGGCTGGTGCTGACGGGCCGCTACGTCCACCTCGGCTGGCTGGCCTGGCCACGGCGGCGCGACCGCGAGATCGCGGCGGAAGCGCTGGACCGGCTAGGCCTCCCCTCGCTGGCAGGCCAGCAAATCGGCAAGTTGTCGGGCGGACAGCACCAGCGGGCGCTGCTCGCCCGCGCCCTGGCCCAGGAGGCCGACTTGCTGCTGCTGGACGAGCCGTTCAACGCCGTCGATGCCCGGACGCAGGAGTCAATCTACGAGGCGATGCGGTCTCTGCGCGACCAGGGCAAGACCCTGATCGTCGCCACCCACGACGTGAGCCGGCTGGACGGCTCGTTCGACGCGGTCATCCGCCTGCGTGACGGCAAGGTCGAGGCGGCACCGTCGCTCAACGATCTCGCCGGGAGGGAAGGGGCATGGGCTGGCTGACCGAGCCGTTCCGTCACGCCTTCATGCAACATGCCCTGCTGGCGGCGGTGGTGGTGGGCGTCACCTGCGCCGTGCTGGGCGTCCACGTCGTGCAGCGCCGTATGGCGTTTATCGGCGACGCGCTGGCGCACACGACGCTGCCGGGGCTGGTGATCGCGCATCTGTTCGGCTGGAGCCTGTCCCTGGGTGGACTCGGGGCGGCGCTGGCGACAGCCCTGCTTATCGGCTGGGCCTCGCAGCGGCGGGCGGTCAAGGAGGACACGGCCATAGGCGTCGTCTTCACCGGCATGTTCGCCCTCGGCGTGCTGCTGATGAGCCGCACGCGCTCCTACCGCGACCTGACGCACATGCTCTTCGGCAACGTCCTGGGCGTGACGAC
>CAYPOV010000201.1:0-8681 GCA_964412385.1 uncultured Geminicoccaceae bacterium
ATTCCTCTCGAACTTAACGGTCAGCTTTTTAGGCAATCATTAGCAACCGCAAGCTATCTTTCCGACGTTCCCATTACACATCCCAATTCAATTGCATACTATCTGATTTGTGATATTGCCCGGAAGCATGGCGTAATCGTGCTCTTGTCGGGTGAAGGTGCTGATGAACTCTTTGGAGGTTATCGCTTCAGCTACCGGCGCATGTTGTGGCTGATGCGGACAAAACGTATACGTGATCTAATCCCAACGCCGGTTAAAGATCTCTTGTCATTGCTCACTTATGCTCAGGAAGGCCTGCCTGTCTCAACCTATCGAATTCGCGAAACCTTGCCGGCGACGATTGCTGTAATGGATAGGTTTGCACGGAAAGAATGGAAGGATCAGTGCACCCAGAGTTATTCGTTCCTTAACAATCCTAAGGACGAAGTTGTACTCGGAACGATGCTCAGCGATCTTTCGGACTTTTTGACTCCCTTGCTGAGACGGTTGGACCGGATGAGCATGGGGACATCTGTGGAATGTCGAGTGCCCTTTCTCGATCACAGAGTGGTCCACACAGCTATTAACATGCCACTCAACTATAAGGTCGGTTCATACTCGAACAAATGGGCGCTCCGGCAAATAGCTAAGAAGTACATTCCCGAAAACCTGGCCCAAAGGCGCAAACTCGGTTTCCCTTTACCGCTAGGCAACTACATCGAACCGCTGGTCCGACCCGAAATGTTCAGATCGGGTTTCTGCGAGAACGTTCTTGAGTTTCGTAAAGGCGGACTTGAGGACGCCCTCACCAGCTGGAAGTCTCGAATACATGCGATTTTCGGACTCTTAGCTATGGAAATTTGGGGGCGGCAGTTCGTGCTCGGCCACTCGGTTGAACAAGTTAAAGAGCACATCGCGCAATTCGAGCCCTAGGTCTTAGATAACTTCCTCGATGGCAATCAAAGGCCCCACAAACGCGTTCCACGGCACCATTTATCTCATGGCAGCACATCTAGCCATGATGGGTGGCAGCTACGTCATTGCCGTTGTACTGGCTCGTGGCCTTGGTCCCGAACTTTATGGCGTTTACGGACTTGTTTATTCTGTTCTTCTTGCGGTCGAGCTAATCGGCCGGCTTGGATTTCCCCAAGCTGTATCAAAATTGATCGCAGAGTCGGAAGACGAAAGCGCCTATGAGGCATCTGGTTTCACCCTTTCATTAATTGTATACGGCATAATTTTCTTGGTCTTTTGGTTCGCGGCACCTTTTCTAAGCCAAGTATTCAACACCTCTGATGGCACACGTCTCTTTAAAATTGCTGCAATCGATATCCCATTCTACGGCGTGTACTTCATGTTGGTCCATATACTGACCGGCCGAAGACAATTTCTTCAGCAGAGCATTGCGACCCTCATCTATATCAGTACAAAGGTATTGGGGATTCTAGCGTTAGTCTATCTCGGAGCATCTGTCGAAGGAGCGCTGGTCGTTAACATCATCGGCTCGGTCGTAGCTTTGGGACTGGTTATACCGTTGATCGGGATCCGACCGTTTCGTGTTTCCTTCGCTAACGCAAAACCGATCGTCAGTTTAGCCGGTCCCGCAGCCCTAATTGCTCTTGGAACTCAGTTCTTAACCGGTGTCGATCTCTGGTTATTGAACGCATTGGGATCTGAGGTTGCCGAAGCAACGAAGGGCCAGTATGTAGCTGCCCTGAATGTCGCGCGAATACCCAATGTCGTCGCGTTCGTTATGATATCGATATTGGTACCGACTATAGCCCGTGCACTAAGAGATGAGGATCGCGCGTCGGCAACCGTCGCACTGAGTGGTGCCACAAAGTTTATGGCGGTCGGGTTGATCGGCGGGTGTGCGGTCATTGCTGTCAACGCTGACGAAGTAATGTCGCTTCTGTTTTCCTCTAGCTATGCAAACGGCGGACGGCTCTTGGTTGTGTTGATTTTCTCACAAGGACTGTTTTTCACGTTTTACATGGTACTCTCTAACGTGCTCATTTCCACCGGTTCAGCAGTTCAGTCGGCCATCCTTTCATTGGTCGTGGTTGTGGTAGCATCAATCGTCTGCGCAACACTGATCGCGTTAGCAGGTGCAGTTGGGGCTGCATACGGCGCCCTTTTCGCTGCGGCAGGCGCCGCAATCGCAGTCTTTGTGATCCTTTTTCGCTCAGTCAAATTTGTACCAGATTGGACGATGTTGTTGCGCGTCCTTTTCATCTCAGCAATCGTGGCGGGCCTAAGTAAGTATGTTTCGACTGAAGGGGTGAATTTGATTTTGGAACTATGCATCGCCGCGTTGATCTATTCGATACTCATTCCGATATTCGGTCTTGTTACGCGCAAAGACCTTGAGCTGCTCGGGCCGAGATTTACCGGTCGCTCTGCGCCCAATCCGGCAATACGAGGATAAATTCGATTCTCGACCGCCCAAATCTTATGATCCTCGGCACCAGCAAGGCCGGCACAACGTCGCTCCATAGCTATCTCGATCAACATCCCGACGTTGCGATGTGTGATCCCAAGGAACCCTTCTATTTCCGTGCCGAGTATGAGCGAGGCATTGAATACTATTGGCAAACCTACTTCAGAGACTATCGGGATCACAAAATCGCGGGAGATGCAGCACCCCAACATTTGTACCTACCGTTTTGCGCTCACCGCATCGCCGAAGCATTGCACGATCCTTACCTCATCATTCTTTGCCGCAATCCGACAGAGCGGGCCATTTCCGCCTACTGGCACAATGCTCGCCGCGGTCTCGAGCCACGTTCGTTTGACGAGGCCATTGAACTTAACCTCAAGCGGCTCGAGGAAGGACCGCTGTTTCACGACGAGGCCGACGCCAAGCTTTACGCCGAACACCGATTACAACCCGGTCCCGCTATTCACCGCAAATGGCAATTCTATCTCGATCCGGGCTATTACGCGACACACGTCGAAAGATACCGAGAACTCTTTGGCGAGAATCGTCTTGTTCTTCTTTTTTTCGACGACCTCATTCGTGATCCCTGCGATACCGTAAAGAAGGTGCACACATTCATCGGTTTGGAATCCCTGCCCCTTCGCGACGCCGAACAACTCAACCAAGCCACTTCACCAACTGCGGCGGCGACCGTTGACGCCCTAGGACGCATGCCGGGTAAGGGCGTCATTCCGCGAAATTGGCGGCGTATCATCAAGAACAAGATCTTCGCCATGGGCGGCAAACAAAAACCGGTCATTGCCAGCAACACCCGACGCATGTTGGTTGACCACTACCGACCGCACAACAAGCGTCTTGAAGAGATCACGGGGCGAGATCTCAGCTCCTGGAACATCTCGTTTGAACCCGATGAACAAGAACTCGATCGCGACGTCGGATGAACAAGCCAAGCTTCTTTCTCATCGGAGCCGGAAAATCAGGCACGACGTCTCTTGTTTACTACTTAGCTCAGCATCCAAATCTGATGGTTTCTGATCCTAAGGAGCCGGTATTCTTTCAAACAGAGTACCAGCAGGGTCTTGCCTATTACTGGGACAAGTACTTTCGCGGTTACTCAGGCGAAAAGCACGCCGGCGAAGCGGCCCATCAAAACTCCCGACTACCTTACGTCGCCAAGAGAATTCACGAAAGCTGCCCCAACGCCAAAATCCTGATGATTTGCCGTCAGCCGGTGGACCGAGCCTTCTCGGCTTATTGGCACAACGCGGTTCGCAAGATCGAAAGGCGAAGCTTCGAAGACGCCATCCAAGAGAACCTCGATCGGCTGCAGAGAGGCCCCACCTTCGAGACGGAAGATGAGGCAGAATTCTATGCGCAAGGCGTGGAGCAACAGCGCAAGGATGGCCAAGTCCGCCACGCGTCCTACGTCGACTCAGGATATTATGCGCGCCACCTTGAGCGGTACGCGGCATTGTTCGGCAAGGACAACATCAAGGTAGTCTTTTTCGAAGATCTCGCTCAATCACCTCAGGCGACCGCCGATAGAATTTGGCAGTTCCTCGGTCTCAACTCCGTCCCCGTTGTGGACGAAGCGGCACAGAACACGACCGCAAGTCCGGCACTTGCAACCCTCACCAATCTCGCCTTCAAAATCCCTGGCGTGCAGAACATCTCACCGGCCTTTAGGGCCAAGGTCCGCCAGCGCCTCGCCGCTCTCATGCCAGGCAAAAAGCCGAAGATGTCCCCGCAAACACGGCAAGATCTCATCGCACACTTTGCGCCCGAAAACGCCCACCTTGAGCAGTTTACGGGTCGTCCTTTGGCTCATTGGAACCATTAGTCGCTAAGCGTTCGGTAATCGCCTCGTCGACGATATCGGCAATGATCTGATAGCCCCGACCATTGGGGTGTCCGTCGACCTCGAAATAGAGGGGAGGCTCGCTCTCCGCCACGGCGATAAGCTCTGGTGTCAAATCGATCACATCGAAACCTTCACCGGATAGGGCCCGCTCAAAACTAGCAGTAAACCCAGGTGCCTCCTGACCGACTGACGGTAGATAGATCTCTTCCTTTGTTGGCATGAGAACAACAAGGAGTTCGGCTCCAGATTGCTGCGTCACCTCCCTCGCCTGCTCCAACGACGCAATCACGAGGGCAAAGTTTTCGTTGCCGGGCTCCAAGAACCGCGCCTGATTTTGATAAACCGTTGGCGCCAGCTGCAATCTCGAACCGTCGTCAAATGTGATCGTGGAATTCGAGAGATCGGATCTCAATGATCGCATGGCAGCGCGCAAGAATGCTGCAACATAGCTCGTATTGGTAATGGTTTCGAGAATGCCACGGTCTTGGCGCGCTTCGGCCTCCCATTGCATGAACGGCGTGCCCGACCCCTCATTCAACCATCGACGAAATTGCATCTCGTCATTGATGTCATTGCCCGGAAACAGCACGAGGACGACGAGTCTGGGATCCAAAGGCAGGCCATACTGTTCCAATATCCGAAGATATTGAAGTGGTGCTCCACCAATGAGGCCCAGATTGTAGATCGAAAACGCATCATTTCGCTCATCAATGAGCTTGGTCCAAACCTCCTCGTCGGCAACACCATAGCCGAACGCCATCGAGTCCCCGACCGCGACCACATCTGCATGCTCGGGCGGCGGGCCCTCGTTGCGGAAGCCATTTGCGTCGGTCGTGTAAGTAAAGCTGAAGTCACCACGACTTATGGTTTTGGTATCATTGGCTTTGTAGAGATAGCCGATCTTCGGATCTTCAACGGCACGCTCGAACCATGCATCAGGCCCGCCAACGCCTTGCCAATGCATCCGGATCCTCGCCTCTTCCGGCATCAGCTGTGGAAAGAGACGCAATGCGACCTCGGCAATCCCGAGGAAGACAATCCCGGCCACGGCAAGAACAATGAGATTTGCAATCCAAGCGCGCAAATGTTCCTCCTTTAAGTCGTGACATTGTTAGGTCGTGGCAGCGTCAATCGACGTGATCGAGCAACCTCCGCGAGTACCGCGGCGGCCTCGCGGGGACGACGCTCCAACGAGATCGGGTCGGTCTCCGCAAGACCAAACTTAGGTTCCCAACACGCCGACCACTCGAAATAGTCCATCAAAGACCAAAGCATGTAGCCGATGGCCTCCCCATCATTAGCAATCGCTCGAGCAATCTCCGAGAGATGGCTGCGCAGATAGGCGATACGAGCACCCTCGTTTGTGGTGGCCATGCCGTTTTCAGTGATCATGATTGGGAGCCCCATTCGCGCCAAGCGCCGTATGATGTGACCCAAACCCTCTGGAAACACCTCCCAACCCAAGTCACTATACTGCCTCGGTTGCACACCGTCACGGTCATCGAGGCAATCAGTTCCGAATAGAAATGCGGTTCCCTTTGGATGCCAACGGACCACGGTTCGAGTGTAGTAGTTGACCGCAATGTAATCCAAATACCGCGTCGGCTTCGAGCCCAACATGCGAAAGGTCGCGTCATTCAAGATTGCATCACGAACCTTGGCACAAGTCCGGTCCAGGAGATGGTGGGAACGACTAGCTTCAACATAGGGCGCACTGTGCGCGAAGCTAACCAAGCAATCTGATCGGCGCGTGTGCAAAACCTCATAGGCGGCGCGATGGGCTGCCATCATGTTCCGCACAATCCGAAAAGCGATGTCCCAACGTCCTCGCTTCATCGGCGGCCAGTGACCCGCCACGAACGCATTCTTCACGTAAACCGTGGGCTCATTGATCGTGATCCAGTAGGTCACATTATCGCCCAACGCATCGGCAATGATTTCGCAGTAGTTTCGAAAGTCCGAGACGACATCGCGGTTGATCCAGCCACCCTTTGCCGCAAACCAAGCAGGATTGGTGAAGTGGTGGAGTGTGACCACAGGCTCGATCGATCTGGTACGAAGAGCTTGGATGACCTTTCGATAGTGGTCGATTGCTTCCTTTGAGACCTTCCCTTGTTCGGGCTCAATCCGGCTCCACTCGATCGAAAAGCGGTGTGCGTTGTGGGATTGGCTTGCGGCCATATCAAAGTCGGCCTCATAGCGGTGCCAATGATCGCATGCCATACCCGATCGAACCGGCAATCTGCCATCTTCCTCGAACTGCCACCAATCGTTATGGACATTGCCGCCCTCGACCTGATGCGCTGCGGTGGCAGCCCCGATCAAGAAGGATGGTGGAAGATCAATCGTTGCAGTCATAATGTCGGAGCGGTTTCGGCTGTCGATGATTGCGCCAATCTTGATGCCCCGCAGTGCAAAACGATCGCCGTCGAAGCAAGAGTTAGTTTGTGGATGCAGCATTTTGCTGCACGCCGATAATCGTTTGCGTCGCTTCGATGACAACCCTCTCCGCCAACCTTGAACGGATCTTCACATGAGCGAAGCCGAAGGCCTCAGCCTCTGCATCATCAACTATAACGGACGAAAGTTTCTCCAGGACACGCTCACCTCCGCGATCCAGTTCCAATCTTTGTTCGATGAAATCATCTTCGTCGACAATGGCTCGACCGATGACAGCGTCTCCTTTGTCGAGACCCACTTTCCCAATGTCCGGATCGTCCAACTCGACAAGAACTATGGTGCTGCAGGTGCCCGCAACGCCGGTATCGATGCCGCTCGCTCCCGCTACCTGCTCTTTCTCGACAACGATGTCCTTTTGACAGATCAGTGCACCGAACGGCTCTTGGAAAACCTCAAACTCAACACCGGTGCAGTGATTGCAGCTCCCTGCGTGCGCTATCGCCATCAGCCCGACACCGTCCAGTTCTGTGGTGCTGACAATCACTTTCTGGGCCTCATGAAACTCCACGATGAAGATCTGCCTGTGGCAACTATCGATCTCGCCACCTGGCCAACTGATTCCGTCGTCACAGCCTCGTTCCTTATCGACCGCTCCAAACTGACAGCCGATAACCGGTTCGACGAGACTTATTTCTATCAGATGGAAGATCATGATTTCGGCGTTCGCCAACGGATCAATGGCATGTCCATTCTCGCCGTGCCAAATGCCCAAGTTCTTCATGGCGAAGGTGCTGAAGGGATGTCGATCAGACGATCCGGCCAATACAGCACCGCACGCATCAGGGGGCTTATTCGGAACCGCTGGATCTTCCTTCTCAAGTTCTATCGCTGGCGGACACTCCTTGTCCTCTTACCGATCCTTGTGCTCTACGAGCTCGCTCAACTGGTCATTGTCCTCAAGAAGGGCTGGACCAAGGAGTGGCGGCAGTCCGTCCACTGGATTTTTACCAATTGGCGTCTGCTCATGGCGAAGCGCGCCGAAATCCAAAGGACTCGGCTAATCAAGGACCGCGACTATATGACGGGAGGCCCCATCCCCCATCGACGAGAACTTACGGCGAGCCGCGCTGAAGTGCTCTTGCGCAACCTGCTCGACGGTATCTGTCGCGGCTATTGGGCGCTCGCGAAGTCGATCATCTGAGCGGATTAGGCCGCGAGTGCTTGTTCATGATGTTCTGGAGGTTCAACCGGTATCCGGGTTGACTGAGCGTCGGGTTCTTCGGGTTCGTCTTGACACTCTTCTTGGTCAGGCATGTCATGGTCAGGCTGGAAGAAAGCCATCTGCTCACGTTCGGCGGCTTCAATTTGGTCAGCCACAAAGCGTAGCTCTTCCACGTTTACCGGTTTTCCGATTGCCTGTCGCTGCCGCTTGACCAGAGCCAAGTATGCTTCGGCTTCCTGATACTCCTTGAGCAGTCTTGAGCGATAGCGCGCCAAGGTCGCGAGGCTCGGAAGTTGCCTCTTTCGCGGGGCTTCGGGTTCGTTTTTTCCATAGTCATCTTGTTGCCCGCTGGCTTTCTCAAGAGCTTCCTCGATTGCCTTCTCCATAGCGAGGAACTCAAGCTTGTCGAGACGACAAAGCTTGACGCGTACGTTGACCATGGATTCGACCACATTGCGTTCGAGCGGAGATCCGGGAAGCTGCCTTTTGAAAAGATCGACCCGTAGCGTACGCACCAGAGCCATTTCATCGTCATCGAATTTGATCGTTTCACTGAACAAGCCGTGGCGCAGGCTGTTTTGTGATGAGATCTGTTTTCCTTCGTCTGTCTTCGGACCTTGCGACATGGCGCCGTTGCGCCGTGAAGCCAGCGATTGTGCAGTAGAGGGGTTTGTAGGCATTCTAGGTTCCCTGAATGGACAAAAATCAATCGTTCTTGATTATAGTCACATAATATCAACTCATGCTACATATAAATGTTTTTATGCCTATATCTTACG
>CAYPOV010000202.1:0-8645 GCA_964412385.1 uncultured Geminicoccaceae bacterium
CCGCGATAAAAAATCCTGCCGGTATCCCTTGGAAGAAAGCGGTGCCGGGCGGGCGATCGACGAATTTTTCTGCGATTGCCAGGATCGATTGGAGTTGTTCGGGACTGCCCATTGGGGTCTCTGCGACAACCAATGCCGCAAAAAAGGCCCCGGCAAAGTTGGCTGCGAGGACGATGCACCAAAGGCGCGCGGTGCGAAAAAGATTGTGGCCGCTCGGCCGTTTGAGGAGCGGTAAGACGGGCGTGATGGTGTTTTCGGTAAAGAGCTGTAGCCGCGCACAGACCACGAGCAAGAAACCTGCACTATAGCCTAATGGGATAATGGCGTCGCGGCCGGCAAACTCGGGCAGCAGGTGCTCGAGAAAGCCTTGCGCCAGAAGAGATGCGCTGATTCCAAGGCCGGCGGCCATACCTGACCACCAAAGTGAGGGCGCAGGGCGAGCCATCTCGTCATCGCCTTCCTGTGCGACCGTCGCATAAATCTCGGCTGAGGTCATTCGCAGAGGAAGGCCACGTTGAGACTCTGTCTTATGTTTGTCCATTCAGATCAACGTAGTCGTGGAAAGGGTTGGGGCGCGTGTGATGTCCATATGGCCGGAAGGTGAGAAGACGTGTGCGTCCTGTGTCAATTTATCCGGTTTCGTGGCGCCGCTGCCAGCCTTTACCAATGGATGCGTGCTGGATGGTCAACAGTATCCGATTTTCTTTACAAAAGAAAATATTGAGGGAAAGCTTCATGAAATCGAGGCCCTGGTGTGTTAAACTCTTAGTGGTTTTCGGCGTCTATCTTGCTTCACTTCAAGGTGGGTACGCTAGCGCGTCAGATCCAATACCAACACCGACCGTGAGATTGGCCGAGGATCAGATTTTTTTCCGGTGGCCGAACATTGAGGCCGCCGATCAGTATCTTTGGCGGTTGTTCGAAGACGACGGTGCAACCTACGATGCCGCGAAGAAACTCGCCGACAACTATGATTGCTGGGACGGAACGTGTAATCACATCATCCGCATGCTCCCTCAGGGCCGCTACCGATATCAGGTCGGCAGTTTTCGCGGCGATGACCTGTTGGCATGGAGTGAGATTCGCAAGCTCGAGATCACACAGTCTAGCGGAGAGCAACGCGACCGCTCGCCATCGTCACCGACGCAGTCCCTGAACCTACTTCCCCGGGGGGACTATCGCTTGGCCATCAATGTCGACGGCAATTTCCACGATCCCGACGATTGGGCTTCGACAGCGATGATCATGGCGCTGCTCGATGCCGCCAACATCGGGAGCAAGCTTGTTCACTACAGCTATAGCTGCTCGATCGGCGATCATGCCAATGATCGATCGATGGAGGCGCAAATGACCACCACGGTCACGCGCGGCCTTTATTACTTCGATCTCGATGACCGTGTTTTCATTGATTGCCAGGACCACCGGAACCGCGCCATCGAGGATCTCAAGAACGCCATCAATGAGGCGCGTTCGGATCGCCCCCTCTACATCATTGCTGCGGGACCGATGGAGGTGATCTGGCGGGCTTTCAATCGCGCCAGCCCCGACCGTCACCGCTTTGTCTCGGTAGTTAGCCACTCGATCTGGAATGACGAGCATGTCGAACCTCCGACCATGACGCGGACTGCCAACGACATCCGTGACGACTTCGATGTGACGTGGATAGCCATCGAATTGCAGAACGGGCTTTATCCGAAACAGGCGGGTTGCGATTCCCGTGTGTGCACGCATCCCCTATCCTGGAAGCCGTGGGAATGGCTTCTTTTCGCCGATCACCCGGGCCTCAGA
The DNA here is from genome assembly GCA_964412385.1 of uncultured Geminicoccaceae bacterium. GTDB lineage: Bacteria > Pseudomonadota > Alphaproteobacteria > Geminicoccales > Geminicoccaceae > JBGSYN01. Next base: position 1,789 of record CAYPOV010000202.1, read on the forward strand.
TTTGTTCACCGACGCATGGTCGAGACGCACAAGCCGGATGTCTCCGACGCGGGCATGATGTACTACTTCCTCACGCGCGACGAACAGGGCACGCCATCCGAGCTTCGACGGTTTTTCGGCGAATGGGTCGACGCTGAAGACTGACGCTTTCGGGAAAAAGAACGGCGCCTCCGAAGAGACGCCGCTCGCCTGGAGCAATAGCGGGAAAAACTCAGTCGTTGTCGGGACCGCGGTCGCGATGCGCGCGGTTGGGACGGCGGAGATCGTCGGCAGTCAGCACGCCGTCGCCATTGCGGTCACGGCGCTCGACCATTGATGAATAGGGCTCGGAGAACTCTTCAAGGGTGACGATGCCGTCGCCATCATCGTCATGGCCTTGAAAGCGGTCGACCATGCGCTCGCGCATCACGCTGAGCCAGAGGGCTTCATATTCCTCAAGCGTGAGCGTGCTATCGCCATCGGTATCGAATTCGGCGATCTGGCCTGAGCGGAATGCGTCGATTTCGGCTTGGGTTACTTCACCATCGCCATTGGTATCGAAAGTTTCGAGCATCATCCACGCACCGCGCTGACCGCGATCGCTATGATGGCCGCGTCGATCGGCTTCGGCCGATGTGGGCAGCAGAAGAGCCATGGCTGCAACACCAGCCAAGGCTAGAGGGATCATTCGAGTTGTCTTCATAACGTTGTCTCGCCTTTTGCAGTAACGACAAGGCCCAATCTAACCGCGCCGTGTAACGCTTCCGTCGCACCAAACCTATAGTTTTGTAACGATCCGTAACGCCAACTCGGCGCGCAACGCGTCGTTACGGTGTTCCTGCATATTCCGGCGTAGCCTCTTTCAAGAGGGCCTTGAGGCGAGGGTAGATAAGGCCGTTGGCGGCAATAAGCGTCGCCTCGTCGAACAGTGTGTCCGTGGTCTCGAGATGGCCGACACGACCGCCGGCCTCCCTGACGAGAAGGACTCCGGCTGCCAAATCCCAGGGCTTGAGACCGAACTCCCAAAAACCATCCTGCCGGCCGGCCGCGACCCATGCGAGATCGAGCGAGGCAGCACCAAACCGGCGCAAACCGGCAACGTGGTCGGCGATGTGGTCCTTTTGCTTGGTGAAACGCCGTTCGCGTCCCTGCCAGCTCTGCACGTGCAAGCCGCAGCCGAAAACCGCACTGCCTAGATCGCGTCTTTGGCTGACACGGATGCGCCGATCGTTGAGGAACGCACCATCGCCCCGATCGGCGGCAAAAAGCTCGTCTTTGATCGGATCGAAAATCACCGCGGCGGTCATCTCGCCATGCTGTTCAAGCGCTATCGAGATCGCAAACTGAGGGATCCCGTGAAGAAAGTTCGTGGTCCCGTCCAACGGATCGACGATGAAGCGGTTGTGGGGTGATGCACCCTTAATCTCGCCCGATTCTTCAACCAGGAAGCCGTAATCGGGGCGAGCTTTGTGCAGTTCTTCGACAATCGCCCGCTCAGCTCGCTGATCGGCGACAGAGACGAAATCGGCAGGTCCCTTGAGCGAGACTTGAAGTTGTTCGACCTCGCCGAAATCGCGGACGAGCTGCCGGCCAGCACGCACGGCAGCGCGCACCATGATTTCGAGGTTGGGCGAACGTCTTGGCATGTGATGGGCCTAACAATGGCTTGAAATGTCTAGTCTTTGGCCCGCTCGACATAGGCTTGATCACCGGTTGAAACCACCACCCGCGTGCCACGCTCGATATGGGGCGGCACCATGATCCTCACACCATTGTCGAGAATGGCAGGCTTGTAGGAAGCTGCTGCCGTCTGACCTTTGACCACGGGATCGGCTTCAACGACTTCAAAGACGGCGGTATCCGGTAGGGACACTCCAATCGGCCGGCCTTCATAGCTCTGAACCATGCAGACCATGCCTTCTTGAAGGAATACCACGGCGTCACCGATGAGTTCGCGATTGACGGCGATCTGCTCGAACGATTCCTGGTTCATGAAGTTGAGCAGGCCGCCATCGTCATAGAGATATTGGTACTCGATCTCATCCAAACGGACACGCTCGACCGTGTCGGCTGCACGAAACCGCTCATTGAGCTTGGTGCCGTCTTCCACGCCCTTCAGCTCGACCTGCTGATAGGCGGGACCCTTGCCTGGCTTTACGTGCTCGGTCTTGACGACCATCCAGAGCTTGTCGCGGTGCTCGAGGACGTTCCCCGATCGAATATCGTTACAACTTATCTTGACCATTCCTACCTGCGTGTGTCCGTGATCGCCTGTGCATATTCATAAAGCAAGTCGCGAGGTGCCGCCGCAGCCTGCCAGATCGCTTCGCCGAGAATGAGAAAATCGGCCCCCGCTTCAGCGCATTGTTTGGCCTGTTCGACGGTGGTCAGCCCCCCAACGGCGCATGGCAAGACCATAACCTCGCTCCACCATGCGCAAAGATCCTCAAGGTCTCGAGGTGAAGCGTCCTCGCCACGGGCCGTCGCGCCGAACACCACATAGTCTGCACCTGCTTCGCCTGCAACCATGGCATCATGCCGGGACAATCCAATTCCGGCGCCAATAATGAAGTCCGGTCCGAAACGCGAGCGAAACTGCGCAATGACTGATCGGTCCGCCAGCAAACACCCGTTGCAGAGCGGATCGATGGTATCAGTAGCTTCGTTCCCTACTCGTGCCAGGAGCGCTACGCCGAATGAAGCGGACAGTCCGGCCAATGGCTCAACGGCGTTGAACTTTGCCGGTACCGTGAGAGCGGCGACTGTGCCAGAGGGTAGCGACGCGACTGCGTCTTCAAGAGCCGCTAGATCGAAATCCGATGGAAGGTCGAGGATTAGGCGTGCCCTTGTATCCTCGTCTTCGACCCAATCCCCCTGGCGAGTGTCGCTCAAGCCTCGCCGAGATAAATCTTGACGACCTCGTCGAGCAATTGGAGCGCTTCGGTCTTGGGCCTTCTGAAGCTGTTGCGTCCGATGATCGAGCCTGAGCCGCCACCATCGCGAATTTGGCGAATCTCGTCGAGGAGGCCCTGCGTATCTTTGGCTTCACCACCGGAAAAGACCACCAAGCGCTTGTTGTCGAAGCAGCATTGCATGACGTGGTTGATCCGCTCGGCCATTGTGGCGCGCGGAACCTCCGCATAGGCACTCTCAGCGGCACCAAGGTCGATCATGTCCTTGGGCGGCTTCACCTTGATGATATTGGCACCCATCAACGCCGCCATATGAGCAGCGTAGGCCACGATATCGAGAGCCGTCTCTCCGTCTTTGGAGGTCTTGCCGCCGCGCGGATATGACCAGACGACTGCTGCCAGCCCACAGCTTTTGGCCTCACGGATCAGCTCACGCAACTCCTCCATCATGGCGTAGCAAGCGTCCGAGCCCGGATAGATGGTGAAGCCGACACCGACGCAGCCGAGACGAAGGGCGTCTTCGATCGATGCGGTCACCGCTTGATCAGGTGTCGAGGCCGAAAGACTGTTAGCGCTGTTCATTTTGAGAATGGTCGGAATCTCGCCCGCGAAGCTTTCTGCACCCTGTTCGAGCATGCCGAGTGGGGCAGCGTAGCCACTGAGACCGGCCTCAAGCGCCAGCTCATAGAGGTAGTGAGGATCGTAAGCAGGCGGATTGGAGGAAAAGCTGCGCGCCGGTCCATGCTCATAGCCCTGATCGACGGGCAGAATGACCAGCTTGCCGGTACCGGCGAGCCTTCCCTGCATCATAAGCCGGGCAAGATTGCCCTTAACGCCTGGATTGTCACCCTCATACCAAGATAGAATTTCTTTGATCTTTGGCGTGACACGCATTGCACTTCTCCCTCGAAAATCGCGCCGAATCCTAAAGCTCCGACTTAGTTTACACGCAGCTTTTTCGGAGACCAAGACGCGAGATTAGCGTCCTTTCCGCATCTTCGAATGCGTCGAGCGTAATCTCGGTGAGTGTCATCTGGCGCTCCAGGCGGCCATTGATTTGATCGAGCATGCCTTCAAGCTTGATGGCGATGAGCTCTCGGCCTCTGAAGAGAATCCATCGGCATCCCGATCGCATGGCACCGAGCGCGCGTCCAGGAACATCGTCGACATCGACCAAAATGTAGGCGCCGGCTCGTTTCTCCATGGCGGCAAGAGCGCCGACACCGAGCGAAAAAGCTAGGTGTTCGGCGGTCACCGGGACCAGATTCTGGGGCGAGATCTGATCGACATGAAGGATCGCCTCGAGTTGCACCCAACTATGAAAGCGAATGGCTAGGCCGTCTTCGATATCGTCTAGTTTTGGTGGAGGGCTGCGACCCCCGGTAGCTCCTTGCCCTCCAGCCATTCGAGAAAGGCTCCGCCCGCTGTCGATACGTAGGAAAACTTATCCAAAACATCGGCGTGGATAAGGGCCGCTACGGTATCACCACCGCCTGCCACTGTCTTGAGTTGACCTGATTGCGTTAGTTCCGCAGCTGCTGTTGCGACCATATTGGTACCTTGATCGAAAGGCAGCACCTCAAAGGCGCCAACCGGCCCATTCCACAAGAGCGTCTTGGTATTATTGAGCTTGCCTGAAATTTCGGCGATCGATCCTGGACCAATATCGAGGATCATCTCATCGCCATGAACCTCGTCGATCGTACAGGTCCGGGTGTCGGCATTTTCCTTGAATTCACGCGCCACCACCGCATCGCTTGGCAAGACAATCTCGACACCTTTGGCTTCGGCATCGGCCATGATGCTGCGGGCCGTGTCGGCAAGATCCTTTTCGGCCAGGGACTTGCCGACAGCTGTTCCCTTGGCGTGGAGGAATGTGTTGGCCATGCCACCACCGATGATCAATAAGTTCATCCGATCAAGCAGATGACCAATAACATCGAGCTTGCTCGAAACTTTGGCTCCACCGATGAGGGCTGCGGTCGGGCGCTCAGCCCCACCTAACGCCGCTTCCAGCGCGTCCAATTCGGCCTGCATCAATCTGCCGGCATAGGCGGGGAGGCGTTCGGCAACGCCAACGACTGATGCGTGTGCCCGGTGCGAGCAGGAGAAGGCATCATTGACATAAGCGTCGCCGAGTAACGCGAGGGCATCGGCGAAGCCTGGGTCATTCTTCTCTTCACCGGCGTGGAAGCGTAGATTCTCGAGAAGAACGATCTGTCCTTCGCCTAGCTGGCTGACAATTTTGTCGGCCTGATCACCAATGCAGTCTTCCGCAAAGAGAACTTCTTTACCGCCCAATGCCTTGGAAAGCGCTTTCGCGATTGGGGCGAGGGACATAGAGGGTTGCACTTGCCCCTTGGGTCTTCCGAAATGCGAAACGGCAACCACTTTGCCGCCTTTTTCGGTAAGCTCTTTCAGTGTCGCCGCGGCGCGCTCGATGCGCGTCGCGTCGGTAACCTCACCATCCTGCATTGGCACGTTGAAGTCGACCCGAACCAGGATGCGTTTGCCTTTTGGCTCGAGCTCGTCGAGCGTGCGAAAGCGCGCTGCCATCACGTCCTCCCGATTGTCTGTCCCGATTGAGGGCTAGAGCGTGCCCATATGGACAGCCGTGTCGATCATGCGGCAGGAGAAGCCCCACTCATTGTCGTACCAGGACGGTACACGCACGAGTGAGCCTTCAATCACCTTGGTCGACAGAAGGTCGACCGTCGAGCTTGCCGGCCAATGGTTGAAGTCGATCGAGACCAAAGGCTCCTCGCAGCATTCGAGAATGCCCTTGAGCGGGCCCGCGGCGGCGGCTTTGAGAGCTGCGTTGACTTCGTCGATTGACGTCTTTTTTGCCGGTTTGAAGGTCAGATCAACCAGGGACACGTTTTGGGTCGGAACGCGGATGGCAACACCATCGAGTTTTCCGGCTAGCTCCGGAAGGACCAAGCCGACAGCTTTCGCAGCTCCCGTCGTCGTCGGGATCATTGACGCCGTTGCTGCACGGGCACGGCGCAGATCCTTGTGAAAGACATCGAGCAGGTTCTGATCGTTGGTAAAGGCATGGATCGTGGTCATGTGACCCTGCTCGATGCCAAATGCCTCATGCATCACTTTAGCAACAGGTGCTAAGCAATTGGTGGTACAGGAGGCGTTAGATACAACCTTATGTGCTGATGTCAGCTGGTTGTGGTTGACGCCATAGACCACGGTAAGATCAGCCCCAGCGGCAGGTGCCGAGACCAAGACCCTCTTGGCACCGGCGTCGATATGCTGGGCCGCAGCCTCGCGTTTGGTGAATTTTCCGGTGCATTCAAAGACGATATCTACGTCCAAGTCGCGCCAGGGAAGATTGCCGATGTCCCGCTCGGCCGTGATCTTGATCGGACCTTGGCCGACGTCCATCGTGTCACCCTCGAACTGCACCTTGCCCGGAAAGCGGCCATGGACGCTATCGTACCGCATCAGATGGGCGTTGGTTTCGGGGGGTGCGAGGTCATTGACACCCACGACCACCAGATCGTCGCGATTGTTCTCGATCACGCCTCTGAGGACAAGGCGCCCGATCCGGCCGAAGCCATTGATCGCTACACGTACAGTCATTGTTCAATCCCCTCCATCTTGGTCAATAATTCATCGAACTCAAAGCCGGCTGCGCACCTTTTCGGCAATGGCCTCGGCGGTTATGCCGAAATGACTGTAGAGCTCCGGCGCCGGCGCGCTCGCACCAAAACTCCGCATGCCAACCACTTCATCTTCTGAATCAACATAACGCGTCCAACCGAAAGGCGAAGCGGCCTCGATGGCAAAACGCGGCGCCGTTCCGAGAACCGATGCTCGGTAGGCCGGGTCCTGCCGCTCGAACAGTTCAAAACACGGCATCGAGACGACCCCCACATCGATTCCCTGGTTCTTCAACAAGTTACGTCCTTCCACCGCGTCAGCAACTTCGGTGCCAGTCGCAAGGCTCGTCGC
>CAYPOV010000203.1:0-8607 GCA_964412385.1 uncultured Geminicoccaceae bacterium
ATATTCGAGCTTGGGCAGATATTTGTAGGCAAGCCCGCCGGCCATGCCCGTGACGATAACAACAACAGCCAAGGACGCGACGCGGCTTTTGACAACACCCCGGGTAAATGCCATGACCGCACGCGCAAAAGCGCTAGCTAAGGGATCGATGACCGGCAATCGCATCCTGGTGATGCCGCCTTGTTCCTTGCCGCCAAGGAAACGGTTGGACATCGCAGGGATCAACGTAACGGCGACGAGCAGCGACATCAGCACGGCGACCGAGATCGCAACCGCAATGTCTCGGAAGAGTTGGCCCACTTCGAGCTTCATCACGAGAATAGGGATGAACACCATCACCGTCGTGAGGGCCGAGACCAGAATGGCTCCCCACACCTGTGCCGCACCTTCATAGGCCGCCTGGGCACGCGATTTTCCTTCTTGGCGCAGCCGGTAAATGTTCTCCAAGACGACGATGGCGGCATCAACCACCATGCCCACCGCAAACGCAATCCCGGCAAGGGACACGACATTGATCGAACGGCCCATCGCCGCCATGGCCACGAACGAGGCAACCACCGAAACCGGAATGGCGATCGAGATGATGAGCGTGGCGCCAAACGATCTCAAAAAGAGCAGCAATAAGATCGCTGCGAGAACACCACCGACATAGATGTTCTGGGTGACAAGATCGATGGCGCTGTTGATGTAGACTGTCTCATCATAGACTTGCGCAAACCTTAAGCCAGCGCGCGGTATCTCGTAGGCGTTGAGTTCGTCTACCGCCTCACGAATGCCTTTCATGGTCTCGATGACGTTGGCACCGGTTTCACGCGTGGCGCGCGCAACTAATGCGCGCTCGCCTAGTACACGAATGTAAGAGGGCGCATCCTTGTAGCCGAATTCGACATCGGCGATGTCGTCGACGGTGACACGCCCCAGCCGTCCGCTCTGTTCATCCTCGATTGACCGCAGCACCACCTCGCGAACCTGTTCCGGGCGGTGAAAGTCCCCCTCCGTGCGGACGACGTAGCGCCGCTTGCCTTCCTCGACATCACCCGCCGTCATCGAAATGCCGGCCGAACGCAAGGCATTGACGACGTCACTGACAGTCAGGCGATAGCGCGCCATCTCCTCCGGATGGACGATAATTTGCATCTCCCGTGTACTGCCGCCGAGAACTTCGGCTTCGGATACGCCGGCGACACGCTCAAACCGGTCCTCGATGACATCTTCAGCGAAATCGCCATAGGTATGAATCGGCCGATCATTGCCGGGAAGACGCGTGATCACGAACCATGCGATCGGATTGTCTTCAGCACCGGACGTGGAAAGGCCAGGCTCATTCGCCTCATCTGGATAGCCGCTTACCCGATCGAGCCGATTGGCAACGAGCAGCATCGCCCGATCCATATTGGTGTCGAGCGAGAACTCGAGGGTGATCCGGCCCCTGCCGTCTTGCGACGTACTCGTTATCTCCTCGAGACCTTCGAGCCCTTTGAACTCGTCTTCCTGCTTATTGATGATCTCCCGCTCGATTTCAGCAGGGGCCGCACCGGGCCAGCTGGTCGTAACGGAGATAACCGGCTTGGAAACATCAGGTGCAAGTTGAATGGGGATCGATTGCAGCGCCACATAGCCGAAGATCAAAACCATCAAGACCGCAGCGATCACAGCGGTCGGTCGTTCAATGGCAGCCCGGATCAGGTTCATCTTAAGACCCCTCATTCCCAGAGGCTCTCGCAGGCGTCACTCCGCCATCGGGACCTCCATGTCCATTTTCGGCTGGTCTGCGATTCGGCGGCTCAAAGTTCACTTGCTGACCCGGGCGCAGGCGTTCATTGCCCCGCACCACGACGAGATCACCCTCGACTAGTCCCGAAATCACTTCAAATCGTGAACCGACGGCTCGGCCCAGTTCCACCGTGCGAGGCGCAGCCTTGCCATCTTCGACGACGAAAACTCGCCGATCTCCCTGGTTGATGGTGACACCGTCCTTGTTGACGGTCAGCACGTCGTCGCGATCACCAATCGGTAGTTCAAGGGTCACGCTTTGGCCGACAGCGCGTCCCGGAAGATGGTCGCCAATCGCCATAAAGCGAACCGCACGGGTTCGCGTCATCGGATTTTCCACCGGTATCACTGAGCGCACTTCGGCGCGGTAAGACCCACCATTATCCAAAATCGCGTTGACTGTGAGGCCCGGTTCCAACGCATTAACCAGGTTTGCCGGCACATCCGCTTCGATTTCGACGTCCCGGTAATTGACCATGTCAACGACAGACGCACCAGTGTCGGCATAAGCTCCAGCACTTAGATGGCGAAGCGTCACCACGCCATCATAGGGGGCAGTGATGCGAAGATCCTCCAGATCTGTCTGGGCCTGCTCGAGCCTGATGCGCGCCTCGCTCACTTCGGCGCGATCAGTGGCAACGCGGCCTTCGGCGACCTGAATTTCCAAGACCTTGTCATCGAAGGAAGCGCGGTTGAACGCTGCTGAATTCTGCAAACGTTCTAGCCGGTCGCGTTCCTGCCTCAAGAGTTCGATCTCGCGCTGGGTCACTTCCACCTGTTGCAGGGCCGTCTGATACTCGGCTTCCGCAAGATCACGGTCCAACTCGGCTGTGGTCGGATCAAGGACGGCGATGAGATCACCGGCTTCGAGACGATCGCCAACATCGGCCTCGACTGACAGCACGCGGCCGTTGACCCGGGTCGCAACCGAGCCCTCTTCGCGTGCCACGATACGTCCGAGAACGGGTGCCGTCTGGGCGAGAGGCTCTTCGATCACGGGATCGACCTTGACGACGGCAGGACGGCCCTGGGCCAAGGCGTCGAAAGCTGTCCCTAAGACCACCACACATATTGCGAAGCGCCACAAGTGTTGAGCATATGACTTCATGCGTTCACGCTCCAACGGTTTTCCGTTTGGAATGGGGCGGATCGGTTTTCAGAAGACCTTGGATCGACAAAGTTGAGGCGCTGTCCGCAACGACGCCATACGAAAAGGTGCGGAACAAGAACATGGCAATCTGTCCCGTGCCCCTCACTCCCGATACCCCAAGTCTTAGCATTTTGTTCAAACTTTGTACCTACTGTCTCGACATAAGACCCTTGTCATCGCGCAGAACTGATCGTGCTGAGCGCGATGCGCCGATCCGCATGCCTAAAGACAATTTAATGGTACAGTTTACGTCTCATCGTTCCCTAGGGGATCACTTAGCGCCAAGGCCGGTCAAGCAATCCGGTCGCCCCGGCGAAACAGCGGACGACCGAGACGAAGACATCATTATCGAGTTCCTGCCGCGAGGTGATTTGCTTCGGGTCGCGGCCTTTGACGCCAAACGCATGATCGAGGCTGTTATCATCGGCCATCGTTCGGCACCGCGCTCCGCACTCGAGGCCGCCGTCCTGCAGAAACTCCGGTTTATCCAAGGCAAGTCGGCGACCTGACATCGTCATCACGCTCTTGGTGCCGGCTGAATGTAACGGAATGATGTCAATACCGGCCTGAATTGTAACAATCGGCACATCCCGGTCCGGCGTCACATCACATCATTCGGCGCAGCAAGGCGTCCGCGCGGCGCCTTGACGATTAAATCCTTGCGAAAACAGCAGGGATCGTCACGTTTGGGCAAAGATTGTTGTGGGCAGGTATCGGTGACAGATGGCGCTCCGCACGACCTCTTAGTGGTCGACAGTGTTTCCAAGCTCTTCGGCGGTATTCAAGCCGTCGATGGCTGTTCGTTGCGTGTGGCTCGGGGCTCGATCACCGGGCTTATCGGCCCCAACGGTGCCGGCAAAACCACGCTCTTCAACATGATCGCGGGTGCTTTCCCGTCGACCTCGGGCCGCATCCATTTCAACGGCCAGGACATCACGAGGCTACCGGCGCATCGGCTGTTTCACCAGGGCCTAGTGCGCACCTTTCAAATCCCGCACGAATTCGGGCGCATGACATGCCTCGAGAACCTCTTGCTGGTGCCGGGTTCTCAGACCGGTGAGACTCTTTTCGGCGCGTGGTCGCGCTGGGGTTCGGTCCGGCGACAGGAAAAGGCCCTCATCGAAAAAGCTCTGGACGTCTTGGATTTCCTCAAGATGAGCCATCTGCGGGATACTCTCGCCGCCAATGTCTCAGGCGGTCAGAAGAAGCTCTTGGAAATCGGCCGAACCATGATGACCGACGCGCATTTGGTCTTGCTCGATGAGCCGGGTGCCGGCGTCAACCGCACATTATTGGGCGAAGTCACCGATCTTATTCAGCGGTTGAACGAAGAACGCGGCTACACGTTCTGCATCATCGAGCATGATATGAGCTTCATCGCCCGGCTTTGCGATCCGGTGATTTGCATGGCCGAAGGCAGTGTGCTGGTGCAAGGAACCATGAATGAAGTGCGCAGCGATCCGCGCGTGCTGGAAGCATACCTCGGCCATCATGGTGAAAAGCGTCGCGGTCTCAGGGATGACGTCGCAGACGACGACGCCGAACCTGCCATGGATGCAGGGCCGGTCTTCGCATCGGGTAGTGTCGCCACCTGATGCCGCTTCTCGAGATCGACGATCTGACCGGCGGTTATGGTGAAGCGGACATTCTTCACGGCCTGTCACTGGACGTCGACGCGGATGAAGTCGTTGCCATAGTCGGCCCCAACGGGGCCGGCAAATCGACCGCGATGAAGGCCGTATTCGGCCTCATCAAGGTTCGCGGCGGCAAGATCCGCTTCGAAGGCGATGACATCACCTATCTGCGACCGGATCAAATCGTCCGCCGCGGGGTCTGCTTCGTGCCGCAGACCGACAACGTCTTTCCAACCCTCACCGTCCAAGAAAATCTCGAGATGGGCGCCTTCATCGCCAGCGGTGACATCCGCCCTCAGCTCGAGCGCATCTTCGAGATGTTTCCCCCCTTGAAGGAAAAGCGGCAGCAACCCGTTGGCACACTTTCAGGCGGTCAGCGGCAGATGGCGGCGATGAGCCGGGCTCTCATGCTGGAGCCCCGGCTTCTCCTGCTCGATGAGCCGACCGCCGGCCTCTCGCCCAAAATCATGGGGCAAATCTTCGACATTGTTCATCAAATCAGCACTCTTGGCGTTGCTATCTTGATGGTCGAGCAAAATGCCAAACAGGCACTCGCCATCGCCGATCGGGGCTATGTCTTGGCAACCGGCCAAACACGTCACACCGGCACAGGCGAGGCACTTCTGGCCGATCGCCAGGTCGCCGAGATGTTTTTGGGCGGCTGAGGCCATGGAGATCGTCCAACTCCTCGTTTACGGCATCCTTTTGGGCTCGATCATTGCGCTGGGTGCCGTCGGGGTCTCGCTCACCTTCGGCATTCTCGGTTTCGCCAATTTCAGCCATGGCGATCTCATGACCTGGGGCGCTTACCTCGCCTTCGTCATCTACACACAGCTCACCTTGCCGTTCTGGCTTGCCTTGGGCGCCGCCGTTCTGGGGACCGCTATTGTCGCCGTGGCGATCGACCGCGTGCTCTATCGGCGCTTTCGACAACGCCAGAAAATCGTGCTGCTGATTTCCTCGTTCGGCGTCGCCTTGATCCTGCGCTCACTCATCCAGATGATTTGGGGCCCGGATACCCATCTCTATGAGAAGGGTATTTCCATGGCCAACCGCTATTGGGGCATCCGGATCAAGGACGAGCAGCTCTTGATCATCGCGCTGACCATCGTTCTGGTGGTCGGCCTCCACATTTTCTTGCAGCACACCAAGATCGGCAAAGCCATGCGTGCCGTGGCCGACAATCCCGATCTTGCACGGCTCTCGGGTATCGACACCGAACGCGTCATTCAATGGACTTGGGTGGTCGGCGGCGGCCTGGCCGCGGCGGCGGGCGTGTTTTTAGGCATGGACACGCGGCTTCAGCCCGATATGGGCTGGTTTCTCCTGCTTGCGGTGTTTGCCGCAGCCATCCTCGGCGGGATCGGCAAACCCTATGGCGCGATTGCCGGTGGCCTCGTCATCGGCATCGTCATTGAATTCTCGTCCGTCTTTCTTTCGCCCGAATATTCGCCGGTGATCCCCTTTGCGATCATGGTCGCCATGCTGATCTGGCGACCGACCGGCCTCTTTGCAGGACGGAGTAGCTGATGGAGCTCGCCGGCCTCTACGGCTATCTCGTCTTCTTCCTGTCCTTCGCCGGCATCTACGCCATCCTCACGCTCGGCCTCAATGTACAGTGGGGCTATACGGGCATGCTCAATGTCGGCATCGCCGCCTATTTTGCGGTCGGTGCCTATGCCAGCGCCATCCTCACCTCACCCGCCGCCACTGCGCATCTTGGCGGTTTCGGCCTGCCGATCGGTGTGGGCTTTGTCGGTGCCATGATCATGGCAGGCTTGATCGGCTGTCTCGTCGGCCTCATCACCTTGCGCCTGCGCTCCGATTATCTGGCCATCGCCAGTATCGGCATTGCCGAGATCATCCGCCTGATCCTCAAGAATGAGGCCTGGCTCACCAATGGTGTGCGCGGCATCGACCGCATCCCACGGCCGCTCGACGGCATCGTGCCGGGCTTTGATTCACTCTTGCTTCTCGGCATGATCATGGCGCTCGTCCTCATCTGCTTTGTCGCCATTCAGCGCAGTTACCGTGCCCCATGGGGAAGGGTGCTGCGCGCAATCAGAGACAATGAGACCGCCGCCCAAGCCATGGGCAAGAACAGCTTCATGTTCCGCCTTCAGGCCTTCACCTTCGGCTGTGCAGTGATGGGTCTGTCAGGGGCCGTCTATGCTCATTTCGTGGGCTTTATCAGCCCCGAGGCGTTCGATCCCGTGTTCGCCACCTTTCTTGTTTGGGTCATGCTGATCGCCGGCGGCAGCGGCAACAATTATGGCGCTGTGCTCGGTGCGGTGGTTATTTGGGGCGTCTGGTCAGGGACCGAAATCGTCATCGGCCGTTTGCCGGATCAGATCGTCACGCAAGCGGGAGCGATGCGCGTGCTCCTGATTGGCCTCCTGCTTCAAGTGATTCTTCTGACCCGTCCCGAGGGTCTGCTCCCGGGGCGCCCCCCCAAGCCGATCATCAAGAACCTTCCGGACCGTTAAATCCCGCCGGTTCGGGCGGTGGCACGGTTTCAATCCAGGCCGCGACGCGCTCGATATCCGGAGCCAATGCACGATCCTCCTCGAGCGGCGCTCTCAGTCGCCGGACGGCCTCACACAGAGTGAGCGTGCTTTCGGAAAAGTCTTCTCCTTCTCCTCTTGCCCGCACGATGTCGACGCCTTGGGCGACCGCGAGCGCCAAAATGGCGATGATCTGTGCCGTCAGATCGAGTTGAGAGGCGCAGTTGCGGGCAGCGATCGTGCCCATGCTCACGACATCCTGGTTGGCACCATTGGTCGAAATGCTCTGAATCGACGCGGGAACCGCGTGGGTGCGCATCTCCGCCAAAAGCGATGTTGCCGTCACTTGCGCACCCATGAAACCGCTATTGAGACCGGACGGGCCCCGATGGAGGAAAGCCGGAAGGCCCCGGTTCAGGCGCTCATCGGTGAGGCGCGCGAGCTGCCGTTCCGCAAGACCTGCCGCCGAGACCATCGCCATGGCAAGCCCGTCCGCCGCGTGTGCCACGTGCTGGCCCATGAAATTGCCGCCATGCAGCGCTGCAACCTCGCCCTCAGGGAAAATCGGGTTGTCCGTCGAGGCATTAAGCTCGCGTGTTACCACCAAATCATGATAGGCGAGCGCATCGCGGACAGAGCCTAAGATCTGCGGGACACAGCGAATTGTGTAGGCATCCTGCGGCGGAAGCTCTTCAACCACTGATGAGCCGAGATCTGGCAAACAGCGTTCAGACGTGAAGTCGAGCCTCATGCGCGAGCCGCCCGCGATCCGCTCACGCAAAACGCTGGCCGTGGTTTCCTGGCCCGGATGAGGCCGGGCGCGCGAAAAGGCCGGGTGCCAGGCTTCCGCGTGGCCTCCAAGAAGCTCGGCAACGCCAACGCTCAGCGCCTCGCCCCAAGTGATGAGCCGCGTCGCGCGCTCCGAGGAGAGAGCTGCGATCGCCGTCATCGCCGAAGTTCCGTTAACAAGCGCCAGACCGTCGCGGGCTGCAAGCTCAAAGGGCGTTTGGCCGAGTGCCTCGAAGACATGAGCCGAGTTGACGGTTTGTCCGTTTCTATCAATAAAATCCTCGCGACCCATCAGCGCCAGCGCGATATGGGCAAGAGGCGTGAGATCACCGCTCGCACCCACGGTACCCCGGCTCGGCACAATGGGCGCAAACCCACTGTTCAACAGCGCCAGCATGAGATCGCACAGCGCTTCGGAGGCTCCCGAAAAACCACGGGAGATCGACAGCAGCCGTGCCAGCACGATCATCCGCGCCTCGGTCCAAGAGAACGGCGGGCCGACGCCGGTCGCGAGATGCATCACCAGCCCCATCTGCAACGCGGCACCGTCGCCGGCATCGATCAGCCGGTTCGCCAAAGGCCCGAATCCCGTCGTCACCCCATAGACATGGCGGCGCTCGTCGATAGCGCGTTTCAGGCGTTGATGGGAATTGGCAATGGTTCGGCACACATCGCCGCCAAGCACGAGCCTCGCCTCGCCCCTGGCGACACGCACCATATCCGCAATCGACGCGGTCGCGCCGGGGACCGGGATTTC
>CAYPOV010000204.1:0-8597 GCA_964412385.1 uncultured Geminicoccaceae bacterium
GGGCCGCGCATTCGGCCAAAGGTTGAGATAGGCAATAAGGTCGGAGCCTATGGTTTGTATCGGTATATCCCCGGTGCCGTCAGCGTGCTTCTTAAAGGCGGCCGATCCGATGACCTTGAACGGGATATTGATGCTCATCGGAATAGCCACGCCCGAACGCAAAACGATGCGATGGTTGGTGATCGTGTAGATCGTGCTTCGGGCGGTCATCCATGCCATGCCAGCGACCAATGCGACACCGAAGGTCGCAACAAGCACAGGAATGAGCAAAGCGCCCGCAACCTCGAATATAGGCCTTCCAGCATTGAGACCGTTAAACGCGTGCCAGATAAGCAGCAGCGACAAGTAGACCGCCATCGCCCGGACGTGAAAAGCGCGGAGAGCAAGGCTGCGCCAACGCGGCCGTCCCTGCCAAAGGATCACCTCGCCTTCGGGAAGGGTCTCCGGAAGTCCCTCAATCGGTTCGAAGTCGTGTTCTCTCATTACGCCTTTCTCGCTAACGCTGGTTCGCCTCGCTGGAAGATCAGATGATCGGGCCCATCCGGTCGTCAGATGCATAAAGATGACCACCGGCATAAAACGCGACGATCTTGTCCTCTTCGAGCAGGGTCACCTGATCTGTGGCGGTAATGGTAGGAGCCTTCTGGAAGTGCTCGGCCTTGACCGAATCGACTTCGACTTCCTCGCGTGATCCGTGCACTCTGCACATCGTCATGGGCACAAGCACTATTCGGCCATCAGCATCGACTTCCAGATATCTGATCATGGATTCCATGCGATCGGCCCAGACCTCGGTGACTTTACCGGCTGCTTTCTTGTCGAGACCGACAACGGTCATACCGCGCGGATCGGGATCGCGTTCATCGACCGACCAGTCTTCAAGCAACCGCAGCGGCACAATCTTCGGATTGCCGTGGAGATCGAGGTCCGGTTTGTCGGCACGCATTCCCCAAGCCGCCGGGCCGACACCGTCGACCATGGGATCACCAAGAGGTTGCAGCGGTGCTCCGGGCCACGGGCCGATCGGCTGTGCATTGATCTCTCGGGTATCTTTTTCGACAGCTGCGGGTGCCTGAACGGTCTCTCCGCTCTCAAGCTCGAAAGTCTTCGGTGCAGGAACGAGCGGGAAGAGCTCGGGTCCCATCGGCCGACCTTTTCTTGGCGGAACGGCGACCAAAGGATAGCCCTCACGTCGATCCTCGCGACGCAGATAGAAGACCAGCCCCGCAAAGAACAACCAAAAAGCATAAAGAACGATGAGTGCAACATCGATATGTTCGGTAAGGCCTGGCGCTGACATATTTGCGTCTCCGATATCCTAGGCAGGGAACTCTTCGAGACCGAACTTGGTCTCGCTTGATTGGGACTGATCGAGCACGGCCGGCCGCACCAAGGGGCCGAGTGCAACGAGAGTGCAAAACAGCAACAAAATCTCGATGTGATACACGACGCCGTATCCGGTCGAGGGATCGCTAAGCGCAGGGCCAAGCAGGCCGCGCTCTGCGAGTGACGCCGTGACATCGCGAATGGCACCGCCGAGGGCTATGGCAATACCGGCAGCCGATGCTTGGACGGCCCCCCAGGCGCCCAGTGCGAGGCCGCTCTGGCCATCTCGCGCCAAGCCCATGGCCGAGGTCATCATGCTCACGGCAAACAGGCCGCCACCCAAGCCGATAAGGAATGTGCCTGCGCGGAACACCGCCGCCGATTGTAGAGGTGCCGCAAAGATCACGGCCGAAAATGCGACAAGGCCGATCAATACGCCCATGGCGGAAAGCCGGTAAGGATCGAACTGGCGGCTGAGGGCGCGTGCGGCCAAAGCAAAGCCCAAGAGGGATCCGACCGCCAAAATCGCCGTGAGCACTGTCGTGCCACCGACAGAGAGATTAAGGATTTCACCGCCATAGGGCTCGAGCAGGATATCCTGCATACTGAACGCCGCCGTGCCCAGACCAACGGCGACCAAGACCCGCGTCGCTTGACCACCCTGCGCAAACTCACGCCAGCTTTTCTTGAAGCTGACATCAGGCCGGTCATGACGGGTCACGGAACTATCGCGAGCTTCCTGTTTCCAGAGGGCTAAGATATTTAGCGCAACCGTTACGACCGCGGCCCCCTGGATCACCTGGATGAGGCGCTGATGGCTGAAGTCCGCGAGCAGTGCGCCGAAGACCAACGCGCTGACGGCCATCCCGAGAAGCAGCATCACATAAAGAAGCGCAACGACCCGCGGCCTGTTCTCATCGCTCGCAAGATCGGTCGCCAAAGCCAGGCCGGCCGTCTGGGTGGTGTGGAGGCCAGCGCCAACGAGCAGGAAGGCTAGTGCACCGCCGATATGGCCGAAGACCATCGGGCCGTTTGCCGTGCCGGAAAGGATCAATAGGGCGAACGGCATGATGGCGAAGCCGCCGAATTGCAGCATCGTGCCCATCCAAATGTAGGGCACGCGGCGCCAGCCGAGATAGGATTTGTGGTTATCGGACTTGAACCCGATCAGCGCACGAAACGGTGCGAACACCAGCGGCAGTGCCACCATCAACGCGACCAGCCAAGTCGGTACCCCAAGTTCAACGATCATCACTCGGTTGAGCGTGCCGCTCAACAGCACGATCGCCATACCGACGGAAACCTGAAACAGCGAAAGTCGCAGAATGCGCGAGAGGGGCAGTTCCGAGCTGGCGGCGTCCGCAAACGGGAAATAGCGGACGCTCAGATGCATCCAGTTTCGTGCTAGACCGCGGCTCAGCCCTTTGATCATGACCGGCAGATCTCCTGGGCATGACTGATATAGAAACCAGCAGTCACACGAGCATCCCGTTGTATCTGCCATGCCTCGAGCGTGGGATCGCTGGAAAGCCGGCGCCGGAGATAATGTTGTTTGACCGGTTTGATTGCGGGCGCCCGGTCACTCTTGGGAAAGAGTTTGCCGATCGTGTGCATGAGCGCCAGGGCAGGGGTCCAGGGCGCACAAGTGAAAACCATCGCACGTGACGTACGCGACGAAAGTGCTGCGACAACCCTTTGTATATCCAGGGCATCGTAGTGGATCAGGGAGTCCATCGCGACGACGTAGTCGAATTTGCCGAGCGATGGATCCAACATGTCGCCGACACGAAAATCGATTGATCCCGGGCCGATCTGCTGCGTTGCGCGCTGTTCGGCGATCGCCACCAATTTCGGTGAAATATCGATCGCCAAGACATCGGCACCTTTGGCTGCGGCCTCGATCGCCAAGGCTCCGGTACCGCAACCGGCGTCGAGAACCCGTGCCCCTTGGAGATCGTCGGGCAGCCATGAAAGAAGCGTGCCGCGCATGCGCTCACGCCCGGCGCGAACCGTGGCACGAATGCCGCTTACAGGCGCATCCGATGTCAGCTGTTCCCAAGCTTTGGTCGCGGTCCGGTCGAAATAGTGTTCGAGTTCGCCGCGCCGGGTCTCGTAGGTTGCCGTGCTCATCAATCGAAACCCAACAATTCGAAGATATCGCGATCTTTCATCGGCGTCGGCGTCACGGGCTCATCGGAACCTGTGAAGAGCGCCTCGGCGAGCCGCAGATATTCCTTTTGGACGGCTTCCAGTTCCGGCGTGGACTCAAGCTCGAACAACGTCGACTTCTTGAGGCGGCTTCTTCTGATGATGTCGAGATCAGGAAAGTGAGCGGCCTTTTTGAGGCCGACCATGTCGTTGAATTTGTCGATTTGGTCGGTGCCGGCGCTGCGATTGGCGATCACGCCACCGAGCCGGACATCGTAGTTTTTCGATTTTGCCAGAATAGCCGCGAGAATGCGGTTCATGGCATAGATCGAGTCGAAGTCGTTGGCGGTGACAATCAGCGCCTTGTCGGCATGCTGGAGCGGTGCGGCGAAACCACCGCAAACCACATCGCCCAAGACATCGAAGATGACGACGTCGGTGTCTTCAAGAAGGTGATGCTCTTTAAGCAGCTTGACGGTTTGACCGACAACATAGCCGCCGCAGCCGGTACCGGCAGGAGGACCACCCGCCTCGACACACATCACACCATTGTAGCCTTCGTAGACGAAATCCTCGACGCGCAATTCCTCGGCGTGGAAGTCGACCGATTCCAGTACATCGATGACTGTCGGAACGAGGCACTTAGTCAGTGTAAACGTGCTGTCGTGCTTGGGATCGCAGCCGATCTGCAGGACCCGCTTGCCGAGCTTGGAAAAGGCCACCGAAAGGTTCGAAGAGGTCGTGCTCTTGCCGATCCCGCCTTTGCCGTAAACGGCGAAGACCTTGGCCCCTTCGATCTCGAGATTGGGGTCGAGCTTGACCTGCACGCTACCCTCACCGTCATCACGCTTAGGTGCAGTGAAGCCTTTGGCCTTCGGACGGTTGTGAAGTTCGATGACACCCAAAATTGCTCTCCCTGGCACCCCTATGCGGGGGCACCCTCTGTGATACCCTCGAGACGATCTTCAAGTTCCTCGCCGGCACGTCTCAGTGCTGCGAGCATGGCCTCGTCAGGCGTCCAATACTGACGGTCGTGGGCTTCCAAGAGCCGGTTCGCCACTTTGGCGGAGGCCTTGGGATTGAGCGCTGCGAGACGTTCCCGCATGGTTTCGTCGAGCACATAGGTCTGGGTCAGCCGCTGATAGACCCAGGGCGCGACATCGCCTGTCGTTGCCGACCAGCCCATGGTGTTGGTGATTCCCGCCTCGATCTGACGGACACCTTCGTAACCGTGCTTAAGCATGCCCTCATACCAGCGGGGATTGAGCATCCGCGTGCGGGTCTCGAGGCTGACTTGCTCGCCGAGTGTTCGGAACTTGCCGTCGCCGCGGGTCTGATCGCCGATGTAGATCGGCACGGCCCTTCCCTGCGCGCGCTGCACCGAACGGCCGATGCCACCCAGCGTGTCAAAGTAATGGTCGACTGTGGTGACACCGAGCTCGACCGATTCGAGATTTTGATAGGCGAGATGCACGTCGGCGAGGACGCTTTGCAGAAGCTCGGACTGCCGCACCGCCTGGCCGCCTCGCGTATAGGCAAAGCATTTACGCTTGGCGAAGGTCTCGGCGAGCTCGTCCTCTTCCTGCCAGGCACCGCTATCGATCAGCTGATTGACGTTGGAGCCATAAGCCCCTTCGGCATTGCTGAAGACGCGCAGCGACGCAGTCTCGAGATCGCAATCATGGGTTTGTTGATAGTTCAACGCATGGTGGCGAATGAAGTTGTGTTCGATCGGCTCATCGGCCGAGGCGGCAAGATACGTAGCTTCGGCGAGAAGCTTGCTCTGAAGAGGCAGAAGATCCCGGAAAATCCCGGAAAGAGTGAGCACGACATCGACACGCGGCCGGCCTAGCTGCTCGAGCGGGATAAGCTTGGCGCCTGCAAGGCGGCCGAAATCATCAAAACGCGGCTCAGCGCCGATGAGTGCCAGCGCCTGGGCGATCGTGCCCACCTCGGACTTGAGATTGTCGGTGCCCCAAAGCACGAGAGCGACCGTCTCAGGGAATGGATTGCCGTCCGCCAAGTGCCGCTCGATCAGAAGATCGGCCTGTTTGGCGCCGTCTTTCAGGGCATAGGCACTCGGGATCTTGAAAGGATCGAAACCGTGCAGATTGCGCCCGGTCGGTAAGATCTCAGGCGTGCGCAAGAGATCTCCACCCGGCACCGGCCTTACGAACCTGCCATCAAGGGCATGAAGCAATGCCGGCGTCTCATGGTCTTCGCCCATCGCCGCAGCGGTTGCTGCGAGCTTGCGGAAAAGCTCGATTGTGTCGTCCTGACCCTTGGCGAGTTCCTTGACATCGCGTCCCTCGGCCAGGGCCCGCATCGTCTTGCTGTCGGGATTCTCGTGACCCGCGGCCTCGGCCATCGTGCTCAAGAGCTCGGCCCGCTCATCGAGGCTCCGCGTTTCGCCGACAACATGAAGCCCGTGCGGGATCAGCGCATATTCGAGTTCGAGCACATCGCTGCGCAGCTTGGTGATCGCCGCATCGGCATGTCCGTTCCAAGCAGGCTCGGCCTGGGTGAGTTCGAGCTCGGAAGCTTGAGCTTGGATCAGTTCGGCGAGATCGCGGTGCTCGTCATGAGCTGTCGGATCGAGCGTCCGGTAGCGATCAAGCGACGCTTTGAGATCCTGAAGTCCCTTGTAGAGACCCGCATGGCCAACCGGCGGTGTCATGTAGGTGATGAGTGTCGCACCCGAACGGCGCTTGGCGATGGTGCCTTCCGACGGGTTATTCGCCGCATAGAGATAGAAATTCGGCAGATCGCCGATCAGGCGCTCCGGCCAACAAGCGTTCGAGAGGCCTGTCTGCTTGCCCGGCATAAACTCGAGGGCGCCGTGGGTGCCGAAATGGAGCACCGCATGGGCGCCGAAATCCTCGCGTAGCCAGCGGTAGAAGGCCGAGAACGCATGAGTCGGCGCGAAACTGTGCTCGAACAGCAGTCGCATCGGATCACCTTCGTAACCGAAGGCCGGCTGAACACCGATGAAGACATTGCCGAGGGACGCACCGAGGACCTGGATCGAGCGGCCGTCACTTTGCTGCCGTCCAGGTGCCGGGCCCCACTGTGCCTCGATTTCCTTGAGATAGGGCTCGCGGCGTACGTGATCGTCGACGGGTATTTGTGCTGCGACATTGGCATCGGTGCCATGGAGCGT
This sequence comes from uncultured Geminicoccaceae bacterium, assembly GCA_964412385.1. Lineage (GTDB taxonomy): Bacteria > Pseudomonadota > Alphaproteobacteria > Geminicoccales > Geminicoccaceae > JBGSYN01. The sequence continues at coordinate 6,635 of CAYPOV010000204.1, forward strand.
AGCGTTGCCTTCAAGTACCGCCTGACGTAGTGCGTCGACCGAGGCCGGAACGTCGACTACGTAGCCTTCTTTCTTCAAGGATTTCAGGGTGTTGAAGAGCGATTCGAAGACCGAAAGATAAGCCGCGGTGCCGGTCGCCCCGCCATTCGGCGGAAAGTTGAAGAGCACGATGGCAAGCTTGCGTTCGGCCGCCCGCGCACGCCTTAAGGCAACCAGCTTGGCTGTCTTCGCGGCCAGCGCTTCGGCACGATCGGCAATCACCCGCATTTCGCGCCCATTATCGACATTGCCCGAACGTCCACCGAAGACCATCGGGCTCGTCGCACCATCGAGTTCCGGGATTGCCACCATCATGGTCGCTTCGACCGGCATCAAACCGCGGCTGGAGGCATCCCATTGCTCGAGGGTCTGGAGTTCCAGCGCCTGTCCGGTGAGGTAAGGCACATCGAGCTTCGCCAACAGCTCTTCGGCCGCTTTGGCGTCGTTGTAGGCGGGGCCGCCGATCAGGGAGAAGCCTGTGAGCGAGATTACGGCATCGACCCGGCTTCGTCCGTTTTCGAGAAAGAACTCGTCGACGACAGGCCGTGCGTCGAAACCACTGGAGAACGCCGGAATGACATCGAGCCCATTGGCTTCGAGCGCCTCGATGACGCCGTCATAGTGGCCGGTATCGTTGGCGAGCACATAAGAGCGCGTGACGATCACGCCCACCGTGCCGCTCTTTCCGTGCCGCGGTAGCTTCGCGAGATCGGTGCCGATACGCCCTGCCATCCGTGGATGATAGATCCCGACATCGGGATGAACGACAGGTGCTTCGACCCGAACCGCCTGTCGCAGGGCAAGCCGAGACCCATCCGCATAGCGGCCAATCAGGAAACGGACGAGATTGATAATGTTCTCATCCGAGCCTGCCAGCCAATACTGCATGGTCAGGAAATAGGCTCGAACATCCTGGGCCGTACCCGGAATGAAGCGGAGGATCTTGGGAATGCGGCGCAACATGGCGGCTTGCTTCGCTCCCGAGCTGCCACCCGACTTCCTGTTCTTGCCGCGCAGCTTGGAGAGGAGCTTCATCGGCCCCTTCTGCGGCTTGTCCATGGCGAACTTGCCGATCCGCGTCAGCTTGATGACATCGCCAACCGAAACTGCGCCGACCATAGCATCGCAATGCTCGCGACGTGCACGCAACGCCGGCAGGACCGCCTGCACGTGATCTTCCATGAACAGCATGGTGGCGAGGATGATATCGCCTTGCGCAATGTCCTCCTGACACCGTGCCAGCGACTCCGGGTCGTCGGCCCACTCGGCCGCTGCATGAAGCGAAAGCTCGAGCCCGGGCAATTCTGCCGCCAACACACGACGGGCGCGCTCGACCGTGCTCGCCAAATGACGGTCAAGCGTGATGATCACGACGCGGATCGGCGCCTCCATGGCGGGATTCACCTCAGCGGCCGAAATGGGCTTTGGCATCATAGAGTGTCTCGACTGTGATCAAGGAAACGCCGCGCTCGCTGGCATAGCGTTCGGTGTTTTTCCGTGCCTTGCCGCGCACGAAAAACGGGATCTTCTTGAGCTCCATTTGGGCTTCGTCGGCCCAGATGATCGGTCCTTCGTCATCGACAGGAACGCTTTGCTCGGCCTCTTGTTCAGCCGGCATCGTGTGTCCCGCTCCGAGATGAGAAGCACCGGCGCCATCGGAAAATTCGAAATCTTCGCGGAACATGCCTAAGAGATGCTCCTCAAGGCCCATCATCAGCGGATGAACCCAGGTATCCCAAAGGACATTGGCACCCTCGAAACCCATCTGCGGCGAATAGCGGGCCGGGAAGTCTTGGACATGAACCGGCGCCGAAATCACGGCACAAGGAATGCCAAGGCGCTTGGCGAAGTGCCGCACAATATGAGTGCCGAGAACCAGCTCGGGCACCAGCTCATTGACGGAAGCCTCGACATCGAGATAGTC
>CAYPOV010000205.1:0-8550 GCA_964412385.1 uncultured Geminicoccaceae bacterium
CCTTCTCGCGACACCACCGTCGTCAGCGCAGACGGGGCCCGGCAATGTCGAGCTGCCCGATACGACAATCGGCCTCGACTTTGGGGAGGAGCAAGATGCCGCTATTGCGGGTCGCATCAGCGCCGCGCTTGCCGCGCTCGACGGCTACGGTGACGTAGACGTTACAGTTGATGCCGGCGTCGTTACCCTTACCGGCTCGGCTGTCGACGAGGCGGCGGTGCTCCGTCTTAAGCAGATCGTTCGGCGGATCGACGGTGTCGTTGCGGTAAACGACCGCGTCGCGGCCTCGACTGATCTTTCAGAGAGGCTGGTACCCATCACCGATCGCTTCGTGAACCGGCTCTGGCAGACCGTGTCATACTTGCCGCTCTTGACCGTAGCGGTCGTCGTCTTTTTGTTTACCTACATTTTCGGCATGGCGGTGAGCCGGATCACCGGGGTATGGCGGTCGCTGGCGCCGAACGCGTTTATCGCGGCGATCTATGCCCAGCTTATCCGCCTTATCTTCGCAATTCTCGGCCTCGTGGCCGCACTCGACGTTCTGGGCGCCACGGCACTGTTAGGCTCGATCCTCGGGGCAGCGGGCATCATTGGCCTCGCCATCGGCTTTGCGGTTCGCGACACTGTGGAGAACTTCATCGCCTCGGTGATGCTATCGGTCCGCCAGCCTTTCCGTCCGTTCGACATGATCGAGATCGAGGGCGATATCGGCAAGGTTGTACGCCTGACGTCGCGCGCAACCATAATGATTTCGCCTGACGGCAACTTCATCCGCGTACCGAATGCTACCGTGTTCAAGTCGCGGCTGGTCAATTACTCTCGCAATCCAGAGCGCCGGTTCACGTTCTCGCTTGATGTCGATCCGGGCGCAGATATGGCCGGGCTTCGGGACGCTTTGCAGAGGAAGCTCGCCGGGCTGCCTTTCGTGCTGAACGAACCCACCCCTCTGGTCTGGCTGGAGGAGGACGAAGGCGACGCCGTGCGCCTCGGTTTCGCGGGCTGGATCGACCAGCGCCAAACCAACCTGGATCTGTCACGGGGTGAGGCAATCCGGATTCTTCGAGCGGAACTGGCCGCGCGGAACGCCTCCGCACCGCCGCCGCTCACTAGGGTCATGACCCTTGATGCCGAACGCAACGCAGAAAATGTTCAGCATATCGCGTCGATCGCCGATCTCGATGAGGCGGCGTTGCCTGAACTCTCCAACACTGAGGAGCGAGATTTGGAGCGGCTCGTCGAGGCGGAACGCCGTGTCCCCAAGACGCGAGATCTTCTGGCGAACGGGGCCCCGAAGGAGTAGGCCGCGCATCGAGACGCGACTGTCACAAGCCGGCGGCAACGCGTCCCTGCTCGCGCAAACGAGCTAAAAAGACTCGGAACGCCTCAAACGTGGCATATGGGCAATCTACACCTTCAGAGGTGGATGACCACAATACTGGGGATCACGTCCCCGACCGTTAGCACATCTAGCAGAAACCGCCGCGTCGCCGGATCTCAAGGATACGGCTTCGCAATTCCGGGTCGCTATGGATCCTTGGAAATGCATCGGGAGGGTAACCGCAAGCCGTCAGTTCACTGATTTCGTGGTCGGCCGCGCAAAACGTAATCGCCATACTTGTAGGCACATCTTCACAGAAAAAGTTCGATGAGATATCGTCATATTGCCAAGCGTAAGCCCTGGGACATGCATTCTTGAAGATTTCGTAATAGGTCATGCCATCCTCACCGGCCACATGCCCCGCGTCGACCCAGGCCTGGTTGAAGACGCCTCCAGCGCCCTCGTAGAGATTGTCGCCAGCAACGCTACCAAGGCCTATCGTCGTTGGTGGCAGACATGCAACGGTCTGCTGCATCACACCAGTGTTCGACATTGCATAAGAAACATTTTGACAAGTATAGTCTGCAGCAAATCCGCAAGAACTGCCGATCGCTGAGCCCCGACACAGGACAGGGGTCAGTAACTGATTGGTCGCGCCATTTTTCGAGCGGTCAATGCATACACCTGCACCGGCGGGAGGTTCAAAATCTCCATTGGCGGCCATACTGAAAGTGCAGTCCGGGCGGTGGACGGGACAATCGGTATCAGCGAAACAAGTGGGCGTGCCGCTATTGGCGGAACGCATCGCAACGTTGTCACCGTCATAGTGGTTCATCTTGGCATCGGGGCCACTATAATTCTTGACCAAGTACATATCCAAGAACTTGGTGCCATCCGTTGCTGATGGGACGATCTCGTTACATTTGAGTGCTTCGACAGGTGATGTAGGGTTTTGCGCAGGATCGAGCTTGCCGAGACATTGATCGCCAGGTGCATAGCACCCAACGACGCATTGCTGATCGATACACTTGCCGGTCGGGCAGTAACCCTCGCCGCAAGCGATCGATGTTTGGCCTGGCGCCGTCGCCACCATTGGCGCAAGCGTGCGCAAATTGGCGGGACACGTTTCTAGGAGATCAGTCGTGCAGTCAGCAGTTTGATGATCACACGTCGTGCCCTCGATGGCTACGTTAACTTTAACGTTATAGCCATTGACAAGACTGACGTCGTAATTGGGTGATCCCTGCGTTGTCAGTTCGACGAGTGTTTGGGGATTTTGTCCCGTGGTCTTGGCGGCGATACAATCGGCTTCACCAGCATTGAATCCGCCACATTGTCCCGTCAGACAATTAAGATGGGTTCCGTCCCAAGTGCAACCTGTTCGCGGCCAGAACCGAACCGAACTGAGCTGATCGGGAATCGTGATTGTCGCTGTGCCGTCATGATTGTCGCCCTTTACGGGCAATTTCCATTGATCCCCTGCGTTATCAGCATTCGGAAACAGTGGAACGGAACGAGGCATATTGAATTGGCCAACCCAAATGGGAAACGCGCACTGATTGTCGAATGTGATTTCGACAGCGTTTGAATTTTGACTAATTCCAAAAGTTCCAAAAAGAACAAGAATCACTGCTGCACAGGTCTTGCCCAACATGAGCATGGTTTTCAATGTGCTCCCTCCTCCACAGATCGAACGTTATCTCGAAAGATTCCGACAGATTTTTTGCAGACTTCTCTTTTCATAAAACCAAGGACAACTTCGGCAATGTGGCAAAGTCCGACATTGACATGGCATTTTCGCTTAATTCCACACAGATTTCTTGGGTTTTTGGTGGGCGGATAGTTCTGACGCTGACATGTTCGGCGGGCTCAGAGGAAAAATGAGCTTCACGGCACTACCTCGTGGGTCTCTGGCTCGCTTTCGATTCTCCGAGGTCTCTCATTCATAGGGCTAACTAACGAAGATCTTTCGCTTTTTTGTGGATCTCGGCTAGGGTCGCGTCGGCACCTCAGTTTACAGGATCGCACCATGTTCGAAGCTCTGGCGACGCCTCAAGACACCACCAAAGACGACTTTAAACAGGAAGAACCGGCGCTCCGGACGCAAATGATCGATATGCAAATGGAGCTTCGGGATGCCGCCCGTTTTCCGGTCATCGTGCTCCTCTCGGGCCTCGATCTGGTCGGCAGGAGCAACACGGCAAGGCGTCTGCAGAGCTGGATGGATCCGAGGCTGATTCGTCCTTATGCCGAAGTGCGCCCTTTGGAGACTCAATGGAAACATCCGCGCATGTGGCGTTTTTGGCAGGCTCTGCCGAAAAACGGGAGCCTGGGGCTATTTCTCACGTCCTGGTATGAGGGGCCCATTGGGGATATGCGGGTCGGGCGGATCGGCAGGCCGCGATATGAGCGGTATGTCGAGGAGATCAAACACTTCGAGCAGATGCTTGCCTTCGAAGGTGCGCTGTTCGTCAAGTTTTTCTTCGTCTTGCCCAAAAACGAGCATCTTGCGGCAATCAAACGCCTGCAGAAGGATCCCTCGGTCGCCTGGAAACTGTCTCTCGAGGAGGCCGAAATCTCGCGTCAATTCGCCAAACGCTATGACGAATCAGTGGCGATCGTTGAGGAGATGGTGTCGGCCACAAGCACGGCCTTTGCCCCATGGATCGCTATTCCCAGCAGCAATCCCTACGATCGTGATCTTCGCGTCGGCAAGTCGATTCTGAATTGCGTCAAGGAACGGCTTCGTGAGACATCGCCCTCGGTCAGTCTGAGCAATCCGTTCGCAAGTGTCCTTGGCCAGGGCACCAATATTCTCGATACCCTCGATCTGAGCCAGACGCTCGAGCGCGAAACCTATCGCCAGGAACTGAAGCGAGAGCAAAAGAAGCTCACCAAACTCACGCTCGACGAAAAATTCGAGAACCGCGCACTGCTCGTTGTCTTCGAGGGCAATGATGCGGCCGGCAAAGGAGGCAGCATCCGCCGGGTCGTCCAAGCGCTTGATCCACGACTGTCGCGCGTGATTCCCATTGCGGCACCAACAGACGAAGAAAAAGCGCATCACTACCTCTGGCGCTTTTGGCGTCACATCCCCGAAAAATCTCATGTCACGATTTTCGATCGTTCTTGGTATGGCAGGGTTCTGGTCGAACGCGTCGAGGGTTTTTGCAATGAGGAAGAGTGGATGTTCGCCTACCAGGAGATTCGCAATTTTGAGGAAGAACTTGACGATTATGGGATTATTGTCGTCAAGTTCTGGCTGGCGATCGACAAGGACGAACAGTTGAGCCGTTTTGAAGCGCGCGAACAAACAGGCTATAAGCGCTACAAGATCACTGACGAAGATTGGCGCAATCGCGAGAAATGGGACGACTATAGAAAGGCAGTCCACGACATGGTTGCGGCAACCGGCACCCGTCGCAATCCCTGGACACTTGTCGAGGCCAACGACAAGTATTTCGCCCGTGTGAAAATTCTCAAAACGCTCAATGATCGGCTCAGCGCAGCCTTCGAGTCGTAAGGCTCAGCGGGAAACAAACTTGACATAGCGGCAAATATCGGGAATTCTGGATATATGGAAAAGACAGAGGCACTGCGCGCGTTCGACGCATTAAGCCAGGAAACCAGGCTTGACGTCTTTCGCCTTCTGGTCACGGCGGGTTCGGAGGGGATGCTCTCTGGCGAGATCGGCACCGCACTCGATGTCCGGCAAAACACCATGTCGACCAATCTTGCGATCCTGGTCAATGCCGGCCTCATTCGCAAAGAACGCGAGGGCCGGACAGTGCGCTACTTTGCTGACTTTGACGGCGTGCGGGCGCTTTTGGGCTATTTGATGAAAGACTGTTGCGGCGGACATCCCGAGCTCTGCCAGTCGCTGATTGACCAGATTGCCTGCGCTGCCTAACAACCATGACAGGTGGGGAGGACCATGGCAGAGCGTTGCTACAACACGATTTTCGTTTGCACCGGGAACTCCGCCCGGTCGGTTCTTGCCGAAGCCATCCTCAATCACTTGGGGCGAGGGCGGTTTAAGGCATTCTCCGCCGGATCAACACCCAAAGGGGCCGTGCACCCCCAGGCTCTGGCGCTCCTCAAATCACTCAATCACGATACCACGGATGCGCGCTCGAAGAGCTGGGACGAGTTCGCCGGCCCCGATGCACCATCCCTCGATTTCGTCTTCACGCTCTGTGACAGTGCCGCCGCCGAAACCTGCCCGGTCTGGCCGGGACAGCCGATGTCGGCGCATTGGGGGATGCCCGATCCCGCTGCCGTGACCGGCACGGAAGCCGAAATTCGCGGTGCCTTTTTCAAAGCCTACAACACGCTCGAGCGTAGGCTCTCGATCTTTACAAGCTTGCCGATCGAAGGCCTCGACAAACTCGCGCTTCAAAATCGCCTCAAGGACATCGGGAATCAAACATGACGTCATTTAGTGAGCGGCAACAACTCGCCGCCGAGTTTATCGGGACCGCCTTTCTCCTCGCCACGGTCGTGGGCTCGGGGATCATGGCCGAAAATCTTGCCGGGGGTAATGTGGCGATCGCCCTTCTCGGTAATACGCTGCCGACCGGTGCTATTCTGGTGGTGCTGATTACCATGCTGGGTCCGATTTCGGGAGCTCATTTCAATCCGGCGGTGACCGTTGCCTTCGCTCTTAGGAAAGAGATCGGGACAAGCAAGGCGCTCGCCTATATCGCCGTGCAAATCGGCGGCGGGCTGATCGGCGTCTTTATCGCCCATATGATGTTCGACATCGCGGTGCTGCAATGGTCGGAGACGATTCGCACCGGGCCCTCGCAGTTCCTGTCCGAGGTCGTGGCCACATTCGGCCTTGTCTTTACCATCTTCGCCACGCTCAAGGTGCGGCCACAGGCGGTTGCCATGGGTGTCGGCCTCTATATCACGGCAGCCTATTGGTTCACTGCCTCGCCCTCCTTTGCCAATCCTGCGGTCACCATCGCGCGTGGCTTTTCCAATACGTTTGCCGGTATCAACCCTGCGGACGTGCCGCTCTTCATCCTCGCTCAGATTGCCGGCGCCGTTCTCGCCTGGGCGATCTGCCAATGGCTGTTGGCCTCCTCGGCAGCCGCCGACGAGGTGCAATCTATGGATGACAACAAATCGAGGGAAGCGGTATCATGACGAGATCAATCGGAAACAAAAAGAGACGTCATCAATCCAAAGTCTTGGGGGCCATTTGCGCGGCCATCGCACTGCTGACAAGCCCGCAAACTAGTGCACAAGACAGCAAGACCCTGCTCCTTGGCGCGGGGGCGACTTTTCCGGCACCTCTCTACTTGAAATGGATCGACGAGTTCGAGGCCGCCAACAATGCCATCGACGTTGAATATGATGTCGTCGGCAGTGGTGAGGGCATTAACCGGTTCCTGACGGGATCGATCGATTTCGGTGCCAGCGACCGGGCGATGTCCGATGCCGACATGTCCAATGTTGAACGCGGCGTGCAACTCATTCCCGCCACCGCCGGCATGGTCGTGCTCGCCTATACGCTGCCCGGTGTCGATCAACCGATCCGCATTCCACGCGATGTCGAAGTCGATATCTTCATGGGCGAAATCACCGAATGGGATGATCCGCGAATCCAGGACGCCAATCCCGATATTGAGCTTCCGGGCCTCTCGATTGCGCTGGTGGCGCGAAGCGACGGCAGTGGAACCACGTTTGCCTTCACCAACCACCTCAGTGCCATCAGCCCGGAATGGGCGGAGGCAGTCGGTGCCGCTACACTGGTCGGATGGCCCGGCCACATGATGCGGGCGCGGGGCAATGAGGGTGTTGCCGCCGAGATTAAACGCGGCCATGGCACGCTCGGCTATGTCGAATACGGGTTTGCGAGGCGCCTCGGCCTGCAGATGGCGGTTCTGGAAAACAACGCCGGCCAGTTTGTCGATCCGGATGCCGAAAGCGGCCAGGCGGCTCTCGCAGGTACGGCAAGCGACATGCCCGACAATCTGAAACTCTTCATCCCCGATCCAGCTGGCGAGGACGCCTATCCTATCACCACCTATTCATGGCTCATGCTCTATCAGAGCTATGATGACGCCGACAAAAAACAGGCGCTCGACCAGTTCGTCAACTACGGCCTCACCGACGGTCAGCAGTTTGCCGACGAGCTCGGCTACATCCCGCTGCCGCAAAACGTTGTCGAGCTTGCCATGCAAGGTCTGAAAAACGTCCAATAGAAGCCGCGTGCGCGGATCGAGCACCAGCACTCGATCCGCGCCGTTACGCTAGGATATGCTATATTCCTTGGACTTGAAGGTAAGGTGCCGGGTCGAGCGAGGGGCGTCTGAGAGTTTTCGGATATTGCCCCAGGTTTGCTTGTAGTTGGGAATGACGAATTCGTTGACGCCGGCATTGACGACATTGCCCTGCACGCCCTTGGGATAGGCAAAGAGCATGAATGTCTCTTTGGCCCGCGCGGTCGGTGTCGGGTAGACAATCGCTTGGGTCGAGCCGGAATCGTTGTAGACCTCGACTAGATCGCCTTCGTCGACGCCAAGCTCGCTCATGTCATCGGGGTTCATCTCGATGAACGGAAACGGCCAGCGGTCCATGACGAATTCGTTCTCGGTATCGAGATAGGCCGACTGCCAAACTATATTGGCCCTTCCGTTGTTGATCAGGAACGGAAATGAATCCTTTTGCTGTTGTTTGCCTGGCGCCTCTAAACCTCGCCACTGCGTCGCCATGAACCTGGCGCGGCCGTCCTCGGTGCCGAACTTGCCATCAGTATAAAGACGCGCGGTTCCCTGAATTCCCGTCGCTTGGTCATAGCCCGTGGCAGGCTCTTGAAAGCCATTTGTGCCGGCTTGGCGCAGTCGCTCGTAGGTGACGAACTCACCGCCGCCTGCATGCTGATGGTAGCCGTCCATGAAGGCGTCTTCTTCGGTTTGCCAATCGAAGCCCCGGAACGTGGCCGCGCGCTCAGGCTCGCCCATGGCCTCGAAAACCCGCTGCATGTGATTGGCGAGCCGTGCTGCAATCATGCAGTCAGGCATCGCCTCGCCGGGCGGGTCCATATAGCGTTCGGTGAGGCGCATGCGTCGCTCGCCGTTCATGGAGGTGAGATTCATTTCCCCTGATGTGGCAGCAGGCAGCACCACGTGGCAGGCTTCGCCGATCATCGTCGGTACGATATCGACATCAACGGCAAACAAACCGCCCGCGCCGATAGCTGCGACGATAGCGTCGACCATGGC
>CAYPOV010000206.1:0-8497 GCA_964412385.1 uncultured Geminicoccaceae bacterium
GTCCAATGCCGGGCTCTTCGAATGGATAGACTGAAAGAGCCACCGTCAAATACTGCTGTGCATTGTTAGGGTCTTGACTGACGAAAGCGTACACATCGGTAGTATTGGCAGGGTCGTCGAATGTTATGAGGGGCGCATCCATATGGCTCGATGCGAGCCCCTGATTCGGTATGAGGCCGGCAAGGCCGAAAATAGCCACACCGGCCAGTATGGCGGGCTGCAAAGATTTGTTCATGGAATATGATCCTTCCAGAGTAGAACACGAATCGTCGCCGGTGCACGAACGAAGCACGGCATCGGCTACTGCCAACAACGCGGCCCGCCCCCGAATCGGATGCCCGAACGCGCCCGACATGCTGCAAAAATTTTCTTCAAGAAGATTGATCCAAAGGCCGGTATCGAGCGTTCTGTTTTTTAGGAAGAGATTGGGAAGCGCTCACAAGTGAAAGGGAGCTGCTTCGGGTATGATAGGTTTCAGAATCCCTACGGACGCGACCGTTTAATGGGAGCGGTGGCAATCAAGCGCGTTGTCTCACCGGAGGCAGCGCCCGCAAACACTCCGCGCCTCGATCGGCTCGGGATGTTGTTGGGGTTGGTCCGCTCACACGATCGCATCGCGTTCAAACAACTCTACGATGAGACGGCCAAACCTGTTTACAGCGTCATCTATGCGATGGTGCGGCGCCACGATCTCGCCGACGAGATCGCTCAGGAAACCTTCGTCGCTATCTGGAAACGCGCCGCTCAGTTTGACCCGTCACGGGGAAAGGCGTTTTCCTGGATCATCACCATCGCCCGCAACCGCACCATCGATCGTTTGCGCCGCGAGCGGGTCCGCCAAGAAGATCCCCTAGATTCAGAGGTCTTCGAAGCAGCCGAAGAGCAACTCCACGTCAATCCAGTCGTGTCAATTGAAGCCATCGCCGTGCGCGGTGCTCTCAAAAAGCTCAAGCCGGAGTATCGCACGGCATTGCTGCTCGCCTATGTGCGCGGCTGCAGCCATGCCGAAATCGCCGAGAGCATGAACGTCCCGCTCGGTACCGCCAAGAGCTATGTCCGCCGCGGTCTCGAACGGCTCCAGGAGTTGATTTAGAGCTTCTTCAATCCACCCTGCGAATCACGCACGGATCCGAAGATAGGAGCCTCGCACGCATCACTTGCTGATGCCTCCGGCGGTGAGGCCCGCCACCATGTGGCGCTGAACGAACATGACGATGAAGAAGACCGGGATGGTGACGAGCGTGGCGGCAGCCATCATGGCCCCCATGCTGCCGGTCTCGGAGCCTGCGAACTTGAAGACCGCAACAGGTGCGGTATTCACATCGATCCCGCCGAGGACAAGAGCGAGCTGGAAATTATTCCAAGAAAAGATAAAACAAAGGATTGTTGTCGCGATGATGCCAGGCCTGGTAAGGGGCAGCACAATCTTCCAAAAAACCAGCACGCGGCTGGCGCCGTCGATGAGCGATGCATCCTCGAGATCTTTGGGCACATCCTCAATATAGGAGATCAGGATCCAGACACCGAACGGGATGGTGATCACCAGATGGGCGAGGATCAAGCCCGTGTAGGTGTTGAGGAGTTCGAGATAGCGGTACATCATCCAAAGGGGGATGAGGGCGGTGATGTAGGGGATCATGCGTGTGATCAGGATCGCTTTGGCCAGCATTCTCAATCGGAAACGTGCGATCGTGTAGGCGGTCATGATGCCGCAAATAACACCGATGAGACTGGCTATGCCTGAGATAATCAGGCTGTTTCTGATATTGACCAAAAGATCCGAGTTTTGGATCACATGGTGATAATGATAAAGTGTCGGCTCGAAGAACCATGTACCTGGTTCATAAAACAGAAAGTCCGGTTTGAGCGAACTCCAAACCATGTAAACGAAGATGAAAAAAAACGGCGCGATAACGAGAATAAGGACTAGATGCGCGAATAGGGTTTCAAGTGCCTTAGCAAGTCCTCGTGGGAGATTGCGGCGCAGGATTAGTGAGACCATTGCCGCTCTCGATACTTCACCAAAGTAAATTGGATGATGGCAAGAATGATGAAGAAGATGACGCCCTTAGCCGCTGCTTCACCCGTATAGCCATAGTCGAAGGCGTTAAAATAAATGTTCATATTCATGGTTTCGGTAGCCCAATTGGGGCCGCCTTCGGTCATGGTGAGGATGGTGTCGAATTCTTTCACCGCAAAGATCGACCGAAGGATCACGGCAACAATGATGTGCCCCTTCAGGAGGGGCAAGGTCACGTAAATGAGCATCTGCCAGGGCGACGCACCATCGATCCGCGCCGCCTCGAAAGGCTCTGCCGGCAGAGATTGCAGGCCGGCCAACAGCAGAAGCGTCATGAACGGGGTCCAATGCCAAACCTGAACGAGGATCAGGGATGGCATCGCCCAATTCGGATCGCTCAGCCATTGGATCGAGTCGATCCCTAGCGAATTGAGCCAGAAATTCAAAAGGCCGTAGGAGTTGTTATAGAGGATGATCCAGACGAGGCTGATTGCCGTCGACATGGCGATCATCGGCAGCATGAAGACCGAGCGGTAGAAGGTCATGCCGCGCAGCTGGCGGTTGAAGAGAAGAGCGATGCCTAGCCCGATGACGAGCTGCAGCACCACGGAGCCGCCTGCAAGGTAAAACGTGTGCCAGATGGCCCACAACCAGCGTTCATCGGTCCAAGTGTCGATGAAGTTGCGCAAGCCGATGAACTGCCGTTCGGCGGGGGAATAGAGGAACCAGTCGGTCATGCTGGTATAGAGCACCAGCATGACCGGAAAGGCGACGAGGAAGGCCAAAAGCGCTACCGTCGGGATATTGAAGATGATCGCGATCTGACGATCCATCCAATTCACGAACCGTTCGCGTTGGGTGAGCTCATGCGACAGGCGAACGCCGCGCCCATAAGCTCCAACTTGTGGTGTCGCCAGACTCATCGCCTAGGTCCCCTCTCGGCGATCTAGTGTTTGATCGCCTGGATCGGCAGAGCCTGATCCTCGGCAGGCATCGGCTTGGCCCCTTCACGGAACACGCCCTGGAAGTCGAGGCCTTCCTCGGTCTTCTTGATGAGCTCGTTCATAATGGCGGCCTGTTTCTTGGCCTCGGCCTCGATCGCCTCGCGCGAACCGTCACGAATGGCGACGTTCATGACCTCGCCGGCGGCGTCACGCATTTCACCGATCGCGACAGCACGCGGCTTGGCGATCGCAACACCATATTCGAGCGCCAGACGCGCCGACTCACCCCACGACGGTGTTGGTGGCTCATAAGAGGGATCGGTCCAGGCCGATTTTCGGCAAGTCGGTGCGCCGTTTTTCTGGCCAAACAGCATTTGTTCCTTCTGGGTCATGTAGGCGATCAAGAGCCAAGCCGCTTCTTTATTGTCCGAGAAGGGCGAAATCGCCATGGATGTGGTAGGGATGTTCGGCGTGCTGCCGCCCGGACCGCGCGGGACAAGAATCGTGGCAACCTTGTCGACAACGCGCGACTTGTTGGGATCCTGGAAGGTGAAGATGTAGTAGTTGAGCGCTGAGACCATCGCAGTCTTGCCGGCGGCGAAGAGCGCTGCATTGGCCACAGGCCGGTTGTTCAGGGCCGCGTCTGGCGCGTAATCGCGGATCATCCGACCGTAAAACTCGAATGCGTCAATGGATTCGGGCGAGGCGATATTGCTGACGCGCGTGCCATTTTCGTCCTTGAACCAGGAACCCCCGAAATTCCAGAGATAGCTCGCAAAGCTTGCGGTCGTCAGCCGTCCCCAACCGCGTGACAGGAAGCCGTAGACTTCGACATTACCGTCATCGTCTTTGATGGTGAGCGCTTTGGCAGCCGCTTCCAGCTCCTCCATCGTCTCCGGGATTTTGACGCCGTGCTCCTCGAAAAGATCCTTGCGGATATGCAGGAGCTGGGCTTGTGCTGACGCCACAATATTGTTGACGGGCTGATCGGCGAAGACTTTTGCCGTGTTGAGACAACCACCTGCCCAGTCACCCGGGTAGTCATAGCCGGGCGGTGTCAACTCGGGATTATTGAGATAGGGCTCGAGGTTCTCGAGATAACCACCCGCGGTGAGTGCGCCACCCCGGTTGTCCATCTGCAGCATAAAGAAATCCATGCTGGAGTCTTGGCCGGCAAGGATCACATCCTGTTTTTTGCGCATCTGGGTGTCGACCATGGCCTCGAGCTGTACGTCGATGCCGGTCAATTCGGTGAATTCTTCGATTTGTGGCCTTAGCCAGGCGTCTGTGAAGGGATTGGCAAAGACGATACCATGGATTGAGGCGCCTTCTTGCTGCCGCCAGTTAAATTCCTGACTTGCAGCACTTGAAACCGCAATGACAGACATTGCAGCGCCGCAAAGGGCAGGCTTTAAGATGTCGAACATTCGTGACTTCCCTGATCCGTTGTGGACACAGCGGTCACCAATGCTCCCCATCATCAAGAATGTTCGAACATCAGCGCCGCTTGAATGTATCGATAACATTCACTGTCATGTCAGACATTGACAGCTGCTACGGCAATTGGCAACCCCGCCCCGGGGAAAAGGGCGGAGACGCGCAACGCCGAGTTTAACGTGCGAAGTCTGGTGTTTGCCCAGGTGCCGGTGAATAGCCGAAATCCCCGCGCTCGCGCACCTTGGCGATACCGCCGAACTGATCGATCTTGGCCTGTTGATCGGCCCTGGCGCGCGCGTCCGTGGTGACAGGGTCACAAATTTTTTCGAGTTCGCCCCTTAATTCCTCAATAACAGGTGCCGAAGACGGCTTGTCGGCAAGATTAAAGCGCTCGTCGCGGTCGTTCACCATGTCGAAAAGATAGGGCTCGTTATAGGCCGCAAAGTGGATGTATTTCCAGCGGCCCTTGCGGATCATATACATGGCCGTGGGCGACGAGGCCGCGTGATACTCGGAGAACACCACCCTGTCCGGCTCGTGGGCATCGGCAAGCTCGAAGAGCGAGCGGCCTGGCAGATCGGCATCATCGGGGTGGCGCGCTTCACCGGAACCTTCGATGATCGTCGGAAAACAATCGACAAGACTGACCGCGGTATCGACAGAGCGGCCTTCAGGAACCCCGGCGCCCTCCATCATCAAGGGCACTGCCGCGGCCTCGTCGAACATGGTCGACTTGCCCCAAAAACCGCGCTTGCCGAGCGACTCACCATGATCACTGGTATAGATCACGCGCGTGTCGTCTCTCAGGCCATACTCATCGAGTGCGCCGAGAACTTTGCCGATATTGTCATCGAGGAAGCTGCACAATCCGAAATAGCTGGCCGTGGCGATGCGGACTTTACGCTCGTCGAAATATTTGTCGTAAGCCATCGCCTTGCGCATGGCGGTGAAATAGGGGTGCTGCGGCCGCTCGCTTTCGTCATAGAGCAATGGCATCGGAATTTCGTCCTCAGGATACATGTCGTAGAACTGCTGAGGAGCGATCAGCGGGAAATGCGGACAGACGAACGAGACAAACAGCACCCAAGGCTTGTCACTGTATTTCGGAGCCTCGGTCTGAAGCCAATGGCGCGCGGTCTCGGCAATGTTGCGGTCATAGGCGGTATAGGTCGATTCGCCGGGACCAATATCCTCCGAAATCCGCCGCGCCGCACCGCGTTCTTCCATCTCCTCGCCGCGAATGAGGCCGATCAGATCGCCGACGCCATCAACCACATTGAGCGGGATCAAGGTCTCGTCGAAGCCGCTCGGATCACCTTCGCGCCGATAATGCAGCTTGCCGATCGACACCACCCGGTGGCCCTGGTCTATGAGACGGTGGCCCCAAGCTGGAACCCTGCCGTCATAAGGCGAGGCATTGTCCCAATTGCCGATATCGTGAACATAGCGGCCCGTGGCGAAGCTGGCGCGCGCCGGCACGCAGATCGGGCAATTGGTGTAGGCATTGGTGAAATTGACACCGCGTGCCGCGATCCCGTCCATCACAGGGGTTTTGACCATCGGATGCCCGCTGACCCCCATCATCCGCTGATTATGCTCATCCGACATGATAAAAACGAGATTCTTCGGCTCCATCCGGCCCAACTCCCTTGATCAACTGCGTAAGGTGTCACACTCGAATGTCGGACACTTCCCCCGCTGTCAACCTGGGCAAGAAGGCAAGTACGAAGAGCCCTGCGGCAAACCGCTTCTGTGGCCGGTTGACGGATTTCACCGTGTAAGCCCGCCCAAAAGCCCATTTAACAACCGATTTGGCCCGCCTCCCGCAATGGTCACTGTCGCGACTTGAAGAACAGAAGCGGCGTCGGAACCCATGCGGTCCAATTCTTTCCGAAGCGGCCTTGATTGGCTCATTCGAGCGGTTCCTTCTATCTCGACCGCGACGGCACCGGCACCAGCAACAAGCGATCTCAGCACAACGAAAGGCTCGTAGAATTCGACCGAAACGCTATGACAACGCCAATCGCCTTGCTAACGCCAGCTGCAGCGGTGAAGTAACGCAATAACGACCTTGATCGGAACGATCTTGCATGGTCTTGTGAAAACATGATGAAGCATATTGGTATTGTGGGCTGCTCGGCTGAAGGAGCTGCTCTCTGCTACCGTACGATTTGTGGAGAAGCCTCGGCGATCTTGGGACCTCATGCCCATCCCGAGGTCTCGATGCATACCCCATCACTCTCCCATTATGTCAGCTGTCTGGAGAAGGGTGATATCGAGGGCGTCGGCCGTATCATGCTCGACTCCGCCGAAAAGCTTACCCGTCTTGGTGCCGACCTCCTCATTTGTCCCGACAATACCATCCATCAGGCTTTCGACTATGTGACCACGCAATCAACCGCCAAGTGGCTTCACATTGCTGAAGCCGTCGCCGATCAAGCGAAGGCCCGGGGATATCGCCATGCCGCTATTCTTGGAACGAAATGGCTCATGAGAAGTCAGGTTTACCCAGAGAAACTTGAGGCCGTTGGGATCGAATGGCAGTGCCCAACGGAGCCAGAGCGAGATGGGCTCGATCGCATCATTATGGACGAGCTGGTTTATGGAGAGTTCAGATCCGATTCGATCGCATTCTTTCAGAATGTTATTGGGCGCATGAAGACGCAATCCGGCTGCGATACCGTGATCCTGGGCTGTACGGAAATCCCACTCATCATTGATGACAAGAATTCGCCGCTGCCAACGCTGGATTCAACACGTCTTTTGGCCCGAGCGGCCCTCAATGATGCAATCATTGGGCTCAGAGGTCACGGATCCTGAGCCTCAGCCAGCACGATCGAGATTTCGGCGCCCCAACCGTCACCGTCGGACTCAAAGTCGGCGATCAACGATTCCTTGACTCCGAAGACAGCGTCCGATTCCAGATAAGGATCGCCACGGACAAAAATGTGGGTCACCAGCGTTTGGTAGCCCGGTGCTGAAACAATCAGGTGAATATGTGCGGGCCGCATCGCGTGCCGGCCTGAAGCCCGAAGCAGCTGACCAACGGGGCCATCCGAAGGGATCGAATAGGGCAGGGGTTTGACCG
Organism: uncultured Geminicoccaceae bacterium; assembly: GCA_964412385.1. Taxonomy (GTDB): domain Bacteria; phylum Pseudomonadota; class Alphaproteobacteria; order Geminicoccales; family Geminicoccaceae; genus JBGSYN01. The sequence continues at coordinate 7,490 of CAYPOV010000206.1, forward strand.
TGGTGAACCAGAATTGTCCGTCAGTGTTGCTCTCGAATACGCCGCGCATGTTGAAGTCAGGCTGCTCTCCGGGCTGTTGAACGTCATAGTAGCCATCATCGTTGGTTTGCCAGACATCGATCGTGGCACCGGCAATAGGTGCTTCACCGTCACTGGTGACCCGACCCGAGATCCGACACGGCTTGCCCTTGCCGTCTAGGCAGATCGTGTCGCCCAAAGCGCGCTTGGGAGTTTGAGACAGATGGAACGGGCCGAGCACGGTGTTCTCGGTAGCACCATCCGGGCGGCGATGGTTGATCGCATCGACCAGCATGGACACACCCAGTACATCAGACGCGAGAATCCATTCTTGCCTCTTGCCGTCGCACTTCTGGCCAATCGCGGTTAGAAACTGGATGGCCTGCATCCATTCTTCGGTCGTCGGCTCAACTTCCTTAACAAACCCATGCAGGTGACGGATGGCTGATTCCAACACGGCCACCAGCCTTGGATTGCTGCAATTCGCCAAACGAGCGATGACGGCGGTTTCGGAACCGGCTTCGGTGAAATAGTCTGTCATGATGCCGTCCTCAGCTAGGTGTCAATCCGCACACTACCGAGAAAAACTAGACACCAACATGCTGCTTCACAAGCTCTAGCTGGTCGCGCGCCCTGCACCGCCGAGGCGGTCACCTACCAGCCCTACGGCCGGAGCATCACCACCAGCGACAATGGATCAGGCTTTTGCTGGTGGGTCTGATGTTTGTCAGCCCGATTGCCGTGGGGACAGTCTCTTGAATTAAGGTAAAATTAACCATAATTTAGCTACAAATTCTTATAATAGGTACTCTTGCTTGAATGTTTGGGTGGGCCGTGATAGGTTGCGGAAATTTTGTTGTTAACCAAGGAATGCAATTATGACACCTCAGCGGAATGATGCGGAGCAAGAAACCTCGACTGCCGATGGATCGACCTCGCGTGGGTTGATCAGTGCGCGGTTGGTGATGCGTGCGGGGGAGCGGGCTTATG
>CAYPOV010000207.1:0-8481 GCA_964412385.1 uncultured Geminicoccaceae bacterium
GGAACCAGCCTCCCATTTGATCGCCGGTATTGCCCGCCGGAATGCACTTGACGTTGAATTGTTCGCCGAGTTCGTCCCAGAGGTCCTGTCCGCCACCGAAGTAGAGCCAAGCGTTCATTTCATTGGCGGTCATGCCAAATGGAACGGCGGTGAAGAATGCCCAAGCGGGGTTCTTGGCAATGTGATAGTAAGAGGCGTCATGCCCCATCTCGGCGGCCCCTTCGCCAACGGACGTCAAGACCTCAAGCGCGGGAACTAGTTCGCCAGCAGCATAATATTTGACAGTAAGGCGGCCATCGGAAAGTTCGCCAATGCGACTGGCAAGGCGTTCCGCACCAGTACCGAGCCCCGGAAGGCCTTTTGGCCAGGAGCTTACCATGCGCCATTCCATGCGATTTTGTGAAATGGCGGGCTTGGGAAAAGTGGATGCAGCAGCTGCTGCCGTGCCGCCGACGGCGGCGGTCGTGATAAACTTACGTCTTTCCATATCGATCTCCCTGTTAGAGGAGACCTGATCGTTTGTCTTGGCCTCCTCTTTGTGTGCGGGGCGCACTGTTAGGGATCGATCTCAGTCTTGGCAAGGGGCTCCCAGCGCCAGCGCTCAAGCTTCTCCAACGGCATGAATCGAGACTTATAGCTCATTTTTCGGCTATCTTGGATCCAATAGCCGAGATAAACGAAGGGCACACCGAGGTCTTTGGCCCGTTCGATATGCCAGAGGATCATCATCGTCCCAAGACTACGCCGGTCGTCATCAGGATCGAAGAACTTATAGACACCCGAAAGACCTGAGCGAATGTAGTCTGTCAGACTGACTGCTTTTAACTGGTCCTTACTATCCCGAAACTCGATCAATCGTGATGCAGGCGGCGAACCCTCGACCATCTGACGGAACGCATGCGCGTCCATAGCGGCCATGCTACCGTCTCTATGGCGGCTGTTGAGGTATCGATTGAAGAGAACGAATTGTTCGTTGGTTGCGACGCGAGGGCGTTCGCGGACGACAAGATCCTCATTGCGAGCCATGACCTTTCGCATTGTTCGGCCCGGCTTGAAATCTTGAACGACGATGCGCACCGGAATACAGGCATCACAGCCGGGGCACGCAGGTTTGTATAGGTAGGTCTGGCTCCGTCGAAACCCAGCTTCGGTCAGAATGTCGAGCGCTTCGTCGAAGTGAGCGCCGGATACTTGCGTGAGTATGCGCCGTTCCTTGCGATTGTCGAGGTAAGGGCAAGGCCCAAGACCCGTCGCGTAAAACGGCCTCGAGAGCTCGTCAAAGCTCATTATCGACTGTTTCCAGTCATCGCTGGTCGCGTCCGATTCGTCTTTCAAACCCATGACTTCCGAGTGATCCAACTAACATTTTCAAGCTCGCCGGCCACCCTCGCCATGTTGGTAAGAGTGTGGCCGCTGTTGTGGCCAGCGACAAGCTCCAACTGTCTGAGCAGGACATTATCAATCTTTGATAGAAATAAAAAGATTTCATTGACGTATTTGGATAGGTTCGCTATCCTAGGTTAGTTGTAGCTAATAGGGAAAAGATCATGAAAATTTGGCTCACTCGTTTCCAATTTTTTCTTAAAATTATCGGTAAAATGAAATCAAAACTCCTTATTCTCAAAGATACGGGAGAATATGTCGAGCTCATTCACGTCGCCGACATTGACGGTGAGAAGTCCTATCTCGTCGAGAAAAGTAGTGGCGAGAAGCTATCAGTAACTGAGGAAGAGCTCGGGACCCGTCCACTTATCCAAGATAAGAGGCTTGCGGTTGGTGTACCCGTGATTGTCGCCGCGTTATTGGCAATTCTGAGCGTACTCGGGAGTGGGGTTCCGATTGAGGATATAGTTCAACAGGCGCAGACGTGGTTGGGCGAGACCAACAATATTCGCTAGCCTCGCATGTCACTCTCAGACAGCCATGAGCAGCCCGATAGCTGCTCCAAGCAGGGCGGAATAGGCAATGATACGCCACTGGGATGACAACCAATCGGGTCTATTTGAGCTGTCCCGGTAGCGCTCGAATGCAGACGATCGTGTCTTGACCGAAAAGCGCTCAACTGGGCGGAGCATATTCCAGTCCTCCAAACGTTCAAATGACGCAGTCTTCGTTTGCTTAAGGAGATATTAACGTGGAACGCAGCGGATCGAGTTAACGAGAGTTGAAGACAACGTGTGTTTCGACCATCTGGACGCAAGAAGGTACGTATTAGAGCGGGTGGATGGCTAGGTTGCTTCGCGTTGAGTGCTGCCACTTGTGTGCGGAGTTGGTGTGGTACGTTTCTTGGGGAAGCGGATGGTTACACGCAATCCAGGGTCGTTCCCCTCAAGCTCCAGATTCGCTTCATGCAGTCGCGTCACGGCCTGAACAAGACTCAATCCCAGTCCATTTCCGGGACCCGAGCGTTCCGGCGTGAGCCTCCCGAAGCGCTCAAGCGCTTTGCTTCGCAGTTCAGGTGGGATGCCCGGGCCATTGTCTGCAACGACAATTGCAGGGCCCTTGCCGCTCTTCGTGCTTATAGTAATTTTGCCACCATCTTGAGTGTACTTGATTGCATTGTCGGTGAGGTTGGCGATCGCTTGCGCCAAAAGTTGTCGGTTGCCGTTGGCCCTTGCCTCAGGGCCGCAGTGAAAGCTCAAGTCGATCGATTTCTCCTCCGCCAGTGGTTCGTAAAGCTCAGCCACATCTCGCGCCAGCTCGTTGAGATCGACAGGTTCCCAGTCGCTGTGCTGGGCGCCGGCCTCCAGTCTGGCGATACGTAACAGCGCATTGAATGTCTCGATCAGGCCATCGGCATCCCGGACGGTTTCTTCGAGAAGTTGCCGTGTCACCATTTCATCCGAATCACGGATCAAGGCGACCTCGATGCGTGAGCGCAGGCGGTTCAGCGGTGTCCTAAGATCGTGAGCGATACTGTCAGTCACTTGGCGCATTCCAACCAACAATCGCTCGATTCGTTCGAGCATGGCATTGACGTTACTGGCGAGTTCGTCGAACTCGTCACCGCTGCCGGCGACTGCGATCCGTCTGCTCAGATCGCCTGCCATGATGCGCCGTGTCGTGCGATTGATGCGCTCCAGCCGCGATAGCATCCAACGGCTGACGATGTAGCCCGAGAGCATGCTCAGAACGATCATCAAGATTGCACCGAGCAAGATTGCGTTTCGCAGGCGCTCTTGAATGGCCATTTTTTGTTCGATGCTGCGTCCGACGAGCAAACGGGTATCGTCGCGCAACAAGAAAGCCCGTGCCAGAACAGGTAGCCCCGGCGTCAAGTTCGATTGAAGCGCTCGAGTCTCGGCATCACTGTCATTGAGAGGCAGCTCAAAGCTAAAGCCATCATGCGCGTCTTTGGCATTGTCTGGCCATCTCAAGAGATTGCCAGCGAGGACGCGATCGAAACGATCGACGAGGAGGTACACGCTGTCCGATTCAGCTGGCATATGTGCGCGCTCGCCAATCGTCCGAATTAGGCCGTTAAGGCCGCGCTGCGTATATTGCTCGCGTAAACCGATGATCTCGGCGCCAATCGTCTCCCAAATCTGCTGCTCCATAAAGCGCGCACTGGCGACATAGAGAAACGCCATCAATGTCAAAGCAGAAAGCGTGAAGACGCCCGAAAATGCGAGCGTCAGACGAAATGTGGAGGACTTAAGAAGCCTTATCGGCAAGGCGGAGGCTGTAGCCCGCTCCGCGGATTGTGTGGATGAGTGCCTGCTGATGCCCGCGATCCACTTTCTGACGAAGGCGGGAAATGTGAACGTCGATGACATTGGTTTGCGGATCGAAGCGATAGTCCCAGACCTTTTCGAGGAGCATGGTTCTTGTCATGACTTGACCGGCGTGGCGAAGCAAGACCTCGAGGATCTTGAACTCGCGAGGCTGGAGATCGATGTCTTGGCCCGCACGAGTGACCGAACGCGATAGTAGATCCATCGTGAGATCAGCGTACGTCAACGTAGTGTCCCTGACATCGGTAGCCTCAGAGACACGCCTTCTGCCGAGCGCTTCGAGTCGGGCCAGGAGTTCTGAGAACGCGTAAGGCTTGACGAGATAGTCGTCACCGCCAGCGCGCAGTCCCAACACTCTGTCATCGACTTCGCCAAGCGCACTCAAGAACAACACAGGGATGCGATTGCCGGTGGCTCTAAGTGTCTTGACGATATTGAGGCCATCCATGCCCGGGAGCATCCGATCGACGATGAGAACGTCATAATCTTCGCTCGCTGCCATGAAGAGTCCATCCTTGCCCTCGTGGGCGAGATCGACAGCATGACCGCTCTCCTTGAGTCCCTTCGCCATATAGGAAGCAGCATCGCGGTCGTCTTCGATAATCAGTATGCGCATGGCCCCCGAACAATTTTTCGAATCGACCGAGCGCGCTTCGCCGATAGTGGTCGATACCGCTAACGAATAGTCACTCACCTTATACCTCTCGATAAATAAAACGCCCACACTTAACGGCGTGCACCTGCACTCACGGCCAAACAAAGTGCCGCAAGTGCAGGACTTCCGATTGTTCCTTAGGACACGGCGAGCGGCACGGCGATAAAGCGAGCGCTGCCGTCGCGGTAAATGTGCATCAAGAGCGTGTCGTCTCCTGTCTCGATCGCATCGGCAATAGCATTGCCAACGATATCAACGCTTGCTGCATCAACATCACCAACACGTAGAATGATGTCGCCCTCGCGAATACCCTTTGCCGCAGCTGGACTAGCGGCCTCGGTGCCGGTGACAACGACGCCATCGACCTCTGTCTCGAGGCCGGCAGACTCTCGTTGTTCGGCTGCTAGTGGCGCAAGGGACAAGCCGAGATACGTCTCTTCGGCGGGTTCCTCAGGGGCGGATGCCATTTCGATCTGTCCCGGCATAAGCCCGATATCGACACCGAGCTCGATCACCTCACCATCACGCCAAACTTCCACGGTTTGAATGGAGTTTGGATCGGTCGCCGCAACCAATTTGCTCAGATCGGAAATGGTCTCAACCGGCTCACCTGCAAAGGAAAGAATCACGTCACCATTTTCGACACCCGCTGCTTGCGCTGGACTGTCGGGTTGAACCTGACTCACCAGCGCGCCCTCCATGGAATCAAGGCCAAACGCGGCAGCAAGATCTTGGTCGATGGTCTGAATGCTCACGCCGAGCCAGCCGCGCTCGACGGTACCATTTTCCTTAAGATCGGCGACGATCTCTTTGGCAAGATTTGCGGAGATGGCGAAGCCGATCCCAACATTGCCTCCGGAAGGCGAGTATATTACGCTGTTTACGCCAACCACCTGACCATCGAGATTGAAGGTCGGGCCTCCGGAATTACCGCGATTGATCGGCGCATCGATCTGCAGAAAGTCATCGTAAGGTCCGGCGCCAATTTCTCGTCCGGTTGCGCTGATGATTCCTGCAGTTACGGTTCCGCCGAGGCCGAATGGGTTGCCGACAGCCAAGACCTTGTCGCCCACGCGAACTGTCTCGCTATCGCCAAATTCGACAAATGGAAGCGGTCCTTCGGTGGTAATCTTCAGAAGGGCGAGATCGGTTTTCCTGTCGACACCGATGAGTTCCGCATCGAAGTCACTGCCGTCGGTCAGCACGATCGAAATCTTATCCGAACCACCAACGACATGGGCATTGGTGACGATAAAGCCTTCAGGATCGATGATGAAGCCCGATCCCTCACCGCGCATTGGTGTGTTGGGCGCCGGGGCCGGTGCACCTTCGGGCGCGTCTTCAAAAAATCGCTTGAAGAATTCCGGCATGTCCGGCATCGCCCGACCTCCGCCGGCGACTTCAGCAGTGGCGGAGCGCTCAACCTTCACATTGACCACGGCAGGTAGCAACGTCTCGACGAGGTCTGCGTAACCACGTTCAAAACGGTCGTGTTGGGCATGTGAGGTGAGATCCGCGGCCAACCCTCGGTCTTGACCTGAAATCGGTCCCACCGCCAAAAGTGCGACAACAGCCGTGCCAACCAGCAGCACTGGTCGCGAACGCCAGGGCGTGATTTTGGATGAATTTCTTGAAGGCATCGATAACCTCTTTACGCGTCATGACATCCAGAGCTTGAGAGCGCAGATTGCGTTCAACCCCTGGTTCCCGCCTAATAACCGAGATCGATGACGTCGACATTTCGCGATCATGACAGTTTGTTAATCCTGGCGAATTCGTTGAACCATCGTCGGCTCACTTCAGGCGAAATGATGCCCAGGATAACGTTGACGTCAGCCGGTTTCTGCCAACAATGCGGCAAGCGAAGAGGGTCGGTTGGCCACCCCGGCCGACGACACAGCCAATCATGGAGTTGAGCCAATCATGAAAGCGATCCTCGCCCATCTTGAAATCAGCAACTCGCTGGATTCGATCCTTGCGTGCGCTTGGTTCGTGGCCGAGCGCTTCCAGGGATACATTGAAGGTGTTCACATGCGGCCGGGTCAACCGGACGTGATCGCCGCAGGAGCCGATGGGTTTGTTGCCGCAGCGCCGGATCTTGTCGCTGGCTTCGAGCGAGAGGCGCAGGATCGTTCACGCCGGGCACGTGAGGCTTTTGAAGCCTTTATGGTCGAAAAGAATCTTTCAAGGCCTTCGGGTTCGGCGGCGGGTGTGCCCACCGCAGATTGGCGCATTGTCACATCTGGCGGCCAGTCTGCCATCGGCAATGTCGGACGCATTTTTGATTTGTTGGTTGTTGGCCGTCCTTTGCGCGACGCTGTCACGCCAAGTATGACCGCCCTCGAATCGGCGTTGTTTGAGAGTGGCCGCCCACTGATTGTGGCTCCCCCGATAGCACCAACGAAAATGGGCTCGAATATCGCCATCGCATGGAACTGCAGTACCGAGACGGCGCGAACAGTCGCATTTGCGATGCCCTTCCTCACGCAGGCGGAGAAAGTCACGATCATTCAAACCGATCGGCATATTGTCGCCGGTCCTTCATCTGCGGAGCTTGCTCGTGGTTTGGCGCACCACGGGATCAACGCTGAATGTGTTGATCTGCAAATCGGCGAAAGACATGTCGGTCAGGTTATTTTGGGTGCGGCTGCGGAGAGCGGTGCGGATTTGTTGATCAAAGGCGCCTTCACCCAAAGCCGGCTTCGGCAAATGATCTTCGGCGGTGCGACAAGCCAGATCCTGGCGCAAGCGCAATTGCCGGTCTTTATGGCGAACTAGGCCCGGAAATCAGATGCTTCTGCCTCTACCAGCCCCATGTCCCGCTTGCACCCTTAAAGGGGCCCCGAATTCGGGAAGTAATCCATCCACCATAAAAAGATCCCTGTTGTGGAGTTACAGTCTCACCATCGACTGAGCACACTACGGCGTGCGACACGTAGAACGAGAAGAAGTCGACGATGGTTCGGAAGTACGCATTAGGATCTGGATACGACCAAGCAGCCCTTTTGACCCTTTGGTCGGCCGTCACAATATCCCAATAAACCGCCTGCCCCTTCCATTCGCATAAGGAAGTCCTTTGGTCTCGTTCGAGCAAATCGATGCGCACGTCCGACGGTGGAATGTAGTAGGTCGGCGGGTGGCTGGTTTCGAGAACTCGGTACCCTTGTTTTGTGTCCGCGATGGCCTCGTTCTTTACACGGACAAGGAGGCGATGCGGTACCGGCTCAAGACGAGGTGGTCTCGGATAGTCCCAAACGGATTCCTCTCCAGGTCCTGCTGGTTCACGGTTTTTCGGTCGCAATTTTGGCTCCTTCAGTTTGGCAGATAGTTTGAGAGATATACGGCTCGTTTTGGTCGCGGTTTTCGCGTTAGCTGCAGTTCTCCTATCGATTTGGCAACTGGAGGCATCAAAATCGGGCCTAGTTATTCAGCACACCCAGGAAGGCACGACGCCCCTAACGGTCTATCGTCCCGATGACACAACAGGCGGGCCAATCGTCGTCATTGCACACGGTTTTGCAGGTTCGCAGCAGCTCATGGAACCACTTGCCTTGTCCATTGCTCAGAGTGGTTACACTGCTTTGACTTTTGATTTTCTTGGCCACGGACATCATTCGGATCCCCTCTCGGGCGACATCACGCGCGAAGAGGGAGCAACACAGGCGCTGCTCGCGCAGCTTCAAGACATGGTTACATACGCTCGCTCGGATAGCGAGCGGTCAGACGAGATTGCACTGTTGGCCCATTCAATGGGCTCGGACATTGTTGTTCGCGCTGCCAAGGAAGACTCGGCAATTGCTGGGATCGTCACGATCTCGATGTTTTCCAGAGAAGTGACGAGCGATCAGCCCCGCAATCTCTTGATGATTGTCGGCGATTGGGAAGGGGGATTAAAACAAGAGGCGCTCAGGATACTCAAACTACGGTCCGCGGACGGTGTCGTCGAGGGCGAGACTTATGGGGCATTTGAAGACGGTTCGGCAAGGCGAGCCGTGTTTGCTGATAGTGTCGAACATGTTGGTGTGTTGTATAGCGGCGAAACACAGCAAGAAGTTATCGATTGGCTCAACGCAATATTTGAGCGGCAGAACA
>CAYPOV010000208.1:0-8362 GCA_964412385.1 uncultured Geminicoccaceae bacterium
GAGGCGCAGCCGGTGACAAGATGGCTTGGCGTTAAAAGACTGATACTAGGGTTCGCGTTGGCTTGCTCGCTGGTTTGTTCTCTGGAGCCAGTCAATGCCGATACCATCCGCGTCGGCATTGATGCGGATGATGACGAGATGTTTCAGGCACGCCGAGATGCCTTCGAGGAGGGGCGCTGTCCGACGATCGAGAGCTATGACGGCCGTACCGCTTCGCGCGTCGATATTGAGCTCACCATCCTATGCACCGCCCTCAGTCGAGGTGGCTCCAACAATCGAATCGAGTTCGTCCGCCAACCGAACTATGTGCGCACTCTCGCCGAGACCGTGAGCGGGCGGATCGACATGCCGTCACAAACGATTTGGAGCACCGAGCTCGAAACCTATGCCGACACGCTGATTGCAACCGAGCCCGTCATCCGCCGGGGTGATTGGATCGTCGGCCTTTTTACCATTGACAACCGACACGACGTCTTGGCGACAGAGGGCAAAGGAGATCTGTCCAATCTATCCGGAATTGCTCCGAAAAACTGGGTCGAGGATTGGCGTTTGCTCAATAGCCTCGAACTCAAATCGGTCGTCGATGCCATGACGTTTGCGACGATACACGACATGATCGCCAATGGACGCGCCGATTTTACGCTCATGTCATTCTCCTCCGCCAAAGACATGGGCCACGATCTCAAAGGCCATGATCATCGCCTTGTGCCGATACCGGGCCTCATGGCCGGGATTGAAGCCTCGCGCCACTTTGCGGTCTCCAAGGCCAATCCGCGGGCAAAAGCCATCGCCGAGGCCATCGATCGCGGCCTCGCTCAGATGAGAGAAGAGGGCAGCGTCGAACGCATTTACCGAGCAGCCGGCTTTTTTGATCCGAGGGTCGACGACTGGGAATTGGTCAACGAGGAAACCCTCAGAAACAATTGAAACTTTACTGCAAGGTCTACCGAAACATTGGCGGTTTAAGATCGGGCTGTGGCCATTCCAGGAGCCAATGCTGATGCCAGCCGATCCGTGCACCCATATCGTCGTCGTCGAAGACGAGCCTGACTTACGTTCCTCGGTCGCCGAATATCTCGAGCTTCAAGGCTTTTCTGTCAGCACCGCCGAAAACAGCGACGCCTTTCAAGCGCTGCTCGATCGGTCGAAGGCAATTGACCTCGTTCTCTTGGATCTTCGACTACCCGGAGATGACGGGCTGACGATTTTGCGTCGCCTTCGTCAGACCTCGTCGATCCCTGTGATTATGGTGACGGCCATGGGTGATCCGGTCGATCGCGTAATCGGTCTTGAGGTCGGCGCCGATGACTATGTCGTCAAGCCTTTCGAGTTTCGCGAGCTGCTTGCCCGGATCCGTTCGGTCCTGCGGCGCAGCCAAGCGTCGATCAGTACTCAAGCGACGGATGACGGCCCTGTCGACGGGTTCCGCCCATCCAATGCAAGGGTTGCGATCGGCCGCGCTTTCTTGGACCTCGAGGCGCGCCGGCTCTTCGAAAAGAACGGACAAGAAATCCCCATGACGGCGATGGAATTCGATCTCCTCAAAAGTTTGGTCGAAAATCCCAACGCCGTGCTCACACGGGACCAACTGCTCGATCTTGCGCATCACTCGAATTGGGAACCCTTCGATCGCAGCATCGATATTCGCGTGGCACGTTTGCGCAAGAAGGTGGAGCTTGATCCTGCCAAGCCCGAAGCGATCAAGACGATTAGAGGCATGGGATACATGTTCGTGCCCCAATCCGGATAATCGATGCGCGATCGCTTGCTGCGTCGCCTCTCGAGACATCTCACCACGCGCGGTCTGGTTTGGCGCCAGGTTCGCTACACGCTCATTGTCACCGTCACGATCGGCCTCGTTCTCAGCTTCATCCAACTCCTCGTCGACGGTATTCGCGAAGCGAGCCGGATGCGAGCCATCGCTGAAGGCATTGTTCTTCTGGTCGAAGCCCCTGCCTCGCGTGCCGCCTACACGCTGGATAGCAAGCTGGCGGAAACGGTTGAATCGTCACTTCTCGAATTGCCTTCGGTTTTGGAAATGTCGATCGCAGACGATCATGGTCGCGTGCTGGCGTCAGGTGCTCAAACACCTGCCGCCGGCGGACTCCGCTGGCTCACCCGTTGGATTTTCGGCCCGACCATCGACTATGCGCTTGATTTGACGCCCGAAGGCCAAGCCGAGGCGACCGCAGCGACGTCGGATCAAGTGATCGGCCATCTACACGTGGTCCTGGACACTCACATCCTTGCAAATGACTTCGTTGCGCGCTCGAGGCTTCTCATCGTCACGAGCATGGTGCGAACCCTAATCCTCGGCATCGTGCTCTCACTGGTATTTTACTGGCTGGTCACGCGGCCTCTGATGCAACTCGCAGCAACCGTCGGGTCGATAAATCCAGAGGATTCCGAACGGAGCCTAACCTCCCTCTCAGCCGTTCGGAGCTATGGTGAACTTTCGCAACTGACCAAGGCGATCTCCAGGCTTGTCAAGCGGACAGGTCGGGCAATTGACGAACACAGGCAGGTGGAAGTCCGACTGGAGGCAAGTGAAACGAAGTTTCTCGCGGCTGCGGATAGCATGCCGGACGGCTTGGCGATCCTCGATGCCGAAGATCAGATCGTCTTCTACAATTCCAAGTTCGCGGGCAACATGCCGCCGGCGCTCGCAGCGACGATCAGGGTCGGACGCCGCTTTGAAGATTGTTTGAAGGAGGCCTACGCGACGGGCGACGTTTATCACCCGGAAATGGGAGACGATGTTGCCGCTCGCCGTATCGAGGCCCATCGGCGGGGTGAAGGCGAGAGCCTCTTGCATCTCAGTGATGACCGATTTGTCCGGCTCCGCATGAGCCGCATGCGCGACGGCGGACGCGTGATGCTCTCAACCGATATCACCGAACGCAAACGTCTCGAGGACGATCTCAATCAAGCAGAGAAGCTCACCGCTGTCGGTACATTGGCGAGCGGCATCGCTCATGACTTCAACAATATTCTCGCGACGATCTTCGCCTCAGCCGAGGTCGCCTTGGCAAGACAACCTGCCGAAGGCGGCGCCATATCGTCCCTTGAACGAATTCTGACGGCGGGACGGCGAGGGCGCGATTTGGTCAATCAGATCCTGGCCTTCAGCCGAACCGAGAAACGGCCGGCACTCGCCATCGATCTCAATCGAAGCGTCGACAATGCTGTCAACTTGGCGCGACCTACCCTCCCCAAGAACGTTTCGGTCAGGCTCGAGCGAACCGACAAGCCGCTATTTATTGCTGCCGACGACACGCAAATCCATCAGATCATCGCCAATCTGTGCCGCAATTCTGCACAAGCCATGCGTTCGGGTGGCGCAATCACGATCTCGACGGCAGTCGATCGGGGAAGCTCGACAAAGGTGCGGCTCATCGTTCGAGATACCGGCCCCGGCATGGCAAAAGACGTCGCCGAACGCGTGTTTGAGCCTTTCTTTACAACCAAGCCTGTCGGCGAAGGCACGGGTTTGGGTCTCGCCGTCGTCCACGGCATCGTCAAAAGCCTCAGCGGATCGATTGCCATTGATACCGCACCTGGAGCGGGCTGCCGCGTCACCATAGAGTTCCCGCAGATCCATGGCGATACGGTAGTTACCTCGTTATCCCGTCCGCAGCCGCCCCAAGGTGATTTTCGGACGGTCATGATCGTCGAAAGTGACGACGATGTCGGTGCTGCCATCACCTCCATGCTGCGTCCTGCGGGGTACCGTTTGGTGCGCTATCGTGAAGCCGAGCGTGCCCTGGTCCATTTCGATCTTAGCCGTGAGCGGCCCGCGGTGCTCATCTTGGGCATGTCTGCATCATCAATGCGCGCTCCGGAAATTGCGGAGATCATTGGTGGGCGTGACCTCGACATTCCCATCGTCTGTACTGTCGAGAACGAGAAGGAAAGACAAGAAATGTCGGCATCGCTGCCGAAGGCACGGTTTATTCGGAGACCGATCTTGCGCCGCGAGTTGAATGCGGCCCTCCATCATTTCTTGGGAGACACTGAAACAACGTAACCCCGGCTGAAACAATTCATACAATTTCGCCCGTAGACTGACATTCTTTAGAAACGTCACTCGGCGAAAACCTCCCTGTCGAGGCGATCCGATCTCAATTCCGGGAAAGGACGCCAATTTTGGTCGGATGGAGGACAAAAATGACGACACATGATTTGACCATGCCTGCAGTCAACAGAGCGGCGGCAGAACTGGTTCCCCAGAATTGGCTTCTCGCTCTTGCAGCCTGGTTCTCGAGCCTTCGCGAAGCACGCCGCAAGCGCGTGATGGAGGCCGTTATGGTCAGACGTCTGCAAGAGATGGATGACCACCTGCTCGCAGACATCGGCCTTACGCGCGGAGAGATCCGCTCGATCGTCCGCGATACCTTGGCACAAGGCGATGTCTGCCGGAGGCAGTGGATATCGAAGTAAGCCAGGTTTGTGTCTAGCCCTCAGCAAAAATATGCCCCAATTGTGCGTCTATGCATGAACCTGGAAATTTGTGCATAGGCGCACTATCTAAAACCCATCGATTCACACAGACAGGTTGCTTCGATGGCCCTCGCCTTATCCCGAGCCCCCAACACGATGACCGCGTCACTTCTCGAGAAAGGTGCGCAAACCGACCTCATGCGCGGTTTTTTCGGGATCATGGATCTGTGGAAGGTCAATAATTCCCAGGCCCAACGCATCCTAGGGAGCCCCGCACAGCGGACGTTCTATGCTTGGCGGAAGGGAGAGGTTGGCCGACTGCCAAACGATGTCGTTCGCCGGGTAGGTTATGTCGCCGGCATCTACAAGGCGCTTCAGATCCTCTATAGCGATAGCCGGCAGGCTGATGAGTGGGTGCATCGTCCCAATCGGCATTTCGGCGGTCGAGCACCGCTCGAGCGCATGGCGGCGGGCGATGTGACGGATCTCGCAGCCGTCCGGAGCTATCTCGACTCGGCTCGCTCGCCCTGGTCGTGATCATACCATCGAATGATGATGGCCTTCCCCGCAAGAAGCGGATCCGCTGGCGCTCGGCGACGCGCATCATTGCCTCCCGCTATCCTCCCATTCAGTTATTCGAGCGCGTCAGCAGTGATCCTTCGGTCTGGGAAGCGCTGATCGCTGCGGAAGAACTCGTCAATCCGCGCGTACGCGACGAGATCGGCGAGATCGCTCTGGTGCCACCCGAAGATCGCATCAGCGGGCCGAACGCAAGCTACGTCATGGCGTCATTCACGCACATCAATCCCAGAGGATCCCGTTTCAGCGACGGACGCTATGGCGTTTATTATGCAGCGCGCGAGTTTCTAACGGCGTTCAAGGAGACCGTTTATCATTTCGAACGTTTTGCGCGTGACAGCGATGACGGCATTCGCCGCGAGGACATGCGCGTTCTGGTCGGGACAATCGATGCCGAATTTCACGATATCGAGTCACTTCCTGAAGCAACACAAGAAAGCTTGCTCGATCCGGAAAGCTACATCGCAGCTCAAGCTTTCGGCAATGCGATCAAGGAGCGAGGCAGTAATGGTATCGTCTATCCGAGCGTTCGCAATCAAGGTGGCCGCTGTGTCGGTGCATTCCGTCCGAAAGCCGTCCGCCCGCCGATCCAAGAACGCCATCTATGCTACTTTTTCGACGGAGATCGGGTCTCGGCCTGGTTCGATTACAGTACAGAAGTGTGGGAGGATCTTTAGAGCCTAGCGAATATTGACGATGCCGGGGTTCCAGAGGCCACGCTGTTGAGCACGCGCAAGTCTTTCGAGGGCGCGGTAGCGAAACGGGGCATCGTCGGTTGCCAGAGCGAAGCCGCGCTCGATCAGCAGGGCGCCTAGGTCCTGACGCGGATCGAGAATGCTGTCGCCTTCGACGCTGCAGTAGGCTCGGGTGCCGTCGCGCCATAACCGAATATTGGCTTGGCAATGCACGAAGCCCTCGATGAGATCGTCGAGTACCAGCACCGATTCATTGGCGCATCGCACCGGCCTGATGGCTGTGCGGCAATCGCGGTCGCCGGTTGGAATATAGATCCCTTTGAGACGGATAATGTGACCTTGGATCGCCAAGGTGCCGTCGTCACGGACACGCGCAAAGCCCTTCAGTGTTGCGGCTTCGGGCTCGCTTGCAAAGGCAACGAGCCCCAGCGCAACCAACAGGCCTAATAGGCTGCGGGATAAACCGGAAAGCGGCCGCATAGGGCTGCAACGCGGTTGCGGATTTCGGCCTCGACCGCGTCATTGGCGTCCGAATCGCGCGCCAGGCCGTCCAAGACATCGCCGATCATATGGCCAATATCTTGGAACTCGGCGATGCCGAAGCCGCGGGTCGTTCCGGCAGGCGTGCCGAGACGAACCCCTGAGGTGATCATCGGCTTTTCGGGATCGTTGGGCACACCGTTCTTGTTGCAGGTGATCCCGGCCCGCTCGAGATGGATCTGCGCCTGATTGCCTTTGACACCTTTGGGACGGAGATCGACCAGCATTAGATGATTGTCCGTGCCGCCCGAGACGATATCGCAACCGCGTTCGAGAATGACATCAGCAAGGGCCTTGGCGTTCTCGACGACACGCTGGGCATAGAGCTTGAATTCCGGACGCAAGGCTTCACCGAAAGCGACCGCTTTGGCGGCGATGACATGCATCAAGGGACCACCTTGGAGACCTGGAAACACGGCAGAGTTAATCTTCTTCGCGATGTCGGCGTCGTTGGTGAGGATGAGCCCGCCACGCGGACCGCGCAATGTTTTGTGGGTCGTCGAGGTCGTCACATGGGCGTGTGGCAAGGGTGAGGGATGCAAGCCGGCTGCGACCAGCCCTGCGATATGAGCCATGTCGACCATCAAGTAAGCACCGATCTTGTCGGCAACGGCCCGGAATGCGGCGAAATCGATGGTCCGGGAGTAGGCCGAGGCACCGGCAATGATCAGCTTGGGTTTGTGCTCGAGTGCGAGACGCTCGATCGCCGCCATGTCGATGACGCCATTGCCATCGACCCCGTACGCTACCGCATTGAACCATTTGCCGGAGAGCGCCGGTTTGGCGCCATGGGTGAGGTGTCCGCCGGCATCCAGCGACATACCGAGAATGGTATCGCCCGGCTGGAGCAGCGCCAACATGACGGCACCATTAGCTTGTGCGCCTGAGTGTGTCTGCACATTGGCGAATTCACACGAAAACAGGCGCTTGGCCCGATCGATCGCGAGCTGTTCCGCAACATCGACATGTTCGCAGCCGCCGTAATAGCGGCGGCCCGGATAGCCTTCGGCGTATTTATTGGTAAGCACCGATCCCTGCGCTTCGAGAACCGCGCGCGAGACAATGTTTTCAGAAGCGATGAGCTCGATCTGATCCTGTTGACGCTTCAGCTCGGCACCGATTGCGTCATTGAGCTCGGGATCGACCGATCCCAATGACGCTTCGAAAAACGATGAGGACGGCGTGAAGGTTCGGGCTTCCGAGCCGATGCCGTTAGCCATAAGCAAGTCTCCGAGTAGTCGCATCTGTTGCGGTGTGTTCAGCACAACATGCTACGGGCACGCCGCTTTGGCAACGCGTGCGACCGCAAGGACAACTGCGCTAAATGGCTAGTCCAACCATTCGATCCGGTCGCTCTGCAGCAGCGGTTCAATATGCGGCGGTAGTTCTTGACCTGCCTTAACTTTGACGATGACCTCCGCCTCGGCCGATTTGATCGCCTCCACCCGCTCCAAAAGCACGTCTAGCTGATCACGCGGTGCCGAGACAACACCATCCTCATCGCCGACGATGAGATCACCGGTGCAAACCTGCCGGCCGCCGATTTGGATCGGAAGGCCGACCGTGCCTGGTCCGTTGCGCACAGGTGAATTGGGTGTGAGCCCGGTACAGAAGATCGTGAGCCCCGCCTCGCGAAGACCGATGAGATCGCGCGCCGGGGCGTCCGTGACGATCGCCGCGACGCCGCGATTCTTGGCCATGCCGGCAAAGATATCGCCGATAATGGCCGAAGAGCCGAAACCTTCATACGATGCGACCAGGATGTCGCCGGGCTTGGCCAGCCCCATGGCGGCACCGAGAGCGAGATTGTCGTCCGGCCCGCAGCCGCAGGTGATGGCGGTGCCCACACAACGGTTGCGCGCAGGATCGTCGGCAAAAAGCGGCTTGATGGCGGGATCCAGTGCACCGCGGCCAAACTGCGCATCGACCAGCCATCCGGTCTGACATTCCCTAAACTTCTCGATCAGCTCAGGCGCAATGCGCGGCAAGGTCTTCTTAATGCGAAGAAGTGGTGGAGCTTTGAGCATATCGGGCCTCCCCTTGGTGTGAAGGCTCGATAGGAAGCCTAACGCGGCTCGCTGGCAAGCCCCTTGATGATGGCATAACAG
>CAYPOV010000209.1:0-8343 GCA_964412385.1 uncultured Geminicoccaceae bacterium
AGGATTGTCTCTGACACTTGTGATCAACCCGGAGACAACATTGGGAACTCCAGAGAGCGATCTGACCCAGCCAAAGACGGTGGCCGCTCCGACGACCAGTAGAATGCTCGTTGCGGCAATGCCGGCACGATAGAGCATTTCCGGGATCTCTTTGAGCGGCAGAGTCCGGGTGACAAGAATGCTCAAAAGCAGGGCATAAGCGACGGCGGCGGCAGCGGCTTCCGTAGGTGTGAACACGCCCGATAATATGCCGCCCAAAATGATGATCGGTGTGAGGAGCGGCAGAAAAGCCTTGCTGAAGGCTTGGCCGACTTCGCCAGAACTCGCCCGTTGCGCGGCCTTGGGATAGTTGCGTTTGCGCGCCAGATAACCGGTCATCACCATGAGGCCCAAGCCCATCATGGCACCGGGCACGAAGCCCGCGAGAAAAAGCCCGCCGACCGAGACACCCATGATGTAGGCGTAGACCACCATGATGATGCTGGGCGGGATGACCGGACCGATCACCGAGGACGCCGCCGTGATGGCGGCCGCGAAGCGCCGCGTGTAGCCGTCACGCTCCATGGCCGGAATAAGGATCGATCCCAGTGCGGAGGTATCGGCGACGGCCGAGCCCGAAAGCCCGGCAAACAGCATGCTCGAGACGATATTGACCTGAGCGAGGCCGCCGCGGAAGTGGCCCACAAGTGTTCGGGCGAACTCGACCAGGCGGCGGGTAATGGCACCCGCATTCATGATCTCGCCGGCGAGGATAAACATCGGAATGGCGAGCAGCGGGAACTGGTTGATGCCACCAAATACTCGCTGTGGCATCATGTTAAGAAAGACGAGCTGATCGTTGAGCCAGACCCCGACGATGGGTGCGAAGATCAGCGCAAAGACGATCGGTACACCCAATGCCATGAGTGCCAACAGCAAGAAAAAGAACGTCAGCGGCATCAGCCCACTCCGTTTGCGTGATCGATGCCGCTATTCACGGATTTCCTCGCTCCAATGCTCTTCCATATCGAGGCCTCGGGCTGGATTGGCCATGCCTCTCAGAGCTTTAAGCGAATGTTCGATGGCGACGAGGAGGATGAGCGCCGAGCCGACCGGGATCGCCGATTGCATCCAGACCATCGAAAGCGTGAAGCTCGACGCCACTTGCCGGGCGCCCATCTCGGCGAGGCCGTAGCCCTTCCAGACCATCACGCCCATGGTCGCGATGATGATCAAATGGACGAGCAGCCAGAGAAACTGCGCTGCACGTTGGGGCATGGCCTTGATCAGAATGTCGATATTGATGTGGCCGCCGTGACGAAGGGCGATCGGGGCGCCTAGGAACGTCAACCACACCATGAGATATTTGCTGGCCTCTTCGGACCACGAAATCGCATCATTGAGCGCATAACGCCAGAAAACGGCACAACTCAGCACAACCGCAATAATGGCCATGATCGCGATGACCAGATATTTGCAGACGGCGAGAAGCAGATCGTTGGTGCGCGAGAATGCGCTTATAGCCTGATCAAGGCCGTTCAAAACATTGTCCCAGCGATCACTGCTGAAGCCTCCGCAATTGCTCTGTGC
Source organism: uncultured Geminicoccaceae bacterium (assembly GCA_964412385.1). GTDB lineage: Bacteria > Pseudomonadota > Alphaproteobacteria > Geminicoccales > Geminicoccaceae > JBGSYN01. The sequence goes on from CAYPOV010000209.1 coordinate 1,570, forward strand.
GCGAGATCAAGCACGGATCACGAAGACAACGCAAGACGGTCGCTGGCAGGAGCGTGAAACCGGCAATTCGAAACAGCAAATGGCTACGATGTCTCGGTGGGGCTCTAGCACTGCCAATGAGATCAAAGGCAATTTTTGAAATCTTTTACTTGCATACTGCAGCGGTCAGCCGCAGCATGGATAGATAAGGTCGAAAACGCGATCCCGTATAATAACAGCGTGAGGGAGGCCGATAATTGGGACAATCAGGCAGGGTGGCGGCTCTCGAACAGCTTGTTTTCGAGCCATGTGATCTCGTTCAGGCCATTGACGATCTGACCTATCAGCTCAGCTACGCCAAGGCAGCGGCCTTCAGTATCATCGAGCAAGCCGAGCTAGAAACTGAAAACGATCCCACCGGGCTTGCACCTGGGGCTCTGTATTTCCAAAAAGTCCTGAAGAAAGACGCGCAATTCATCGATAGTCAATTGCTGCCAATTTTGTAGAAGTTCAAACACGAACCACGGTGGAGCGGCGACATGGATATCGCTACGTGGCTCAGAGACCATCAGTTAGAGCGATTTGCCGGCGTGTTCAGAGATCAGGATATTGATCTCGATTTACTCTGTCAGCTTACCGATCAGGAACTTGAGAAGATCGGCATTACTTCGCTGGGCGCGCGACGCAAAATTCTCAAGGCGTGCCGATCGATGCAACGACCAATCGGCCCGCAGAAAGCTAGCCCGTCAACGGATTTCGACTTTCCCGAAAAGCAGAAGAGTCCCGCCGAGCGACGTCGTCTGAAGGTCGTGTTCGTCGATCTCGTTGGCTCGACCGCTCTGTCTTCTTCGCTTGACCCCGAGGACATGGCCGAACTCCTCAAGCGATACCAAAACGTCGTAGCCGGCGTCGTGACACGGTTCGGGGGGTTCGTCGCCAAGTTCATGGGCGATGGCGTGATCGCTTACTTCGGATGGCCGCGGGCGCACGAGGACGACGCGGAGCGAGCCGTTCGTGCGGGACTCGAAATTGCCGGCGAAGTCGCCAAACTCAGCGCACCGAGCGGCGACCCGCTTGCCTGTCGACTTGGTATCGCGTCTGGACTGGTCGTGGTCGGCGAGACGATCGGCGAGGGCAACACTGAAGAACACGCGGTCGTCGGAGAGACGCCCAACCTTGCCGCACGGCTGCAGAGCCTCGCGCAGCCGGGTCAAGTTGTCGTGTCCACAAGTGTGCAAAAGATGCTGGGTCAGCAGTTTGACGTAACACCCATGGGGGAGTTCGACCTCAAAGGCCTTGCGAAACCACAGCAGGTTTTTGCCGTCGAATCCGAACGAATTTCGCCGAGCCGCTTCGATGCCAAGGTAACGAACATCTTACCGATGGTCGGCCGTGATCAGGAACTCATGAAATTGCGAGATCAATGGCAGCAGTGCACACACGGACATGGTCAATGCACGTTGCTGATCGGCGATGCAGGCATTGGCAAGTCGCGCACACTCCGCGCATTATTGAGTTCGATTTCCAATCAGCCGCACATGGCGGTGCGCTTTCAGTGCTCGCCATTCCATGCCGACAATCCGCTCTGGCCTGTCATCCAGCAACTCAAACTGGCCGCCGATATTTCCGAGAACGAAGCTGTCGAGGCCAATCTCGATCGGATCGAGCGCGCCTTTGGGAAGACCAAGAGCCATGCGGAAATCAGTCTGATCGCAGAACTGCTCGGCTTCGACGGAACATCCAAATTCGGATCGCTGGCACTGACGCCGCAAGCGAAACGTAACCAGACTATCGAAGCCCTAGTTCGACACTATGGCCGCCTTTCCTCGGATCAGCCAGTGCTCATGATCCTGGAAGACGCACACTGGATCGACGCAACGACGCTCGAACTCATCGGCCTTTTCGCCGATGCGATCAGGAAAATGGCGATTTTCCTCATTGTCACGAGCCGGCCTGACAATGTACCCACCATCGCCGCTCACCCGCACGTGCGCAAACTGACGCTGAATAGACTAGGGCGTTCCGGCATCAGATCGATGATTGTCGAGCTTGCCGGAAATGCCCTGTCCGAGGATATCGTCGAACCGATTATCGAGCGAACAGATGGCGTTCCCCTGTTCATCGAGGAGATGACAAAAGCTGTTCTGGAGGCCGGCAGATCCACAATTCCGGCGTCGCTGCACGACTCGTTAATGTCACGACTTGATCAACAAAGAGGCATCAGAGAAATCGCGCAGCTCGCATCCTGTATCGGACGGCAGTTTGATTACCGTCTCTTGAGCCTCATTGCACGTGACGAAATCGGCGATATCGACTTCGGCCTCGAACGGCTGGAAGCGGTCGAGCTGGTCTTCCGCCGCGGAGAAGTTCCCAACGCCGTATACACATTCAAACACGCACTCGTTCAGGACGCTGCCTACGAGAGCCTTTTGCGCTCTCGCCGACACACGCTGCATGCGATGATTGCCGAGCGAATCGAAAGCGACTTTCCGGCGTTGGCAGCCAGCGAACCCGATCTCCTCGCTCACCACTATGCCAATGCCAACCTGCCTGATAAGGCTGCCGACCAATGGCTGCTGGCTGCACAGCGGAGCATAGCTCGCTCGGCCAACAAGGAAGCGATCGCCCAGATCCAACGCGGAATGCAGGAACTCGCGAAACTGCCGGACTCGCCGCAGCGAGACCGGCGAGAGCTGACCTTCAGACGCTTACTCGGAACGGCGACGATGGCGGTGAAGGGATATGGCGCACCGGACAATACTGAGATCTGGTCGAGTGCAATCGCGCTTTGCGACAGGCTTGGCGAGAGTGCCGATAGCGATGTGTCCGTTGCTCTTTTCGGAGCTTTTCTTTTCGCTGTTACCCGGGCGGACTACTATCAGTCCGGCAAACACGCCAATGATCTCCTTATGCGTGCTGATCGGTCAGGTGATCCGGTGGCTGCGATGTACGGTTACCTGGGCCGTGGCCTGAGTGACACCTTCCTGGGAAAGCCGGACGTGGCTCGCGCTCAACTCGGCAAGGGCCTCGCGATCTTCGAAGAGCAATCGGATCCTGAGATTGCCTATCGTTATGGCTTGCATGTCGGCGCATGCCTCACAGCTTACAATGCGCGCAATCTCGCCGCGATGGGCTTTCCCGACCAGGCGCTGCAAAGCGCAGACTGGTCGGTCGAGATCCTCGAAGAAACCAAGCATCTCTTCACCTTCGCGCGGGGCATGTATTGGAATGCCATGTTCCACCTGAACCGTGGCGAGACCGATAGAGCTGAGCGCCAGGCTCGACGAGCTTGCGAGTCTGCGGAGGAGCAGGGTTTCCCAATGGTCTTGGGGGTCGGCAGGATCATTCATGGTGCCTGCGTTGCGCGAAGCCGTGACGTGCCGACCGGGCTCGACGAAATGCACTCCGGAATGGATGTGTACCAATCATGCGGAGCCAATGCCGAGCTCAGTTTTTTTCATTATCTGTTCGCGCAGATCCATCTTGGCCGGAACGATTCGGACCGGGCTCAACGGGCCCTGAACTGCGCCAAAGAGTTCATGCACCAAACCGACGAGCGATTTTGCGAGGCCGAGATCCATCGCTTGCAAGCGGCCATTGATCTGCACCTGGGCAGTCAGAACGAGGCGAAGGCTTCATTGCAGCGGGCGATTGAAACAGCACGCTCGTGCCACTATCGGCTCTTCGAACTTCGGGCGGCAACCGACTTCGCGGCGCTGTTGGCCGCCGAAGGTAGCGGGTATGACGCAAACTCGCTGCTAGCACCGATCTACAGTTCGTTCACGGAAGGTTTCAGGACAGCCGACCTTGTTCGCGCACACGACCTGCTCCATGACCTTTAGCGTCTCCTAAAGTTCGGCAACGTGGTCTATTTATTATGCAGGATCGATGGTGAATGCATGGTTGTTTTCTACAACCAAGGCTCTGTCAGCATTGATTCTGGTATGTAAGAATAGTCTTTGGGTATGTGGGAGCAGCCATCAATCGACTTGTTGAAACTTGGTGATTTTAACAAGGTCATTCCCGGTCATAAGTCGTTCAGCGTCTGTCAAAAAGAGAGCGCGCCTATAGCCTGATCAAGGCCGTTCAAAACACTGTCGCAACGATCACTGCTGAAGCCTCCGCAATTGTTCGGTGTGTGAGATCAAGTACGGATCACGAAGAGAACGCAAGATGGTCGCGGATCCCGTTCATCGCGGGGTTTAACCACGCATTAACCATGACGGCCTAGCCTCAGCCTTCATGAAGGGACTGACCGAGGCTCTAGGCTCATGATCATTTTCCGGGGAACAATCGCCCGAGACTACATCCGTCACGACCTTTTTGATGACGTGTTTGAAGAGGCGTGGATTGCGTCAGGCGACGGTGATGACAGCATTGTAGGGGCCGCCGAAAGCCGGACAATCATGGAAGGTGGCCGCGGCAACGACTATTATTCGATCAAGAATTTCAATGATCGGGTCATCGAAGAAGCGGATGGAGGTATCGAGACCGTTCAGTACAACACCGAAGTTCTCGATGCCGTACCCGGCCTTACCGTCGTCATGGAAGGATCGCCTCTCGACTATCTGGCAAAAGGCGGATTTCCCTTCGGTTTTCACCTTATGGACCGTGACGTCGAAGTGATACGCGAAGCCCATTGGCGCGATGATCAGACCCAAGGTCTCAACTTCATCGGCAATGATGAAACCAACGTCTTTATGGGCGATCACGACAATATTCGCCTCAATCGCGCCTTCGGCATGGGCGGCGACGATCACCTCTTCTTGGGACCCGGTGACGATGAAGGCTATGGCGGCGATGGAAACGATCATCTCGAAGGCGGCAGCGGCGACGATCGTCTCGACGGCGAGGCCGGTCGCGACAAGGTCTTCGGCGGTGAAGGAGCCGACAGCATCACGTTCGGAAGCGATGACGGCGATATCGCGGATGGCGGCTTGGGCGATGATCGATTTTACTTTTTGGGGGCGGGTGAATCGCAAGCGATTGGCGGCGCAGGGCGAGACGAATTTGTCTTTGAGGGTTTGGGATCGTCACTGGAGATCCTTGATTTCTCGCCGGATGTCGATCGAATTGATCTTGCCAGGATCGGGATTCGTGGAGAGGATCTAGAGTTTGTCGCCAACAGCGATGGATTTATCGAGCAGATCGATTTTGTGGGCAGGGGAACGGACGCGGATATCCGCTTCGGTGCGTCGTTCGATTTTTCTGAGCTGACCATCGGCAGCGATATTGATGACGCGAATCTCGTTGTTATTGCATAGGCTTAGCTTGTTTTTTTACCAAACTAGGCGAGGAATGACATAGTCGGGTAGCCCCCGATGGGCGAGCGACAATTCCTTGATCCTAGTCTCCTGATCGGCCGCACCCAGGCCGTCCAGCTCGTGCGCGTGAATGCCGCCTAGGACAAAGGCGGCATCCATGCCAGCGTCTTTGGCGCCTCGAATATCATGGGCGAGGCTGTCGCCGATGGCGAGGATCTCGGACGGTTTGAAGTCTTCAAGAATTGAAAAGCACACATCATAGATCGGTCGATTCGGCTTGCCGACATAGGTGGCCTTGCCGCCGAGCTCTCGATATTTCTCCGCGATCATGCCCGGAGCCATGGTGTTGCCGTCAATGGTGGCTGCGACAATGTCGGGGTTGCAACAGATTAGAGGTAAGTGTCGCGGTACTGCTTGATGAAGAATGGGAAGGTAATCGTCGAGTGTTGCCGGAGGCGGATCGGTGCCGGCGAGAACGATGAAATCGGCATCAGCGACGGTTGGCATAATCTCGAGTTCAAGATCCTCGACAATTTCCCGGTCATCGTCCCGCGTGATCAAAAAAACGCGCTTTCCCAGTTGATCGAATGGGGGAAGCGTGCGGTCTTTGAGGCATGACCATGCTGCTTCACCGGAGGTGACGATGCCTTCGAACATGCCGACATTGAAACCCATGGCCCGGAGCTGCTCGCGATTGAAGCGCGCGCGCTTGCCGGAATTGCTCAACAGCACCAGGCGCTTGTTGCGGCGCTGCAATTCGGCAAGGGTTTCGTGCACGTCCGGAAGAGGAGCCGTGCCGTTATGAAGAACCCCCCATTGATCGATAATCAGCGCTTCATAACCGTCCGCGACATGGCGTATGCCTTCGAGAAAGCGAGTTGTTGTCATTTTGTACCAATCTTTGACAAAGGCGCGTTGATGGCGAGTGACGTTCTCGGAGACCAGATTTGAAGCTGCTCGACGTCACACTCGAGGACAAATACGATCGCGAGCATGGGCGGATTTTCCTTACGGGCATTCAAGCCTTGGTGCGTCTGCCGTTGATGCAAATCCAGCGCGATCGCGCAGGGGGCCTGGATACCGGCGGCTACATCACCGGTTATCGAGGATCACCGCTCGGCAGCTACGATCAAGAGCTGGAACGCGCCAATCATCGGCTTCAGGGGCACGGTATTATTCATCAGCCCGCCGTCAACGAGGAACTTGCCGCAACCTCGTGCTCCGGGACCCAGCAGGTAGGGCTCGAGATTCCCGGGCGCCACCGGGACGGCGTATTCGCCATTTGGTATGGCAAAGGGCCCGGTGTCGATCGTTCAGGAGACGCCATACGCCATGGCAATCTCTTTGGTGCTTCCAAAAACGGCGGCGTGCTGATGTTGATCGGTGACGATCATCTTTGCGAAAGCTCCACCACCGCCCATGCCAGCGAATATGCCATGGTGGATGGCAATATTCCGATCCTGAATCCGGCAGGTGTGCAAGACATCCTGGAATACGGGCTCTACGGCATTGCGATGTCCCGCTATTCCGG
>CAYPOV010000210.1:0-8269 GCA_964412385.1 uncultured Geminicoccaceae bacterium
GGACGGAGCGGCCGGTATATGGCAAGCTCCGTTATATGAACGCAAACGGCCTCAAGCGGAAGTTCGACATAGACGCATATGTATCGTGGACCGAGGCACTAGAAGATTCCCAATCGGAAACCTAGCGGGATTTCGGGATCACGTACTGCCCCCTGTTCGACAGGACAAGCAGCCTAGCGAACGGGCTTGATCGTAAGCTTCTGCTTGTGTCTGACGACTATCAACGCGCCGTACCGTGTGTAACCGACGATGGATATGTGGGCCGGCTGCTACAGCTCCAATTGACCAATTACACCGATGAAACGCCGTTGAATGCCTCAAGAACCAGCGACACGGATACGATCTGCGCCAAAACTCGTGCGTCGCCCGTGCCCTTCGGATAGATCAGATAGAGTGGCACGCCATTGCGGCCGAACTCGGCGAGAAGTGAGGTGATATCCGGGTCTTGGTTGGTCCAGTCGCCCTTGAGATAAGCAATGTCATTGACCTCCATCGCATCAACTACAGCCTCGCGCTCAAGCACCACCCGATCATTGACCTCGCAAGTGATGCACCAAGCGGCTGTAAGATTGATGAAGACTGGACGCCCCTCGTTTCGGAGTTCGCCGAGTCTTTCGGTCGTAAACGACTCATAACTGCGGGTCTCACTCGCAGTAGCTTCGGCCGTCGAGTTCGCCAGCGGCCCATCCGTAGGGATAAGTAGTGATGCCCCTATCAGCGCGAGTACCGCAAGTCCGCCTGTCGCGAGGCGGCTCGTTCGAGCGGAAACATGCCCGAGAATACCGAACAACCATGCGGCCATGGCAACCAATACACCGCCGAACATAACGGCCAAGAGCCCGCTCGATTCGAGCTGTTGGCTCAAAACCCAAACAATCCACGCTACCGTAGCATAGATGGGAAATGCCAAGAATTGCCTTAGCAACACCATCCAAGCACCGGGTTTTGGTAGCAAGCGACCGAGAGCGGGCATGAAACTCAGCGACAGATAGGGCAACGCAAAGCCAGCAGCGAGTGCCAGGAAGACGGCAAGCGTAATTGGCGGCGGCTGAAACATGGCAAACCCCAAGGCCGTGCTCATGAATGGCGCCGTGCAGGGCGTCGCCACGATAACTGCCAGAACACCTGTCGAGAATGACCCGGCATGGCCGCTCTGGGAAGCAAAGCGGCCGCCAATGCCCGCAAAACTCGAGCCAAACTCGAAAACCCCGGAGAGATTGAGGCCAATGGCAAGGAGAAGGTAGGCGAGCAGGCTCATGATCAAGGGTGATTGGAGTTGAAAGCCCCAGCCGATCTGAGCACCACCAGCACGCAGGGCTATCAAGATGACGGCAAGCGCCAAAAACGTAACAACAATACCGGCCCCGAAGGATAGCCCGTGCAGTCTGGCTTCTCTTAGGTCCCTCGGCGCCTGTTGAATCAATCCCAGCGCCTTGAGCGACAGAATAGGAAATACGCAGGGCATAAGATTGAGAATGATGCCACCGAGTAGGGCAAGGAGCATGGCCTGGAGGATACCGATACTCATGAGGCCTGCCTGCGATGCCAACCCTGCGGCGTCAATCGGCGCCGAAACGTTGAATGCGCGGGTCAGATCGTCGCCTCCGACATTTTCAGTCAGGACGAACAGCCCGTTGAGGGTCTCGGTTGGTGGCAGCTCCCCTTTTTGCAGTTCAATCGTCAGCGAACTTGCAGTGGCGTCAATCTCCTGAGGTGCGGCGTGAATCGTCGCACCCTGATCAGTCGGGAAAAAATAGGCATCGGCTATCGTGCCGGTATCGAACTTGCCATCCAGCTTGACTGTGTATCCGCTGTTAGACGCGACGATTGCCGTGGGCCAGGGATTGTCTGCAGGTGTCTTCTGGCGCGCGCTTGCGAAGAACGACTTGAGGTCGGGATCGAGCGTTGTCGGACCCGATGTTGTCTGGATCGCCAGAGAGTAACTTGCCTCTTCTGGGATGCAGATTTCCTCGCAAACCAGCCAGAACGCGTCGGCCCTGACGTCAATGGGCTTGCCTGCAGGCCAGTCCGCCGGAACAGTCAATTCCGTCAATAGAGCGGCCTGATTCTTGTACCCGTAGTTGACGAGATCGAAATACGGTATCCGTTGGGGAGTAGGCCAGATGATTTCAGATGTTTCGACCCCGTCAGGCAGTTCCCACTCGATGGAAGTCGGTTCGCCGGAATCGCCGGGGTTAAGCCAATAGGTGTGCCAGCCTTCTTCGATCTGTTGGTCGAGTGCAAGCGTAACCGTCTCACCTGGGCGAACGCTCATAACGTCGCTGTGAAGAGACGCAGCGACTCTATTTGCGTGAGCAGGCGACGTCGATGTCGCGTAGACGTAACCTCCTGCTAACATTGTCGTGACGGATACTAGTATTGTCAGTAGTAAGTGCATGCTGAACTCGAACCCCGAATACGGACTGCTCTCTTATACGTTCGTTAGTTGGCAATTTGCCAACTCGCTGACCTCGGTGGCCATTCAAAACTTCGCCAGCCACGTACGATTGCGTTAGGGAATCCGGGTGGCTTTTGCGTTTGTGGCACTTGGTTCGAACGTCGGCGATAGGCGGGCAATGCTTGGAAGTGCACGTCAATCCATTAGCAATCATTCGTTCATCTACGTCATGGACGCATCGTCGATCTATGAGACGGCTCCTGTCGGCGGCCCGATCCAGGATGATTACTGGAACGCCGTGTTAAAAGTCGAAACTAGCTTATCACCCGAGAGTTTCCTTTCGGCTCTTCAAGCGATTGAGCGCCTACATGATCGAAGGCGCGAAATCCGATGGGGGCCCCGTACCCTCGATCTCGACATTATATTGTACGGGGATCGGATAATTCGATCGCCGAATTTGGAAATTCCACATCCTCGGATGCTAGAGCGGCGCTTTGTGCTCGAGCCGCTGGCCGAGATCGCATCATCGGACATCCACCCTATCACCGGACTAACGATCGCTGAAAGCCTGGCAGCGCTCGCTTCCGACACCAATGCCGTGCGGCGGCTTTCCGATCACTGGCAAGGTAATACATGATCAACCCAGATTATCTGCTCAATTTGTGGCGCGCTCATGAAAGCGCGCTAACGGCACCAGTCAGGATCGTCCGACTGCCGCGGCACCGCCTTACGTTCGAGGATCGCGCATATCAGATGGGAGTGATAAATCTTTCGAAAGACTCATCTTATCGCGAAAGCATCTGTCTTTCGGTCAATCAAGCACGTTACCGAGCGCGGCGTATGCAGTTAGAAGGTGCTGCGCTGGTCGACATTGGTGCAGAATCGACCGGCGTCACAGCGGCGCGTGTGAGCGCCGCCCAACAAGGCGATCTTCTGTGGCCAGTCATCGACAATTTGCACGAGTTAGGCATCCCGCTATCGGTCGAGACTTACTATCCAGAGGTGGCCGAAGTGGCGCTCGCCAAAGGTGCTGCGGTAATCAACTTGACAGGTCGAAATGATGACGAGGCGATCTTTAGGCTCGTGGCGCGGCATGATGCAGGGCTCATTCTATGCTACACCGCCGGCCAAGACGCGCGGGATCACGCGGGTCTGCCAAGTCGCGACGAATTGATTGAGATGCAAATGGAATTCTTCCGCAGCCAGTTAACTAGGGCCGAGCGATATGGGCTGGAGAGAATTTGGATTGATCCAGGTGTGGGATTCTATAACAATTTGCCTGATGGTCGTGCTCGCGTCGCTTTCCAAATCGAGAATGTTCTGCAAGGTTTCCGATTTCGCGAACTCGGTTGGCCAATTTGCCTAACCTTGCCGTCCCCCGTCGCAATGTTCAAAGAGGAGGTACGTTCAGCCGAAACATGTTTCGCCGTACTGGCTGTCCTCAGCAAGGCAAACATCGTCAGATCTCACGAAGTGGCTCGTGTTCAACCAGTTTTGGATTGGCAAAAATCCAAACTCGGAAACTAAAGAAGTGACCGCTAGAAGAAAAACTGCTCTTGTAACAGGCGCCGGAAAGCGCGTCGGACGCGCTATCGCCCTTGGGCTTGCAGGTGATGGCTTCGATATCATTGCTCATTACAATAGCTCTGCGAGTGAAGCGGAGGAGGTTGTGCGTGAAATCGCACATCTTGGTTGCAATGCCTGGCCCATTCAGGCTGACTTGAGCGACCCTCAAAACGCAGCAGGGCTCGTTAATGACGCCGTCGCGAAGGCGGGCGCCCTATATCTTCTTGTCAATGTTGCTTCGCTATTTGAAGACGACAGCTTGGCCACCATGACCCACGGGAGCTGGGATCGTCTGCTCGATGTAAACGTTGCGTCGCCCGTGTTCCTGATGAAGGCCTTTGCGCAGCAACCACACCTTCCTGAAGGCGCCTCCATCGTCAATTTCCTCGATCAGCAGATGCTCACACCGAACCCTCAGTTCTTTAGCTACTTCGTTGCCAAAATTGGTCTGGAGGGCGCTACGCGGCTCGCAGCATTTGAATTGGCTCCCAAAATTCGCGTCAACGGCATTGCGCCGGGATTGACATTACCAAGCTTTGGGCAGGACGAAGAGAGATTCTTGGCTCAACAAAACCGCACGCCCATGCGATCGGGACTGCGGCCCGAACACCTGATGGACGCGCTGCGATACTTGGCAAATGCGGAGCGCGTTACTGGACAGACCATTTACGTTGATTCAGGTCAACACCTCATGGGCCTAGGCAATTCGACCTTCGTCGCTAAGCAACTTTCGAAATAGGTCGTGTTTGGTTGCGAGAACCCATCGTCAACGCAAATTGCGTCCGAGGGTGTGGGGTACGACTTCTTAGTGCAAGGCTATTGACCTTGAAAATATGGTTCCTTTGAACGAACCTGTTTTCTTGTAATCCATGAGAAGGAAGGCCGCCGTGCCCAAAGTGATGATGACATCTGAACTCGCCGCGTCACCTGAGAAAATTTGGCAAACAATTGGCCAGTTTTCTGCCATCGGAAACTGGCATCCCCAAGTGCAAAACGTGACCAGTGATGGTGAGGGCAAGGGGGCGACGCGCGTCCTCGATTTGGCCGGTGGGGGCCAGATCGTGGAGCGTCTCCTGGAGATCAACCCTCAAGAACGTCTCTATTCGTATTCGATTGAAAGTGGCCCCCTTCCTGTTGTCGACTACACAGCCGAGCTTCGTGTTACCGACAATGGCGATGGGACAAGCAGTGTTGAATGGTCGAGTGAATTCAAACCAAAAGGCGTTCCGGAGAACCAAGCCGTAGAAGCGATTGAACACGTTTACAAACAGGGTCTTGATAACTTGGCTCGTATCTACGGCATGAAGTCATAGAATTTTTCGTCTTAGGCTCTTGAAGACGACGCACGAATAACGACCTAAGTAGTTGCGGACGCCAAAGTTGGGTCCGTGTTGTTATTAACACCAGATCTATCGCTTATTGGAGGATAGTATTGGCTACGGTCGATTTCACACCTTTGTTTCGCTCCAGCGTCGGTTTCGAGCGTCTTTCCAGGCTTCTTGACACGGCAATGCAGAGCGATCCCCAGACACTCTCCTACCCACCGTACAACATTGAGAAAATTAATGACGATCACTATCGTATCGTGATGGCGATCGCCGGCTTTTCAGTGGACGACATCGAGGTGGTTTCTGAAGCCAATCAGCTGACCATCTCCGGCAAAGGGAAGGAGAAATCGGGTGAAGCTTCCTTCTTGCATCGCGGCATTGCTAATCGCGCGTTCGAGCGTCGTTTTCAGCTCGCCGATCATATTCGGGTCGAGGGCGCTTCGATGAAAGATGGTTTGCTCACAGTCGAGTTGCAGCGCGAAATACCCGAGGCTCTTAAGCCGCGGCGTATTGAAATCCAGGGTGCGCCCAGCGGGAAAGTTGCTGTTGAGGACAGAGCGACAGCTAGCGCCGCTTAGCGCTTACTTCTCCGGGTTCCTCAATCCCGCTATACCAACGGAGGCGAGCCTAAGAAGGCTCGCCTCTTTGCTCTGGCGTGATGTCAGGTATCAAGACGAGGCTACGGCATAGAGGTCGGGATCATAAGCGAAGCTGATCTCATCGAGTTCGCGCAACAATTCCACACCATTACTACTATCCAGGTCAACAAGCGGCGGGCGCACGATCCGCCAAATGTCGTCTTTGAGCGCCTTTGATATGACGTATTTGAGGCTTGGAATCGGTGCACGCTTGGTAAGTATGGTTCTTACGTCTCGAACCATAGTCATTTCCGCTTCCGCCTTATCACGATCACCTTTGATGAAGGCATCCAAGACGGCCCGATTGTAGGGCGCCGTGATATTAGACGCTGCCGTGAATGCTCCTGCACCTCCTGCTTTCAATGCATCGAGTAACAAGCCATCCGCGCCTGCATAAATCGATAGAGAAGGAAAGTTTTCAATGAGTGAGCGAGTGTGTTCCCAATCTCCGGAGCTATCTTTAATACCTTTGATGGTGGTTGGGTACATCGAAACTAGGCGCTCGACCACGCCATGGGGAACGGGCACGCCTGACATTTGCGGAAAATGGTACAGGTAGAGTTCCAGGCGATCGTCTGCGATACCGTTGATGACATCACTGAAGGCCCGAAAAAGCCCTTCCTCTGAAACACTTTTGTAAAAAAATGGAGGAAGGGCGATGAGCTTGGTGACGCCCATCTCAAGGGCATGGCGCGCCAACGCAAGTGTGTCGGAAAGTGCACAACATCCCACGCCAACGATCATCCGATCGGCGGGGAGTTCAGCCCCGATATAGGCCTCCAGTGCAGCTTGGCGCTCCGATACGGAAAACGATTGCGTTTCGCTGGTTGATCCAAAAACACCAAGCCCATGGCAACCATGTCGCAAAAGCCAACGAGCATGCCGGCAATAGCGTTCGACATTGATCATGCCGACGTGATCCACCGGCGTGAGTACCGCCGCAATTATAGCTTTTTTGAAAGCCGACATCAAAACTCCAGTCAGTTCAGCGCCTGTGTAACTATGCCGATTTAGAGTTTAAGGGTTTTGGCGGCGAAGCGCTACACTGACGGACCCTAAGGCTTGAGAACGATCCGACCCTCAACCTTTCCGGCTTCGAGATCCAGCAGGGCCTGATTGACTGCATCGAGCGGTCTGCTCTGGGTTTTGATTGGCAATAGCTTGCCTTGCTGAGCGAGGCCGACAACGTCTTTCAAGTCTTGGAGCGTTCCGACGTAGCTGCCGCGGAGTGTATACATGCGAAGAGGAAGAAGTGCGGTCGAAAGTGGCAGCTGATCGCCATAAAGACCAACAACGACCACTACACCTCCCTTGCGGAGCGTTCGCATCGCAAATTGCACGGTTTCTGGGCGCCCTACGAAATCAACAGCCGCAGCGACACCACCCTTCGACCATTCCAGCACGGTTTCGACACTCGACGGGTCAGAATTGTCCACCGTCAGATTGGCACCACAATCTTGAGCGAGCTTTCGTTTTGCCTCGCTCACATCCGCAACGGCGACCTGATCGCTGGTGACGTATGGCGCCAGTTGAACACCCTGCATCCCGACACCGCCTGCGCCAACGATGAGCAATGGCTCCCCATTACTGATTTCTGCTGTCTTGAGCGCTCGATATGCGGTGATGCCGGAGCAAGCGTAAGTGCATGCAAGCTCTTCCGCGATCCCGTCATATGGAACCAACCACTTGGGATCCGGCACGATTAGGTGATCGCTGTAGCCGCCGTCGACCCAGGTCCCAATGATGCGCGGCTTGAGGCACAAAAGATTTTGGCCCTTGCTGCAGACGTCACACTCCCCACAGCCGATCCAAGGGTAAACGATCCGCTTGTCGCCGACCTCGACCTCTTTCGCCTCTGGACCCTTCTCGATGACCTCTCCGAGAACTTCGTGACCGAGCGTGAAAGGAAGCTTCATCCCACGGTCGCTGATCTTGAGTTTCTCGCCGCCACCAAGGTCAAAATAGCCGTGCCAGATATGAATATCGCTATGGCACACCCCAGAACTTGTCACTCTTAATAGCACTTCGCGACCCTTGGGCACTGGATTCGGCTTTTCGCTCCGAGCGAGTGGTGCGCCCCAATCTACGATCTGATAGCTATACAAGGTCGCCTCTCAAAAAATGCGCCGAGACACTATTGTGTTCAGTCGCGATTTTCCGAATCTTTGGTTTCCCCAAGCAAGTGCGGCTTTGAGGTGCCCGGAATGTCCAACCATGGTTTCCATGCCGTGAGCATAGTTTGGTGCCACATAAACCAGGGATTCCAAATAGCCCATGTGGGTGCAAACCAATTTGCAGCACTTTCGAGATTAGGTTTGGCCTTGAGTGAAATCGTGAGG
>CAYPOV010000211.1:0-8262 GCA_964412385.1 uncultured Geminicoccaceae bacterium
GAGCCAAGTCCAAAGGCAGCCCGATCCGTCTCTCGGGGCAACCGTTTACGGAGAGATTGAACATTGACCTGGTCGGTCGGAAACCGAATGACGTCAAACCGTAAGGAAGGTTCGGATGTGGTGCGTGATGTGATACTGCGCTGCATCGGATGGTGTTTGCTTGAAGTCCAACACCTTAGCACAGAGAACGGAAAATGCAACAAAGTTGGAAAGCAACCATTAGGAAATCTTGGGAGTCTCAATCGGAAGATGTGAGCTTACCGCTTTGGGCCTTTCTCTTCGTCTGGCGTATCTTGAGGTGGTTGAATCCGGTCGCGAAACGACGACGGTGGTGTCTGATCTAAGGTTGAGTGAACTTGCGAAAGTGGGGTCGGTTTCCAATGAAGGTCACGCTCAACTTGCAAGCCTAAGGGACCACGTACTTGCTCAAGTTCTTCGATCGAAATGTAACCCATTTCTCTTTCGTGGCCATCGACAAGGCCGAAAGCAATGCGGTCGTTTGGATCGTACTCGATCAGGAACCACGTAAAATTGGAGTCCGGAGTGAAAAATTTGAGATGAACAATTGGGTCTTTCTCTTTCTCCGTGGCGTAGAGTTTGGGAATCGAATCGACGATTTCGTCGGGAACGAGGATGTGGGCAGGGTCTTTGTCTTCGGTCATTTTAGTTATCGGGTTCGTTACGTTGGACTCGCACGATACCCGAAAAAATTTCTCGGCGCAACAACAAAATAAACTCGCTTTGAAAACCGCAGGAAACCTTTGTCATGCCGCTTTGGGCAGGGCAGGAGGGGCGTTGTGTTGGAGTTTGATGTTGGTGGTTTTGGTTTTCCCTTTGAGTTTTTTGGCGTGGTTGTAATACGTCGCTCGGCACCCATGGCCCAAGTCTTCGAATGCTTTGGCCCTGGCCTCCTCGGTCGGGTAACTCGTGTCGGCCTTAAGGCGTGAGACGATCAGTGTCTTGGGCGAGATGTTCTTCAAGGGAAGCATTTCGATCCAGTCGAACCCGGCCTGTTTGAGTTCGGCGGCCCGGACGTAGTTGCGAAGGGATGGTTCGGCGATCAGATGAAGGTGAGCTCCGAACCAGTCGAAGATTTCCTGGTCCCAAAACCAGTTGCTGGCATGGCGGTGGATTTCCTCGGCCGTTGGCTCGAACAAAATGACGTGTCCCCGGTCTTGGACGGCGGCGACGTTGGCGTTGAGCGTTTGCCAATCGTTGGAGATGATGGCGACCTTGCTGGTGGTCGTGAATTCCCTGGGGATTTCTTGCTTGTCCAACAACGCTGCAGCCGACTGCCACGTAACCCGCTTGGTCGGGTCGGTTTGGCAAAGGCACTTTAAAAGCCGCACTCCGCTCGTGCTTGAGTAGAGGCTATCGACGTCGTCGATGACGACGAGTTGGTCGCGGTGTTTGTATAGTTCGGTGTACATCCCGAAGGCTGTCGTGTTTCCTTCGAGCCAGCATGCTTTCTCACCTACAGCTTGGCGAAGAGACTGACTTTTGGCGAGCCCGGCCCCGCCGACGAGTATCAAGAGATTGAGATGTCCGGCTGCGAAAGCTTCGACGAACTGGTCGAGTTTCTGGTAGGTCTCGACGACGATGGCGTCTTTGGGCTTGGGCTTTCCCCGCTTGGGCATGGCTTCGAAGGTCCTCTGGCGTGAAACGGTGAGGCAGTCTAAAAATCTAATCGGTTCAGTGGTGGGGGTGTGTTGAGGCGGTTTCCTCCATTTTGGCCAGTTGTCGAGGTAGAAAGTAGTGATTTGGTCGAGTAGGGTATCGGGATCCGGCGTTATCACTCGAAGGGGATCATGATGTTCGTTCAATCCCAAGCATGCCAAACATCATTTAAGCCGCGAAACCTCGGAATCGAGTCTCTCACACCTGATGTCTTCGAGCAGGTTCTGAATTTGGCCGACCAGTTACAGCTTGCAATCTCGTCACGAGTTGTAAGTCGAGAACTCATTGCTCGTGACGCTTTGTACTCCTTCTTCGAAACCTGGCCCGATGGAAATCTGGCCGAATTGATGGCGTTTGGTCACGATGACTTAGGGCAGGGGACACTCGAGGAGTTGGTGGCTCGAGCGTGTCAAAATTTGCAGTACGGTGCGTGCTATCTGGTCGGAAAGGTTACGTTGGCGGAACATTTGCAGTGCGGATGTGAGCGGTTGTTGAGTCAGGTTTCAGGCAAAATAGAAGCCCCACTGGATTTATCAATAGCCCATCTCAAATACCAAAACATCAGAAGAAACGGTGGCTTTGGTAGCGAGAAGGAAGAGAGGAGGTAGGAAAAGCGTGTCCAGGAGGCATTTGGAAAGTTAGTTCAATTTCAACTTGCGCATTCGATTTGGCCGATGTATTCTTCTGTCTCAAGACAGGAGAACGGCATGGATGCCAAAACGGACAAACAATTCCGGCGAGCCATAACGGCCGAGCCAAACAATGAATCCCTACGCCTTGTGTATGCGGACTGGCTTGAGGAACAAGGAGATTCGGACAGGGCTGAGTTCATCCGAATACAGATCGCTTCCAAGGCAGAAGAAAAAGCGGGATTCGGATTCAATACCACTCGGCAGAGAGAACTTCGAGGCAGAATGATTGAGTTGCTCCGAACACATGAAGACGAATGGAAAAGTGAGCTGCCGATGTGGGTAACGAGTGCTAATTTTCATCGTGGGTTTCTTGAAGAATTCCGGATCGTCAATGAACGTCCGGTTGTTTCAATAACACTTGCAGATTTGGAGCAACTCGTTTCCCAGTTTCCAGTCACTTCTTTAACAACGATCCGAGTTCAACAACAGTTGGTCAGAGAACTTGTCCGGTCACACATGGTGCGAAACTTACATACACTGAATTTATCCGATAACGGACTCACAACTGTTGACGCTCGTTTCCTTGCCTCCTCCGACTCCTTGGCTTCGCTAAGACGATTGATCCTCTCGGATAATTGCATCGGCCCTCAAGGCGCCAGAGCAATTTTATTGTCGCCACAGCTACAGAATCTCAGCCAAATTGATTTGGACGGGAACTGGTTTTCTGTCTCGCCAGGATTGCTTGCGCAGATACAAGACCGATTCACTTGCCGCGGGCGTGTGTTCCACTCCCTGCCAAATCGGGATGTGTCCAAATCTTGCGAACCGTTTCCCCGGCACTTTTGAGGATAGCGAATCAGTCATTATCTGAGGATTGCTCTGGTGCAAACAAGCAACCACCCGGCCAATAAACGGCATCAAATCTAGGTGGTGGCGTTGTGAAATCGGGTGCTTCATTGGTGACTAAACAAAAACTACAATTCTCCTTCTCTGGTTTTGGCACCTCGCATCCAGCATCTCCTTTTAATCCCAACTTGGACTTTGTCGCAAGAAGAATGACCTTGGACGGTCCATGAGACAGAATAAACTCGAGGTCTTGTTTCTCATCAAAGGATCTTGTGTAAATGCTTCCATCAGGGCCGAGTCGATAACAACTGGCAACCACAGTTTGAATTTGTTTGCCGGTTTTGAGCCACTCTTGAGCACCGGAGCTGTTTGTCTGTGCGTGCCGAGGCACACACAAACACTCGCCGTTCACCCCGAGATCTCGCCCTTTGGGCGACATAAGAAAAGGCCCGAGATACACCTGAGGAGCGGAATTTCTTACCGCAAGAGGAGCAAGCAGGCGCGCAAAGTCGAAGGAATATGTGATTAGCTTTGCCTCTTCGAAGGTCCCACCAAGAAAGGCATCATCGTTGTCTTCTTCAAGACTTTCTCGCATTTTCTCAGCAAGAACAATACCAAGGTGGAAGGTCGTGCTGCCGTGGCCAAGGAGGATGTTCTGGTTTCGCGGTAGTAACCAGTTTTGGTTATCGTTGTTGTACTCAGTTCCGTCTAACGCTTGTCGGAACATGAGTTTTGCGATTTTGCGTTTTTCATCCCACTCGCTTTCGGTGCCGATGAAAAAATGCTTCCACTCGGATTTCAAGCCTTTCGGATCCTTGAGAAGCCGTGGTCTTACAAGAGTTGGTCCTAAAAGTAGGTCGTAAAATCTCCGAGTCTTATCGCCAAAAACTGTTTCAAGTATTTTTCTTGTATCTGATCCGTAGTGTTTTGCGTCTTCTTGCCATTCTGTTTCTCCCTTACGAGCTAGTTCTCGCACGTGTGCGAATTGCTCTTCGAGCCGGTCAGATTTTTGCTTCTTTTTTTCTTCCTGGTTGTCCTTCTTTTCCTCTTGGTTTTGCGTGTCGGGAGCTGGTTCGGAATTTTGGTTTTGCTCGTTGTTGTCTGTGGTGGGGGTATTCACGTCAATCCCTCGACTTTCGGGGTGTAAATGACGGGTAGAATTTCGCTTTTTTTGCAAAACGAGACTGTGACAAGTTTATCAAGAAATAGCGTAAAATTCTTCTCCAATTCCCAGTTTCAACCCAACGATTACGCACCCCTGCTTCAGTTACACTCAAATCTGCGAAGTAGTATTTAGAAATACTTTGGTGGCTTTGAAAATTGCACTGTTTGGTTTTTGCATGGAAAACTCTGAACAGTTGTAACTGCGAAGGAATGATGAATTTTATGTGAACCATTCTTGTCGAAGACGTCCGGGATGATACAAAGAATAACCCAGCGATGGAAATATAACTCACTTGGCATCTGTTTGGTGTCAAGGCAAGGCGGTCTCTGTGCAGTTTAAACTTGAATCGCAGGCGGCCAAATTTGTTCGTTTCAGAATTGACATCCGTTGTTTTTTTTGTAAATGTACATATACACAAAACGCGTCTGCGGAATGCCAACTTTGTTGGCATTCCAAATTCGAAATTTAAGGGTGACATCACATCACCCTTAAATCTCACAACTAAACCCACCCGAAATTTAACCAAACCAACTCTCCCTTTCTGAATCCTATCCCCCAAACACAACTAAAATATTCAACAAATTTTTTCCAAATTTTGCGAAGTTTTAAAGTTGGCTCGAAAATCTAACTCCACCCAACTCCACCCAACTGCATGCAAATTCGCAATCAGTAGATTTACTGCGTGTCGATGCAGATTTGATCCAAAATCTTCCAATAACGAGCATCACAACTCCCTAAACTCCCCACAAACCCGCAAAATCTTGCCATTTCTAAGTTTATGGTCATCTGAATGTTAGCTGGCCGCTCTGTTGAGCTATTTGTAATCTGTAAACCAAGACGCTAAGTCCGGAGAATTTGAGACGCGTTTTGTGTAGTCGCCTCTCACTTCCCTTCTTGGCGCTACTTTTCCATTACCGCTCTTCTCAAATGGAGGTAGACGCAGATGCTCTTACCTGTAAGCTCCTCGTCCGTTCCAACGAGGGCTGTTACCAGCCCACAAAATGTAACTGCAGTTCCAATCCTGACAACTGTATCGTCACCCGAGCCCAACGCTGGCCCCCAAAGTGCAGAAGTCGCAACCGAGGAACTCGAAGCTCTGTTTGTATTGTTTTTATTTTTGCGTTCAGCCCGGCAGTGTGAAAATTTGGCAACCACCGTCACCAATAGTTCGTTTTTCGGCAGGCGGCTCCGCAGAGTTGTGAATTGTCTAGTGTATCGTTGTCCGAATTACGAACATCTCCGTGAAGACGTGAACAACCGAGCAACCTACGTCGTGTATCGGTACTTACAAAAGACAGGAGGAAGTCGCTTTCGCGGTCATACAGCAGATGACTTTTCGAGTTGGCTTTGGGGCCTTTGCCGAAGAGCTGTGAAGTGGACGATCCGTGACGCATTCAGCGCAATGATCGGAAAGAAACCTCGTAACTCCAAACAACTATTATCCTTGACAGACCTCGGAGCGATCATGAGTGCCGAATCCATTTCCCCGGAACGATACCTCAAAGCCTTGCAACTTGTTCGAGAAACAATCCAAAACTGCAAGGACTCGAAGATGCGGAAGACTCTTGCAGATTGGCTCCAAGGAAAATTAATCCGAGACACTGCCGAGAACCTCAACGTGACCGAGAGGTCTGTTCAAAACTATCGAGCGCGAGGTCTTGCCCTGGTCAAACGTGCTCTCGAAAAGGAGGCTCTCCTTTTTTAAAAAGGTTTGGAGGTGCGGGCGGGGGATCAACCAATTTGCCGTTGTGTTTTGAGTTGGAAAGGTTCAACGATCAGGAGATGTTTCGGCGACGGAACTGGGTGCGGATTGTGAAGAGGCTTTGACCTTTACGTTCCAAAAACTGCAACGGAGCTTCACCTTCAGGTTTTTGATTCCCAGGTGAAGCGTCTGGCTGCGCTTATTGATCCTCAATGCTCTCACCGAGAATTCGACTGCAGGCGCGATTCCAGTTTCGATAAGACCGAACACAACTAACAACTTTGTCGGCCTCGTTTTTTTCTAACTCGGTGTTGAGCAACTGACGTATTTTGGTTTCGTCAACCGGTGGGGCCTGTTCATCGGGTAGAAAATTGGTCATGTTTAACGACTCAAGAAGTGAAGAATCGGCAGGTGACTTGTCGTGGTCCATTTGAATGTTTCCTGGTGGTGAGAAAGAATCTCGTTTTTGCTTTGGCTTGCCAAGCCGAGAATTTGTGGCAAGAGAATCAATGGACACCGCTTGAAAAATGAAAAATAGTTTTCTGCCTCCTCAGGTTTCAGCTTGTTATGTTACGGAGTGGATGGATAGGAGTTGCATACAGTTTCAATGCCCCCTTGTTTGTTCATTGGTCTTTGAAGTCCATTGTAGGAAACCGGGAAAGGAAGGCCACGTCTCCGTTCGTAGACTTCGCTTTCTTTTGGTTTCCCTTTGATGGCGGATTTTGGTTTGTAGTGAAACTTTCGGCGTGGTCAGATCTTGCAAATTGTCATCTTTGCAGCCGTTGGTCGATCTGGAGTTGTAGGGTTGTAACCGTTCGCTCAGATAGTGCTGGCCAAACCCGACCCATCCTGACAAATTCTTGTCGCAGAAGTTTTTGTTGCCAGTGTTTACATTTCTGAAGAAGCCCACAAAGCCCACGAAAGTGCTCTGTGTCAGCGTTCGCGCTGACTTGTCTACATTGCATCACTTGATGGAGAAAATCGATGGAAGCTGAAAATAAACACAAAAAGACTGGCAAAGAAAAAGCCAATTCGTCTCTGGAGGACACAGCAATCCACTCCGCGTTCGACGATCAAACAAAGATCAGCGTCGTAACCAGGCCCAATCCAACAGAGCCGTCGATTCCAGACGCTTGTCCACAACTAGCGCTGGCAAAAGTCACCCGCATTCAAATTGTGATTGATACTGTGCAAGGAGAACTCGAGGTTGTGTGCCACATGCCAGAGCGGAATTTTCACTTGTCATCGACGCCATTCGGAGTTCGTAGATGGTGTTCCTTCGAGAACGAGATGGTCGAAGTCTCCTACGTCGCGCTTAAGGAACCGTTCCGGAACCACACGTAACGCAACGGTCTGATCGACACTGCCCTCGCACGAACGATCGACTCGGCGTTGTCTTCGATAAACGTAACCCGCTCACGAAAAGACCACTTTATTACTCAATGAGGTGAAAAAGCATTATGCAGAAAAATATTTGGCAGAAAGTTCGCACGAACTATTGGAAAGTCCGCCTTTCATTCTTGTTCGTGGGACCCGCGTTATTGCTTATGGGTACCTGTTTAATGTTTTTGGACGTTTGCCCTCCATGTCCCGGCCAGGAGGTGCATTTGGGACATCCTTGGCCAGTGGCTTTGGGGCACCCAGGAGATGAGTTCAATGAACACCAAGACCTACACAATGTTGGTGAGCTTCCGGCCATGTTTATTGTGAACCTATCGACCTGGTCACCTTGGCTTGGTGGCGTTTCAATTGTTGCCGGTCTATTGCTGTTGGCTTTCTCGTTCGTGATTGGGGGAGGCACGAAACTTTTGGAATCACGTCTTGAGAACCCGATAGACACTTGATCTTGAATTCGCTTCCCACAAACGTCGTTTCCCCGTTTCGGACACGGGGAGACGACGTATTCATAGTTTGTACCCTTTACTCACCCATGCTGGAATCAACAGTCAGCTTCGGGGCGAAAAAAGTATTTCACAAGGACCAGCCAAGAGGCGCATCTACACAGTTGAAAATACAGATATATCACTCGTTGCTCTGATGCCTCTTTGTCAATCAACTTGCTGATCTTCGTCGAGAGTGATCACATCACTGGTGTGGTCATCAAGAGTTAGTCAAATCGGGCTATTTCGATTGGCTTAACTTCGGTCGATCCTTAGATTTTGGTCACCCGGCGATGAAGGCTGCTCTCAACCCAGTGATGCGACCGAAGCAACGTCGGATTTATGGCATTATGTTTAATT
>CAYPOV010000212.1:0-8257 GCA_964412385.1 uncultured Geminicoccaceae bacterium
CGAGCTGATCGTTGGTCTCGATCTTTTTCGAGTTATCCTGAAGGGTCTTGATGACCGTCTGAACGGCCAAGTCGATGCCGCGCTTGAGGTCCATCGGGTTCATGCCTGCAGCAACCGATTTCGCCCCTTCACGGACGATCGACTGGGCAAGAACAGTCGCCGTGGTTGTGCCGTCGCCGACAAGATCAGATGTCTTCGTAGCGACCTCACGCACCAGTTTGGCACCGAGGTTCTCGAACTTGTCGGCAAGCTCGATCTCTTTGGCGACGGTAACACCGTCCTTGGTAACACGGGGTGCTCCGAATGACTTTTCGATCATCACGTTGCGGCCCCTTGGGCCCAAGGTCACCTTGACAGCGTCAGCCAAGATGTCGACGCCTCGGAGCATTCTTTGCCGGGCATCGGAATGAAAGCGTACGTCTTTGGCAGCCATTATATTGTGTCCCGGAATTATGCTGCTTTGCTTGCGGCAGCTGTGTGATCAACAATGCCCATGATGTCCGACTCTTTCATTATGACGAGTTCTTCACCATCGAGCTTAACGTCGGTTCCGGAAAACTTTCCGAACAGAATGCGGTCGCCGACCGCGACCGTGAGAGGAACGATCTCACCGTGTTCGCCACGCGTGCCAGGACCAACGGCAAGCACCTCACCTTGAGATGGCTTTTCCTTAGCGGTGTCAGGAATGATGATCCCGCCGGTGGATTTCTGGTCTTCCTCGATACGCCGCACGACGACGCGATCGTGCAAAGGTCTCAACTTCATATTTCCCTCCTGATAACCTGTGTTGGAGCGACCCACTGAGTTAGCACTCTCGGATCATACCTGCTAATGCTCGCCTAGGTGAGCGTTGGGAACGCATCCTTCAATCGAGGAACAAATGAAATTTTTTGAGGCGTGATATCGAAGTTTTCGATGGGTGGCTGAGGGTTGATCATTGGTGGATCTTGCTCTGGAGAGATGCGACAGAGCGCAACGTCGCCAGCGCCTCATCCAGCGCCCCTCCATCGCCCTCGCTGGCATAGACAGCATAAGCCGGATAGCGGAAAACGGGAGCCTTCTTGACGAGACGCAATTCGTTATCACGGAGATGCGGTTCAATCAGCCGGCGTGGAAAGTAACCGGAGGCTTTGTTGCCGAGCAGGTATTGGAGGCTGAGCGACCCCAATTCCATAAAAACGCCGGGCGTCGATATACCTGGAAAGTTTAGTGCATGATCCTCCCTGAACTCAGGCCCCCAGTCTATATAGATATAGCTGCAATCACCAACGCCACTGTTAGGTGATAAAGTCGAAACCAGAACGAGTTCTTCATCGAATAGTATCTCCACATCAAAGCCAGGTCGGCTTTGGGGCGCGTACATAATCCCGAGGTCGAGCGTGCCGTCGGCGAGTTGATGCATCAGCGCTTCAGAAAAGCCTGCCTGTGTGCGAATCGCGATATCTGGAGATTTCGTCCGCATCCGAGCCAACCAGTCGAACAGAAAACCATCCCAGAGACTATAGTGACCGCCTACCGTGAGGGCTGCCCGATACCCCGACGGCAAGGCAACTTCAAGGCGCGCCTGTTCCCATATTCGCAACATAGCTACGGCATGGCGATGAAATTGGACACCTGCGGTGGTCAGTTGCGAGCCGGCTTTGCTGCGCTTGAACAGGATCTTGCCGAGCTGCTGTTCGAGCATCTTGATACGCATACTCACGGTGGATTGGGTGACATAGACGCGATCGGCGGCGTCAACAAAGCTTCCCGTCTCGGCAACAGCGAGAAAAGTCCTGGCCATGTCGATGTCCATGCAGGGTGCTCCCGTTAATCATGATGAGCCGATCACCATGTTTCATCTATCGGAATAGCCGATATTAAATCCAAATAAAATTGGTTTGTCAAATAACCTGCAAATTTCCAAATAGTTCTCATTCGGCGCGTGGGCGCCGAGACAAGGAGTTTGTCGAAATGAAATCGAACAAGCCGTCCAAGCCCTCGAAACCTTCCAAACCAAGCAGCGAGGCGAGTTCGTCAATGCCTTCAAAAAGCGGAAAGGCCAGCGATCACTAACATTGGCTTTGTCTCTACTGCCTAGACTTTAGCGTTCCTATCGGGAATTTTAGGATGCTCGCCAAACAGGCGGGTGTCCTATTCTTTGCGTGATCTGTTCGACGAGCGTTCGGCCAACAGCGTTGTCGTTAAAGTCTCCGGCACCGCACGCTCCGACCTCAAGGAAAGTGCGGCGGCGGCGTGGCCGGTGCGTACGGCGTCCGTGATGGGCTTGCCTTGCAGCGTGGCCCATAATGTGGCGCCGGCCAGGCAATCGCCGGCGCCTGTGACATCCACGGCGGACACGAACTTCGCCGGGACCGTGCTCAAACGGTCGCCTCGCTGAATGATGGCCCCTTCGTCGCCGCGCGTGACGACAGTCGTTTTGGGAATCGAGGCATCAATGATGTCGAGTTCCTCATTGTTGCAGAAAAGAATATCGATCTCGGCGAGAATCGGGACGAGGCGTCTGGCTTTGACGATCGACACAGTGTTGGCGGCGACCAACTTCGGCCGTGCCGGGTGGCTTGCGAGGTATGTCAGTGTCGCTTCCGGAAGATTGGTATCCAGGAGCCAGGCTTGGACCGATTTGGCCCCGGGAACCGGGACCGTTTCAGGCGTAAGCTCGTCAAATATCGCCATTTCCGACATCCCAATAACGAGATTGCCATGGCGGTCGAGGAGGGCTGTATAGGCTGCCGTAGACTGATCGGCGGACCGCCCGACATGGCTAGTATCAACGCCCAAGCTCTCGAGTTCGGCGAGGACCTCATTGCCGGCGCGATCCATCCCGACACGGCTGACGATCGACACCGCAACATCGAGGCGGGCAAGGCATTCGGCAATGTTGCGTGCAACGCCGCCTGCGGTCCGGCTCGTCCTCACCGGATTGGAGCATTCGAGTTGGACCCGGTCTAGTGCCCGAGCCCGTACATCGGAAGCAATTCCGCCGAAACAGACAACCTCAATCGGTCGCGCGTCACTCACAGGCGATAAAAGGCGATGGCATTCTCATGAAAGAATTTCTTCCGTTCAACCTCACTCGCCGAGGATGTAAACTCGTCAAGAATCTCGACCCAAGTCGGATATTTGTGGGTGAGCTCCGAAACGGTCCAGTCACTGCCATACATCACTCGATCAAAGCCGAAGCAGGCGATCACGTGATCGATATAGGGCTTGAGCTGGTCTTTGTGCCAATTTTGATGATCGGCCTCGGTGATCACACCCGATATCTTGCAATGGACATGATCCATCGAGGCAAGCTCCTTGAGCTGGCTCATCCAAGGTTCGGTGAGGCCGTCCTTGATCCCGGGCTTGCCGATATGATCCAGCACGATCCGAGTTCCCGGCACCTGGCGGCATAGCTCAATGGCATCGGCCATTTGCCAATGCTTGATGCAAAGATCGAAGGCGAGGTCATGCTTGCCGCAAAGCTGAACACCTTTGACGAAATCAGGCCGTGTGCAAAAGCCGGGCGTGTTGGGCTCGCGCTCGATCAGCCGGCGGATCGATTTCACAAGCGGAAAGGCTTTGAGCTTTTCGAGATCGGCTTCCACCGCATCGCCGTTCTCGATGGGTGCCGCTGCAACAATTCCTTGCAAGCGCTGATCATCCTTGGCGAGGTCCGAGACCCAGGCCGCCTCGTCAATATGGCCGCCCCACATATCGACATTGACCTCGACAAAGACGATGCGCTCCACCTCGACATCCGCCCGCGCCTTGTCGAAATCGCTCAAATCATAGCGGCGGTTGAGGATCGGCTGCTCGCGCATCCAGGCGTAGCTCAGATGCTCAGGGTCATAGAGATGAACGTGACTGTCGGTGATCGGAAAATTCGGCATGGCCGCGGCCCCCTTGCAAGACTGGTTGCAAGCCATGATGAAGGGTCAAGGCAGGTGCATCAAGCATCTGTGCTGTAAGGTTCAAACTATGGAGGTTCACCATGCCGACCGATCGTGTCGTTCGTGTTTATCAAGAGGATTGGTGGCCGTTTCAGAATCTCCCGAACGCCTTGGCGCGCTTTACCGCCGAGACGGGCATCAAGACCGAACTCTCATGGGACAAGGTTGGTGTCGGCTCGATCGAGAAAATGTTCGAGGAGATGCTGCATTCCTTTAGCCATGACGATCCGCCCTTCGATCTGGTGTGCACTGATGAGATCATGCTGCGCCGCGTCGCCCAAGAGGGCCGCGTTCTTGTCCTAAATGACTTGATGCGCCGCGATGGCATCAGCCTCGATGACGTGACAGCCGCCACGAGAAACGCTATTATGCTTGATGGCCAAATCCTGGGCCTTCCTTGCGTCAATGTTTGCAGCATGCTGCTCTATCGCCGCGACCTTCTCGACAAGCACGGGCTGGACGTGCCGATGGATTGGGCGTCACTCAAGATCGCCGGTGCTGCACTTCAAGAAGGCGAACGAAAGACCGGGGCAGGCGAGTTCTATGGTTTCGCCACGCGCGGTGCTCCGGGCGGCGGCCATGCCGTTTGGACCGTCTCGAGCTTTGTTGCCTCCTTTGGCGGCACTTGGTTCGATCGCGACGGCCGCCCGACTGCCAATGGTGACGCCAACCGAGACGCGCTTTCGGTTTATGTCGATCTCTTGCGCACCATCGCGCCGCCGGGCCAGGACCGAATCAGCTTCGTCGAGATGCTAAGGGATTATCGCGCAGGCAGGGTCGGCATGATCATGGATGTGGGCATGGAGTATGCCAATCTCATGAAGACCGAACCCGATCTTGCGGCACGCACCGGCATCGCCCTGATCCCCGCGGGCCCCGAGGGACGCTTTGCCAATCTCTACAGCCCGCCTTGGGCGATACCGGCACGTTCCAAGGTCAAGAATGAAGCGTTCGAGCTTGCCAAGTACCTCACAACGACAAGCCAGCTCGAAGAAGATGGTCTGAACAGCGAAGCGCTCGAGACCTCGGCCCTCTCGGTACTCTATGGCACGGCCTTCGATGGACATTTCCGCGACGACCTGCTGGCCGTCACCAGGGCTACGCGTGCCATCGCCAAAGAGGAGCGGCCGTTCTCGACGCTGGGGATCGAAGCCTGCGCGGTCGTCGGTGATCTCACCACGGAAGCGCTCACAGGTCGGCTCGAGATAGGCGAAGCGCTTGACCGTATGCAGCGAGGGCTCGAGCGTCTTCGGACACAACAACAGCGCTGAGGTGAGAGACGCTCAATGAGCATCGCCCTATTTGCCTTGATGATGGTGATCGTGCTCGACGTCATGGGGCAGGGCCTGGTTATTCCTGTTCTCACCACATTGATCGTGGAGCCGAGCCAAACGCTGCTCGATAGCGACACATCCACCGGCACGCGTCAATTCTACTTCGGCCTGACGATGGCGGTGTTTTTTCTCAGTTGGTTCCTGGGTGCGGCCTATATCTCCTAGCTCTCGGACTCGATCGGGCGCAAGCAGGGCATTCTCATCTGCCTTTCCGGTGCCCTGACCGGCTATGTTCTGACGATCCTGGCACTCCATTTGAACAGTTTTACGCTCCTTCTGATCTCCCGCATGATAACCGGCTTCACGGCGGGCAATCAGCCGATCGCGCAGGCAGCGTTGGTCGACATCAGCGCGAATGAGGATGAGAAAACCCGCAATATGGGCTTCGTGCTGGTGGCTGAGAGTATCGGCCTGGTGATCGGCCCGATCCTAGGAGGCGTGTTGTCAGATCCCTCGGTTTTGGGATCGATCGCGTCGATCGAGCTGCCGTTCTATGCGGCGGCACTTCTCGTTATCGTCAATATCGCGCTCATTCTTGTTTTCTTTGAGAATCGGCATGACCAAACACGACCCATTACAATCAAGCTAACCGATGTCTTTTTGACGCTTTATCACGCAAGTCAAAGACCTGTCGTGTTGCGCTTATCGATAGTGTTCTTCTGCTCACAACTTGCATTGAACAGCTTTTTTGTCTTTGTCGACAATTACTTGTTGAGTAAATTCAATTTCTCCACACTGCAGAACAGCGTCGTATTAGTGATATTCGGAATCACGATGGCCTGTCTGCGGGCTTCTTGGTCGGGCCGTTTGCGAGCCGCTTTAGGAAATTTGAGGTTATTTCCGGAACGTTGATCATTATGGCCTTCGGCGTTTTGGTGTTTATCCTCAATCCGATACCCAGGCTTTCCTATATTCTCATCATACCCTTTGTCGTCGCCTTCGGCGTCAACTATCCGCTCATGATCACGCTCTTTTCGGCAAGCGTTGACGAGACCGAGCAAGGCTGGGTCATGGGTGTGACAGTTGCCCTTTACACACTCGGTGCCGGGCTCATCTCGCTGTTCGGCGGCCAGTTGATGAGCCTGGACATCCGCTGGCCGTTCTTCATCTCGATGGCGAGCTTAGTGCTGGCCATGATCTTCGTCGTCCTGCTCTGGCGCGACGCAAGGGTTCGAGCGCTGAACGCAAGAGGGCAAGACTGACCAAGTGTTCTGCATCTCGTGCCGATAATTCCGGCAGATATGATTTTCTTGCATCGCGGCTATTCCCAAATGCGTGGGGATGCGCGAAAGGTGTCGGGGAGGCACCGGCGCGGATGCGGCCGGGCATAACGACAATGGAGAATCCGATGCGACTTCGCTCAATTCTTGGATATAGTGCGGCCGCAGTAGCGCTGGCGCTGACCTCGCCGGCGCTGGCCCAGCAAAAGACCCTGATCTATTGCTCCGAGGGCAGTCCCGAAGGCTTTAATCCGTCGCTTTACACGGCAGGCACCACCTTCGATGCGTCTTCACGGCAGATTTTCGACAAGCTGGTTCACTTCAAGCACGGCACCACGGAAATCGAGCCCGGCCTCGCGGAAAGCTGGGAAGTGTCGGACGACGGTTTGGAATACACCTTCCATCTGCGCGAGGGCGTGACCTTCCATTCCAATGACAGCTTCACGCCGAGCCGCGATTTCAATGCCGATGACGTGATCTTCACCTTCGAGCGCCAGGGCAATCCCGATCACCCCTATCATGGCGTCTCAGGCGGCAGCTATGAGTACTATAACGGCATGTCGATGCCGGATCTCATCGAAAGCATCGAGAAGATCGACGATCAAACGGTCAAATTCGTGTTGACTCGGCCGGAAGCGCCGATGATCGCCAATCTGGGCATGGATTTCGCCTCGATCATGTCAGCCGAATATGCCGATGCCATGCTTGAGGCCGGCACGCCTGAAAAAGTCGATCTCGAGCCGATCGGCACAGGCCCGTTCGAATTTGTCGGCTATCAGGAAGATGCTGTCATCCGCTACCAGGCCAATGAAGATTACTGGCGCGGCAAGGCGCCGATCGACAATCTGATTTTTGCGATCACGCCCGACAACTCGGTCCGCTATCAAAAGCTCAAGGCTGGCGAATGCCACGTGATGCCTTATCCGAACCCCTCGGATATCGAGGCGATGAAGAGCGATCCCGACATCAACTTGCTCGAGCAAGAGGGCCTCAATGTCGGCTATCTTGCCTACAACACACAGATGCCGCCCTTTGACGATCCTGCCGTCAGAAAAGCGCTCAACATGGCGATCGACAAGGACGCCATCGTCGAGGCAGTGTTCCAGGGTTCGGCCAAGAAGGCGAAAAACCCGATCCCGCCGACGATTTGGTCATACAATGACGCGGTCGAAGACGACCCCTATGATCCAGAGGCCGCCAAGACCATGCTCGAAGAGGCAGGCGTGACCGGCCTTTCGACAGCCATCTGGGCCATGCCGGTTCAGCGCCCCTACAATCCCAATGCGCGCCGTATGGCGGAGCTCATTCAAGAAGACTGGTCGAACATCGGAGTCGATGCCGAGATCGTCAGCTATGAATGGGGCGAATATCTCGAGCGTTCCAAGGATGTCGAGCGTAATGGCGCCGTGCTGCTTGGCTGGACCGGCGACAATGGCGATCCCGATAACTTCCTCGCCGTTCTCTTGGGTTGTGACGGTGTCGGCGGCTCCAACCGTGCACAATGGTGCGATGAGGAGTTCGAGGCATTGATCCAGCAGGCCAAACAGGAGACCGATCAGGCCGAGCGCGTGAAACTCTATGAAGAAGCGCAAACCGTTTTCAAAGAAAAAGCCCCTTGGGCAACGATCGCGCACTCGATCGTCTATAAGCCCGTGCGCAAGGAAGTAACCGGTTTCAAGATCGATCCCTTCGGTGGTCACGTCTTTTACGGCGTCGCTCTCGAGGGTTAGGCAAAAGTGTCGGGAGGCGGGTGGGCCATGGCACCACC
>CAYPOV010000213.1:0-8170 GCA_964412385.1 uncultured Geminicoccaceae bacterium
GTCGGGCATGCAAATGCCGGAGGCCGGCCGCCAAGTCATCTACGGCCTGGTCATCATTCTCATGCTCTTGGTCTACGGCCGCGGCGAACGCGTCCAAAGCTGAAGTCCTCCGACGATAGGTTGTTCGGTCCTCTTGCCCAATTGGGATGCCGTCCCTGAGATCGCGCTAGTTGGTCGAGACATGAACTGATGAGCCGATAAACTCGCATCGTCCCAAGAACGTGCCTTCATCGTGAGGATTCTGGCCGGGGTTATCGCCCCGCGCGACATTGTCGATGGTCAAAGCGAGGACGTTGGGACAATAACGACCACCTATCCCAGGAACGCCGTTTACTCGACCGGCAGCCCACTGCTTAGTCTCACCTGACTGGGCCAGAGCGTCGAGGCCTCCCGTGTTCCCAACTATCTGACGACGGACGTCTTCATCGTTTCAATGCGCGACTGCAGGGCTTGCAGCAAAGGGGGCCGCTTGTCGCTCTCCAGGGTCTCGCATCCAGCTTCGAGCATCGTCGCAAGCAGATCGACTATTGTTTCCGCGCGCTTCTCTTCCGGTGTTTGATTGGCTGCCATCTTCATGCAGTGCGGCATCATTTGGATCATCATGCCGCACATCGGTGTGCCGCCACCATCGCCGTCGGCAGGCGACATGCAGCCGCCTCCCATCGTCTCAGACATCATCCTCGGCATGATTTCGGCCATGTTCATGCCTTCCATCATCTTAGGCATCATGGCCGTCATCATCTCCATGCGTTCTTCATTGGACATGTCGCCGAGCATCTTTCCCATCATCGTGTCCATCATCTCTTCTTTGTCTTCTTTGGACATGCGGCCCATCATGAACGACATCATGTTTTCCATCATTTTCATCGCCCGTTTCCTCTTAGCTGAACACAGGAATGGCAGGATTATTGGTCCTGCTACCCGATTCCTATCGGGGATCCCCGTTTGACCATCGGTCAGCGAGCGTAGTGGCAAAAGCGATGTCCGTGAACCGGCTTGGCTTCCGTTTGGGGCTCGGTAGCGGCGCTCGCGGAGGCCGCCCGATGCTTGATCGCGGCCGACGACGAACTGGCGGACGACCGGGACCCGACACAGCCTGTCGGCCTCGTTGACGTCCTCATAGCCGGCCAGCCGAGAATAGATCGACTGACGCAGGAGCCCGGCGAAACCATGACGACCGTTCCGACCAGTGCGGGAATCGACGAGCAGACCAGCTGCAACGTCCGTCAGCACAAGGGCGTCGTCCAGTTTCCGGTGCAGCAGCAATCCGGCGTCCGAGCTGATGGCCGATCCTCGAAACGCGAGCCACACGGAGCGATCGAAACGGAGCCGCAAAGGCCCCGATCCTTCTTCACCCGCCGGGTTGGCTGCCAACGCTCTGCTCCAAAGCCAAATAACAGCTGACAAATGAGCCAAGGATTGGTCGACATTGTTTGACGGTTCACTTCAGCGAAAAGTCGTCTGAAACTGCAGTCCCGTTTCTAGTCCGGTGTCGGCAACCTGAGCTCAATCCGGATCATCGCAGGGTTTGGTGCTTCAGGGCCACTTGCGTTAGTCAGGCAGGTTGCGCTTAATCGCGGCCAAGCAGCGGCTAGCTCATTAAGCAGTCCGTAAACCAACACACTCTCAGGAGTTGGGGCATTCAATGAAGATAGCATACCTTGTATCCGCTCTGATGCTCCTCGCCTCACCGCTGTCTGCGGCAGGCATCGACGGCGATGATCCCGTCTCAATCGTAGCGGCATGGATCGCCAGTGTGGCGAGCGGCGATGCTTCAACCGTCGACGCAGTTCTTGCTCCCGAATTCCAGTTAATGCGTGAATCCGGGGCCCACTTCGATCGTGACAGATACGTCGGAAGCGGGCTTCCCGTAATCGAGGCGCGCCCGAGTTTCGAGTTTTTGGAGTCGACTGAGACTGATGGGGTTTTGGTCGTCACTTATGTCTTGAACATCGATGCGACCGTCGACGGTCAAGTGATGCAGCACACAGCGCCTCGTCTGACCGTGTTCAGAGAGATCGACGGTCTGTGGTATGTCGTCGCCCATTCAAATTTTGCCACAACAGGCCAGCGGCAATAAGAGCTGTTTGTTTCCGAGTATCCTTGGCACCGCGAAATCGGGAAGGCTTGTGCTTCAAGGAGATCTCGTCGGCGACGTGTGTGAGTGCCTAGGTTGGCCGGTGCCGACTCTTCTCAGGAACAACAGCTGAATTGCATTCACTCGACGGTTTCGGCGATTTGCAGCAAGTCGATGGGCAGTTAGAAGCCCAGTTTTGCGGCCACATCCATATTAATGACGAAGGCGAAGTCTGTCATTCGCGCGACGGGCAAATCGCTCGGGCGGACTTTTTCGACAAGGATCTTTTGGCCAAGCGCACCGGCGAGACGTCCGGTATCGTAGTAGTGCGCAGCGATCGAAATCAGTGCCTGAGATTCGCGGACAAGACTTTCGTAGGGGCTGAGGACCGGAAGTCCATTCTCGACGGCAGCGCCGGTGAAAGCGCCGTGATTGGCCACGAGAAAGCTTGATGATCCGATATAGATGAAGTTGGCTCCGGCCTCCTCGAGAGCCGCAACTTTTGGCTCAGTATCCTCGATTCGAGGTTCGCCAGCGTCGTCAAGTGGGAGTTCCAAGGCTGTGAATTCAAAGCCCATCTCATCAGCAAGATTGGCCATTTCGATGCGTTTAAGGACCGAGTTCTCCTCGTTGCGGTTCCAAAGCATTCCCAAGTGATGAAATCCCGGATGATACATCCGGATCGTTTCGATATTCACCTGTTCGGGCACGCGATTACAGGTGCCTGTGACGTCGGTACCCGAGAAAAGGGTCCTTTCCGCTTCCAAGTACCAATTGCCTCCGCCGGCGTTCTTGATGCCCTGCAGGACTTCAGACGGGATCGATGCCAGAGGCGAGGCATCTGTTGTGTGAACAATCCGGCCTTGGCGATCAAGAACGTGCACGGCCAATATCGCATGGTCGCTTCGGCGCGCACGCTCCAGGATAGCTTCGGCATTGCGGACATTCGACAGGGGAACGCCGATACGCGCGGCAGCTGCAAAGAGAGCGGTGGTCCGTCCTACCAGGACAGCAAGGCGTTCGCCAGCGAGGCTCGAGCTGATGGCCCCAAATTGAAGCGTCGCAAGAAGTACGAAAATGCAGAGAACGGCGGCACTGACCAGGGCCACGGCGGCCCAGCCACGTCAAAACAGCGCCATCAGTTGGTCACGTTGCTATCTTCGGCGACGATATCCGAAATTCGGCGGCGGGGCTATGCGGCTACCGCTTTCGCGTTCTCGTTCGTGCTTGCAGCGATCTTCAAAGACGCGTTTGATGCGCCCGGTTGCGTCTACTCCTCCTGGGGGCGTTGCCAGGGAAGCCGTGCGCGGGCGAAAGCGCGGGTATCGTCATCAACAAGGTCATCAATGCTGCGCTTGCGCGAGAATGACTGTTCGATCACGCGCTCGTTGCGGCGGCGTGTCGGTGTGAACCCTTCCGACTTCGGCTTTAAAGTGAGTTCAAGCTTGGGTTTTTGGCGATTGGTAGTCGCACTAGGGGATCCGAGAGGCTTTTTCAGGCTCAAGCGAGTTGTGGGCGGCATTGTTCACCTTGTATCGGGATGGTGCAGGCCTTTTACACTATTCAACCTAAATGCGCACCCTGTGCGTAGGGTTTTCGGCCTGTGAAATTTTGTTAATGTTAGGGCAGCGTTAGGGTTGTCACGATCACGCCAGCGATATGGGCGAAGTTGAGGGCGGCATCAAGGCCCGCATTGCAAAACGGCGCAGATTTGGGGCATTTCCCACAAGTCTCAGCCCGGTATCCTGCAAGAAAGCGCTCAGCGGAGAGCCATTGGCGACTAGACCGTTGAGCAATCCGACCCCTCGTGTCCGCGTTTGTACATCGATCATTCGCCTTCGCTCGTAGCGCTGGGCAACCGACGCACCCACATGCGCATCGAACTGATCGAGCGTGGCCTCTTTCGCATCGAGCGCGATCTCGCGTAGGGTTGTGATGTCGCGAATGGAGAGATTGAGACCCTGCGCGCCGATCGGGCTGAAGGCGTGCGCTGTCTCGCCGACAAGCACGAGATTACGTTGCGCCAAGCGCGACGCCAGGAGCTGACGCAGCGGCCATCGCTTCGGATCGCGAATCCGACTGACGGTGCCAAGCCAGGGTGACGCAAGGCGGTTGAGCCGTGCGTGAAAGCGCTCGCTGCGCATGGTGGCGAATGGCTCGGCATCCTCGCGCCGCATCACCCAGACCAGGCTTGATCGATTGCCGGGCAGCGGAACCGTTGTGAAAGGACCACCCGGCTTGTGAAGCTCGGTCGAGGTCGTATGATGCGGTCGGGCGTGATCAAAGCTCGAGATGATTGCATCTTGGCCGAGATCGTCATTGTCCGAGCTGATCCCTGCCGTATCCCTCAAGACCGAGTGGCGTCCATCGGCGGCGACGATCAGCGCTGCCGAAACCGCTTGGCCGTTGTCGAGGGCAACGCGATAGCCGCTCTCGTCTGCGACCGCGGCTTTGGCCTTGATGCCCTTGAGGATTCGCAGATGCGGCCGGCTTTCACATGCCGCGCGAAGCGCACGAGTGAGCGAACCCAAAGGCACATTCCAGCCGAAATGCTCGGCACCAATATCGCCTGCGTCAAACGTCACATCGGCTGCCGGCAAGCCCAACGGGGACCGATCATTGACGATACGCAAACGCCTGAGCGGCGCACAGTCGGGTCGCACGACGTCCCAAACACCCAATTCCTGAAGAAGGGCAGTGCCGTTGCCGAGAATGGCCGTGGTCCGGGAATCGTCGCCGGCATCGATCGCCTGATCGTAGTTCGGCGCGAGTAGCAGCGTTTCGAACGCATCGTCAGCGAGTGAAAGTGCCGTCATCAGGCCCACAGGCCCATCGCCTGCAACAAGAATTTCAGGAGCCGTTTCGGCCATCGGAGTACTCATCGACGAAACCCTCGATATCAATCCATGCTGCATAGAACATTGCAACAATCGCTTGCTTGACAAGCCGGGTGGCGGCGGCTGAATGACTCATGCCGAAAGCGCACAGCCCAGGCACAAATCAAGGAGGCAAGTATGAAGAGTCTATCCAAGCGTCGCTTGATGATATCCGTTCTGGCGTTGGCCATTGCGGCACCCGTGGCGATGGCACCTGCGGCGGCAGTTAAGGCCCAAGACGATATCACCATTTTGACGTCAGTGCCGAGCCTCGGCTTTCCGTTTTTCGTCCACATGATGAAGGAACTGGATTCCGAAGCTGCCAATCTCGGCGTCAGCACCATCGAATCCGATGGTCAAAACAGCACGCCCAAACAAACTGCCGACGTCGAAGCCGCCATCGTGCAGGGTGTTGACGGCATTGTCATAAGTCCATCGGACGTCAACGCCATGGCGCCGGCGATCCAAACGGCGGTCGAGAATGGCGTGCCTGTGGTGACCATTGATCGCCGGGTCGACGGGGTTGACGGCATTCTCGCCCATGTCGGCGCCGATAACGTCAAGGGCGGCGAGGCCCAAGGCAACTTCATTATGGAGCTGTTCCCGGATGGCGCGACGATCGTCAATCTTCAGGGCCAGCCCGGTGCGAGCCCGGCAATCGACCGCAATCAGGGCGTCCACAATGTTTTGGACGGCAAGGATCAATATACCTTCATTGCCGAGCAAACGGCGAATTTCGCCCGCGATCAGGGCTTGTCGGTGACCGAAACCATTCTCGCCGGCATGGAAACGCCCCCTAATGTGATCGTTGCCGCCAATGATGACATGGCCCTTGGAGCCTTGGAGGCCGTGACTGCGCGCAACCTTCAAAACGAGATCACCATTATTGGTTTTGACGCCTTACCTGAGGCCCTCGCTTCGGTGCGCGACGGAGGGCTTGCCGGAACCGTCGAGCAGTTTCCGGGCGGGCAGAGTCGCCGGGCCATGCAGATCATGGTCGAGTATGTGCGTGACAATGCCGAGCCCAAAGAAAGCGTCGAACTCCTGACGCCCATCATCATCCATCAAGACAATATCGACGAGGCCGAGCGTCTTGGTGAACTGAACTAGGCGGTCTTGTGAGCCATACCCCGGGCCGCCGCGCCCGGGGCGCACTTGCCGGATTCTGATGTCTGATCCGCCATTATTGGAGATGCGCGGTATCTCCAAATCCTTCCCCGGGGTGCGCGCGCTCTCCGAGGTGGATCTAACCGTGCATTCGGGCGAGGTTCACGCGCTCTTGGGTGAGAACGGCGCCGGCAAATCGACGCTCTTGAAGATCCTCTCGGGTGTCCAGAGTGCCGACAGCGGCACCGTTCGCTTCGATAACCGCGACGTCTCATTCGCCACGCCGCAAGATGCCCAGCGCGCCGGGATCGTCACGATCTATCAGGAATTCAGCCTATTCCCCAGCCTCACCATCGCGGAGAACGTCCTCATCGGCCGAGAGCCGGTGCTCACCGAACGCGCAGGGCCACTAGGGCGCCGGCTCATCAATTGGCGCGAAATGGCAAGACAGACCCGTGCCATCATGGCGGAGGTCGGGCTCGACATGGACCCGCTTCGCGAGGTCGCCGATCTTTCCGTGGCCGAGCAGCAAATGGTCGAGATCGCGCGGGCGCTTTCGATGGAATCCCGTCTCATCATCATGGATGAGCCGACTTCGGCGTTGAGTGACAAGGAAGTTCAAAAGCTCTTCACGATTATCCGCGAACTTAAGGCCAAAGGCATCGCCATCATCTTCGTGACCCATCGCCTTGAAGAAGTGAAAGTGATTTGTGATCGGCTTACGGTTCTTCGAGATGGCGAGCGTGTCGGCGAGGTGGCGACGGCAGAAACCAGCATCGATCAAATGATCGGCATGATGGTCGGGCGCGAAGTCGAGCGGCTGTTTGCACATCGCTCCGAACATGGCAGCGGGGACATCATCCTTGAAATCAAAGCTATCACCCGGCGCAACCGAGGTCCGGGCAATAATCTCGCACGCTTGTTCGACATCAGCTTCGCCCTGAAGCGTGGCGAGATCGTGGGCCTTGCAGGGCTCGTCGGTGCCGGCCGAACGGATCTGGCACGGGTGATTTTTGGCGCCGATCCTTACGATGAGGGCGAAATCTTGATTGGCGGCGCAAAGGTCGATTTGCGTTCACCCAAGGATGCGATCGCTGCCGGCCTCGGCTTGGTCCCGGAAGACCGGAAACTGCAGGCTCTCTTTCTCTCACTCGCAGTCCGGGCCAATGCGTCGATGACGGCGCTCGAGCGCTTGTCGCGGCGTTTCGGCTTTGTCAACGGCCGCGAAGAGCGGGCGATGGTTGCCGAATACACCTCCCGCCTCAATGTCAAAATGGCCGATGCCGAACAGGAAATCGTCAACCTTTCCGGCGGCAACCAGCAAAAAGTCGTGCTGGCGCGATGGCTCGCCCTCGGCCCCAAGGTTCTGATTGTCGACGAACCGACGCGGGGGATCGATGTGGCCGCCAAAGCGGAAGTTCATCAACTTCTTTACGAGCTCGCAGGCAGCGGCATCGGCATCATCGCCATCAGTTCGGAACTTCCCGA
Organism: uncultured Geminicoccaceae bacterium; assembly: GCA_964412385.1. Taxonomy (GTDB): domain Bacteria; phylum Pseudomonadota; class Alphaproteobacteria; order Geminicoccales; family Geminicoccaceae; genus JBGSYN01. The sequence continues at coordinate 7,549 of CAYPOV010000213.1, forward strand.
AGTCATGACCGTGAGCGACCGCATTCTCACCATGCGGGAAGGGCGTATCACCGGCGAGGTGATGGACAGCGAGGCTACCGAAGAAGGATTGATGGAGCTGATGACCTTGGCCAAGGCCGCATAATGCCGAACAAAGGCCAGTTCGACACCTTCGGAGTCCTCGCACGCTTTGCGCCGTTGATCTTCCTGCTCGTGCTGATGGCGGTCTTCGCGATTCTCGAGCCTCGATTCTTAAGCCCGCTCAATCTCTTCAACGTTATGCGCCAGGTCTCGATTTTCGGGCTCTTGGCGATCGGCATGACGTTCGTGATCCTGACGCGCGGCATCGATCTTTCGGTTGGCTCGCTCCTCGCATTTTCGGGTTTGGTTGCCGCCGTCGTCGCCAAAGGTGGTCTGGAAAGCCGTTTCGCTATCGGCCAGGCTCAGGAGGCCCAGGGATGGGGCTGGGGCACCGCCATGCTCGCTGCGATGCTCACCGGCACGGCGTGCGGTGCCATCCAGGGGCTGGCGATCACCAAGCTCAAGGTGCCGCCCTTTGTGGTGACGCTCGGCGGAATGTCGGCGTTTCGCTGTGCGGCTCTTCTCTTTTCCGGCGGGTGGCCTGTGAGCTGCTTCAGTGAGG
>CAYPOV010000214.1:0-8141 GCA_964412385.1 uncultured Geminicoccaceae bacterium
CCTGGATATAAGATTGCCGGCATGGTTCATATAGGGCGATTGATTCTCTATGTCATGCTGATGAATGCCAGCGCATTCGAAAACCGTCACACCGATGCGGCTGAACCCTCGCCTATGCTCGACCCACTAACCATCGCCCGAACCGGTAATCCCAATGACGCTCTCATTTGTCCAGTAGATCGTTGCAAGGCCGAGCCCGATGCGACGGCACCCGACTATGACGTCTCTCCCGAAATGCTCTTTGAAGCCTGGCTTGAGGTGGTTGGAAACGAACCCCGCACCACGATCATTGGCAAGAACACGGAAACATTCTTAGTGAATGCCGAACAGCGCTCGAGGATCTTCGGGTTTGTCGACACGATTGCTGCACGCGTTATTCCGCTCGGCGATACGAGCGCAACGATTGCTATCTACAGCCGTAGCAACGTTGGTTATTGGGATATCGGTGTCAACAAAAGCCGCGTTGAGCGCTGGCTCAACGCGCTTAACCAAAGCATCGTTACCGACTAGAGCACAGAGACCCAAGATCGACCTTTGGTTGGCCATGAAAAATCAAATGTTAGGGCAAATTGTCCGGGCATTTTACAGCGAAAAAATAGCTAAAGGAGACATCAGAAAGTTGACCGAAGAGGAAAACGCTGATGTCACGTTCGGCTGGTTATCGCGCGTTGGTGAGGGCGCTTCAATCTGCACGACGACAGAATCTAGCCGATGTCGGCGCAACTCAGCCGATCCCTGAACCCCTACCAGGTTGGTCGCGCCGCAAATTCCTCCGCAAAGCCTCCACCATCGCCGCATCAAGCAGTGTGGCGCTCGGTACGGGATTACCTGGAACCGTCTCCGCCAGCAGCAAGTCTCCGCGCATCGCCATCGTGGGTGCAGGATTTGCGGGTCTGAACGCAGCACGTCACCTCAAGGAACAAGGCTATCACGCCAATGTCTTCGAGGCTCGTCACCGAGTGGGTGGCAGAGTAACGCCTGTCAAACCTCCGAAGGTTAGTGATTTTATCCTCGATCTTGGCGGTTCGTTTATCAACTCCGATCATGACGACATGATTGAGCTTGCTCATCGCTATCATGAACCGCTCTTCAATCGCATAGAGAACGCCAAGAAACAACCATTCCCCAAAACCGCCTATCTCTTTGATGGCAGATTACGATCAGAGGCCGAGCTTGCGCATGATTTGAGGCCGCTCGCCGATCAAATCAGCCATGACGCCGATCTCCTCGATGAAGACTTTGACACGTTTGCGCCAATCTTCGATCATCAATCGGTAACGGAGTATCTCGACCTGCATGCGGGCAAGATCCGCAAGAACTACATTCGTGTTCTCATCGAGAATAGTATCCGCTCAGAATATGGTGTTGAGCCGCAGCAATCCTCTGCATTGCAGCTGCTCTTCAACCTGCCGACAGTTGAAGGTCAGAAGGTTGAAGTTCTGGGCGGTTCAGATGAGACATTTTTCGTTCGAGATGGTGCCGCAACGCTTGCGCGGGGTTTGTCTGAAGAACTCAAGGGACAAATCCATCTTGGACAGCGCCTTGTTGAACTTAGGCAAGGCAGTGACGGTTACTATCTGACATTCCATCACCGGCCCAATCGCCGAGGCGCTTCGCGATCCACAGTCCATGCCGACTATGTCGTTCTGACCCTGCCTTTTTCGGTATTGCGCGACGTCGATTTGCGGCTCCCATTGCCCTCAGTACTGAGAGAATTCATTCATGAGGGAGATTTGGGGCAAAACGAGAAGGTCTTTGCAGGATTTACCCGACGTGTTTGGCAACAGGGCAGGGGATTTGCCGCAGAATTGTATGGTGATCAGGGTTACACATCCGTTTGGGACGAAAGTCAACGCTTCCCCCTCAAGAAGACTGGCGTCCTTACGTTCTACACAGGGGCCAGTCAAGTCGACCGGATCACGAGCAAGAGCCGCGGGCTGGTTGGACGAAGTTTTGTCAATCAACTTGCGGAGGCCATTCCAGAAGCTCTGAGCGCAGCCAATGGAGGATTTCTCAAGTCGAATTGGAGCAATGATCCGTACTCGAAAGGTGCTTATTCAAGTTTCCACCCTGGGCAATTGACAAAGTTTGCCGAGTATTTTTGGATCGAGGGTGATACACCGGATGAAAGCCAAGAGGTCAGTGTCGGCAATCTCATTTTTGCCGGCGAGCAATTGAGCGATGCCTGGTACGCGTTCATGAACGGAGCCGCGCAAACCGGCCGCCTCGCCGCAATGGTGATCGTCGAGCGCGAAAAAGCCGCGCGCCCAAAATCCAATTGAGTAAAGCCCTTCGATAGCCAGACCAATGTCGGATCATTGACATTCATATTCGGATCCAGTCCGATGAGCTCTGGATCAATTTGAACAAAGTCATTGCTTGATCGCTGTGAACTCTCAAAATCAAAGATTGCCCCAATCGGCATCGGGCCCGGCGCATAGAACGCACTTAGAGGCGTTCCATCAATGTAAACATTTTTAATAAAAACTCCATTGAAACTTAGATCTCCGCTCACCAGAGCAAACTTGTCTTGGCCTGATACAAAACAAAAAATAATGTTCAAACCGTAGTCAGAATCGATGACATAAGTGTTTTGACCTTTCTCAGTGGTTTGAAGGAGCTGGACTGATTCTTCCGTTTCGCCAAAACAGACGTGATCTCCTGCTCCACCGAAATAGCAATCATCTCCTAACTCACCGATAATTGTGTCATCATCATTGCCCCAAAAGGATTGTCGTCTCCAGCATCCCCGAAGACAAAATCAGCCCCAGAAACCACGGAAACAACATCATCCCCGTTCGATGCAAAGAAGGTGCGGTCGAAGCTGGTGCCCACCATGCGATCTGCGCGTTCGGTACCGTCGAATACGAGACCGACGGCAGCAAGATCGTAGAACTCACCGTCCAAGAGCATCATTTCAATGGAACCTGTGGGCGCACCGGAAATCGGATCATACTGACCAGCCAGAGTTACCTTATCCGATCGACTATTCAAAACGAAGTCAGAGCTCAATAATTCGCGGTAAACCGTTGTCTGAACAGATGTCGTTCCATAGATTTCGATCCCGTCTATTCCTACTCCGGCCACCTCCTCAATTCGATCAACGCCGCTGCCGAGTTCGAAAATGTAGCGATCGTTGCCGAGTCCCCCTCGCAGAATGTCGTTCCCGAGACCGCCATTGACATAGTCGTCACCGGCTTCGCCGACGCGAATATCGTCACCACCAAGCCTCCATAGCTGGTCCGAAAGACTGGTACCGGCCATCCGATCACCGGCTTTGCTTCCGGCGAAAATGAGGCCCTGCGTCGCAAAGTCGACAATGGCGGAGCCCACAAGGGCGGTTTCGATAGCACCGGTTGGAGCGCCAGTTGACGGATCGTATTACTCCAAGAGAGTAAGCTGGTTTCCACCATAGGTGATGGTAACCTCACTGGAACCGATGTCTGGATACGCCCTTTTGGCCGCAACAGAGATTGGCCCCTCAATCTCAAAAACCATCGATGCCTTCGCCCGGCTTCTCTTGGATGCGATCGGACCCGGACAACAGATTAAAGAGATAGCGGTCGTCGCCTAAAACCACCAACCATGGGGTCATCGCCATTGCCACCGATGATGACGTCATCACCCGAGCTGGCATCGATCGTGTCATTGCCAGCGCCATTGTCTATCTCGTCCGCCAGATTTGTGGCGGTCAGTGGTGGCAGGAACTCGCCGTTCGTTGGCAGCAAGCCAACAACTACAACATCATCCTCGTTGGTACCGACAATCCTGGCCATGGACCTTCCTCCGATTGGCAGCTCACCGATCTACGGCAGCGCCAGATCAGAAATGGAGTATGCAGATGGTGCGCTGTTATCGAAACGATGAATTCGCATTCACATAGTGTAGATTGCGGAGAGTTGGCCAATGTGACCAATCAGAACGCTTCTTCACCCTCATGCCGGATTGGGTCCGGGAAGTCGCGATAGAGGGCAAAGCGGGCATTGCGGACCATGTGGTTGACGCAATGATGAAGAATTTCCTCTTGGCCGCTGCGCTTCGCGGCAAGGGCAAAGGCGCGATCGAGTTGGGCTAAGTCTCGTGTCTCGATGATGATCTGAAACTCGCCGAACTCGGACGGGCCAAGGCCCAACTTCCGCCGCACCAGCCGATAGTGTTCGATCGTCTTCTCGTTCCGGAGATGCCCCAGCCAATCTTGAAGCGCGCGTGCAAACTCCATATCCTTCACGCCATCTGTGAGATCGCAATGAATGATATAGAGGTCCATCTAGATGGCCTCGGCACCTGGAATGACCGCCCGCAACAGGAGATAGGCAAGCATCGCAATCAGGATTGCCGCAAAAAAACTGCCGATCCTTTGCATCGCGATAAACGCTGCAAGCGCCCCGCCCCAGCCTGCAGGTCCCGCTTCGATCACCATGGGCGCCACCAGCGACACGAAGACCGCACCGGGCACAAATCCGAGCCAGCGCTCGAAAAACGGATGCGGCCGGATGCGACTGGCAAGCCAAAACCCGCCGGCACGCGTCGTATAGGTCGTGGCTCCCAGAAGCGCAATGACCAAGACTTCAGTCATCGGCCACCGGACGACGCAGGGCACCGACGATGCTGCCCGCCAAGGCGCCGCAAAGTATATGCCATGTGCCACCGAGCAGGTCATACACCACCAAGGCAACAGCGCCTGCCGCAATCCACGGAACAAGATCGGCACGGCTTCGCCAGAACCCCGCAAGGAGCACCACGAAAAAGGCTGTCGTCAAGAACTCGAGCCCGAAATCCTCAATGAGGAAGGAAAGATCTCCTCCCAGCCGGCCGAGGATGGTGCACGAAATCCACGTGACATAGAGCATCAGGCCAGCCCCTAAGAGAAAGGCTGCATCCTGGCCGCCGTGCCGCATCTCATTGACACTCACGCCCCAACTCTCATCCGTCATGAAGTAAAGGCTGCCATAGGCCCGAACCGGCGAGACTTCGCGAAACCATGGGAGCATGGCCGCACCCATCAGAGTGTGCCGAAGATTAACGACCAAAACGGCGAACAAAAGCGTTACAATCGGAAGCGGCTGGTCCCACAATTCAAGAACAATAATCTGCGACGCTCCGGCAAAGATGACGCCGCTCATCAAGGCAACCTCAAGCAGCGACATTCCTGCCTGACCAGCAAGAAATCCGTAGAGTGCCCCGAAAGCCGCGGCTCCAGGAACAATCGGCAAGATTGCCCGTGCACCACGGAGGGCACCGTTGCTGGTGAAAACAACTTTGCCGGAAATCACGGAAACCATTCTCAGAGATCGACCTCGAACCACCCTTCCATGATCGGTACAGCACCACCTTCGACATCGATTTTCAAGCCATTGTCCGGGCCTTTCTCGACATGGACCAAGATTCGGCTCGGCCGGCCCATCTCAATGCCTTGTGCCAAATGCCAGCGCCACGGGCCCTCAGCCGAAACGCCTCGGGCAGCGAGAATGCCACCCAACGCCGCCGCAGCACTGCCAGTTGCCGGATCCTCGGCGATCCCATGTCCGGGTGCAAACATGCGGAGCCGATAATCGACATCGGCTAATGCCGTTTCGCGCGCAAAGACGACGATGTCGGCCGGATGAGGGGCCAAGGCTTTCCCGATTGCCTGAGCATCAACCTCGATCATTCCCATAGACGCGACCGATCGCAGCTCCAGAAAGGCGAACGGCAGTCCACAGCCAGCAAATATCAAGCGCCCGCCATCAGTCGCCAAATCGCCGGGCGAAAGTCCCAAAGCCAAGAGCGCCTCGACGGGATCACGCTCTTCCGTAATCGCGAACGGCTGCGGTGCAGTGAGGCGCGCCATCATTGGTGCACCTTGCTCGATCGAGATGACCACCGGAACGGGGCCGGCCTTTTCCGCGAGGGTGACGCTGACCTGATCGCCCTCGGCAGCAGTCTTGCCGAGACGGACGAGAGTCAATGCGGTGCCAATGGTGGGATGGCCGGCGAACGGAACCTCACCACCCGGCGTAAAGATCCGCACCGGCCAATAGCCATTGTCCTCGCCATGAGGCACCACGAATACCGTCTCGGGATAGTCGAATTCGCGGGCGATCGCCTGCATCACCTCGTCGCTCATCCCGGTCGCATCCGAGAAGACCGCGAGCCGGTTGCCCGCAAACGGCCGATCCGTAAAGACATCACAGGTCGTGAAATGATAACGCACCATCACTTCGCACTCAAAAATTCATGGACGCCAGAATGGCTTTGCGATTTCTCGCTCGGCCTCTCTCTTGGAGATCCCGATATCCCGCAACAGGAATTCGTCGAGTTCGGCAAGCCGCTTACGTTGCCGAGACCGCTCATACCATCCTACTATCAACGCCCAGAGTGTTGTTGCTCGACGATGGTCGACGGGGCCGACTGATCTGGTATGCGCCGCGGTATTGTCATAAAATTGTTGCATGATTGTCCCCTTTCATCACCACAATTCCGACTAGGTACGAATCATCTCGACAAGGCATTTGAGTCAATCTAAACATTGTATCTATGACAATTTCTGAAATCCATCTCGATCCACAACGCCAGCCCCGCTACCTCGCCCTCGCCGACGCCGTCGAAAATGCCATTGACGCGGGTACCATTGGCGAGGGCGTCAGGCTGCCGCCGCAACGCGAACTCGCCTACAAAGTCGGTGTCACCGTCGGCACCGTAGGGCGCGCCTACGACCTTTTGGCACAACGCGGTCTCGTCCGCGGCGAGGTCGGCCGCGGCACCTTCGTCATTGGTCGCGGCAGCCACGAACCACCCGAAACCCTGTGCCCGCCCGAACGTGAAGGGCAGACCGAACTTTCGACCAATCAGCCCGTCTTTTCCTCGATCCAGCCTAGGCTTGCCAACCTGCTCGAAGAGCTTGCGAGCGATCATCAAACCACCGTGCCGCTGATGGCCTATTCGCCCTTTATCGGCTATGCGCGCCACCGCGAGGCCATCGCCCAATGGCTCCAATCCATGGGAGCCCCCGCCGACGCGCAACAAGTCACGCTCACTTGCGGCGCCCAATCAGCCCTGAGCACAGTCCTTCTTGCACTCACCCGCCCGGGCGACACCATCCTCGTTCAACGCCTCACCTATGGAGGGCTTCGCCTCGCCGCCGAGGCCGTGGGCCTCCATTTCGACCCATTGGAGTATGACGACGAAGGCATTCTGCCCGCTTCGCTCGAAGCCGCCGCACGTCACCGGCGAGGCACATTGTTGTTCCTCGATTCCAATCTCAACAATCCCACTTCTACCATGACATCACCGGAGCGGCGACGGGTCATTGCCGATATTGCACGCCATCATGATCTCAAGATCCTGGAAGACGACGTCTATGGCCCCCTGCTTCGTGAACGGCCAGATCCGGTCGCGGCTCTCGCCCCAGAACGTACCGTCTATGTATCGAGTGCATCCAAATTCCTGGCACCTGGCATTCGCCTGGGAATCATTGCGTCACCAACCGCCTTTACCGACCGTATCGCCGCAACCTGCAGCCACATCGCCCTTTCGGTACCAACAATCATGGCAGAACTGTTCATCCGCGCCATCCAATCCGGATTGGTCGACGACGCCATGCGGACCCAAAGCGATGAAGTCCGACGCCGTCAACTCATCGTTCGCGAAGTGCTTGGCCACCTCCCCATGCGGCAGCAAATGCACAGCCTGCACGTCTGGCTCGAATTGCCGCGCCCCTGGACCGGTCAGGAATGTCATTACAGCTTGCCGCAGAAAACATCCGAATAGCCCCGGCAGAACAATTTCATATCGGGCGAGGTGCAGCACCCCGCGCAATCCGCATCTCGATCGGCCCGCCTGCCACCTCGGATCAATTGCGCCGAGCACTCGAAACAATCAACGACAAGCTCATGACCACACACGAATCTTCGACCGTCACCATTTGACGAAGAACCAACTCGATTGAGTATTCAGTGTTTTGGTTTTTCTGGGGGCTTTTTGCCCCCAGGCCCCCCGGGACTTGGGGTTGGTGAAGTTTGGGGTGGTTAGTGAACCTCAGGTGGAGCGGGTCAACTAGCGATAACTTGGAGGTCCGCGTTTGTGATGGGAGAGGACCTTTTCCGGCCGCCAGTAGCAATGATTGGGATCGGGCGGGTTGGCCGAATTGGCGCCGATGAAGA
>CAYPOV010000215.1:0-8130 GCA_964412385.1 uncultured Geminicoccaceae bacterium
ATCCTCTACGTGGTCGAATCGCGCGGCGAACCGAACCGCAAGATCCTCGCTTACCGGCGTGTTTGGGAGGACGAGGTCATCTTGTGCATCGTCAACCTCTCGAGGCAGGCTCAGGCCGTCGAGCTCGATTTGAGAGACCATCGAGGCTTTGTCCCCATTGAATTGCTTGGCCATACACCCTTCCCACCGATTGGCGACCTGCCCTATTTGCTAACCTTGCCCGCTTACGGCTTTTATTGGTTTGCTCTCGAAGAGGAGGCCGCTGTGCCGAGCTGGCATCTGGATATTCCGGAGCCACTTCCGGAATTCGTCACACTCGTGACCGGACCGGGCTGGGATTGGGTGACAGCGGGACAAGGCAAACGCGATCTCGAAACGCAAGCTCTTCCGGGTTTCGCCCACAATCAACGTTGGTTTGCTGCAAAGGACGCCGGGATCAAATCGGTCACCGTCGATCAGGCGGAGCCGCTCGAAGCCGAGGGCGGAAGCTTGCTCCTGGCCAAACTCAAAATCGAACTCCTCGACGGCAATGTGCAAGACTATCATCTCCCCCTCGAAGTCACTTGGGGCGAGGAGCATCTCGGCTTCGGCAGTGTCTATCTGCCTTTCACCGTCGCCAAGGTTCGACGCGGCCCCCGTGTCGGTGTCCTCTATGATGCGACTGCCGGCAGCACACTCGCCACACGCTTGTTATCCGCCATGCGCTCCAAGGCCATTGAGCGAAACCAGCACGCCACCCTCGAGTTCAATGCGGGCTCTTCCCTCACCGAGCTCGAGATTGACCGCGGGGCGGAAATCCGGCGGCTGGGTGTCGAGCAATCGAACACTTCGCTCAGCATCGATCGCAAGGTCATTATCAAGATCTACCGGCGTCTCTCGAAGGGTATTCATCCGGAGATTGAAGTCGGACAGTTTCTCACAGATGTCGCTGGCTATGCCAATACTCCGCCCTTTATGGGCTCGCTCATATGGCGGGACGACGATGGCAGCGAGACGGCACTGGCATCCGCCTTCGGCTTTGTCATCAATCAGGGCGACGGGTGGAACTACACCCTCGAATTCCTTGACCGCGAAGTCGAAGCCGTGGCTCTCGCCCATGCGGCCGATAGCGATGAACACGATGCCGACGAGAAGACGGGGCTCGACTACTATTACGAGGTCGCTCATCAACTCGGCGTTCGCACCGGTGAAATGCATGTCGCGTTTTCATCGCCGACCGACCTCGCAGCCTTCAAAGCCGAGCCGATCACCGATACGGATCTCGAGCAATGGCAGCAGAGCGCCAGCCGTCAGGCTGACTTGGCATTTTCTGCGGTTGAACGGGCCAAACAAAACCTTTCGGATGAAACCCGAAGCCTTGCCGATACGTTATTGGTGCAACGAGCGGAGATCCAAGCTCTGATCGACGGAGCGAAGGGAATCGCAACGAACTTCATGAAAACGCGCGTTCACGGCGACTTTCATCTCGGCCAGGTCGTTGTTGCCAGGGGCGACTTCTACATGCTCGATTTCGAAGGCGAGCCCTCGCGTTCGCTGGAAGAGCGGCGCGCCAAGTCAAGCCCGGCAAAAGATGTCGCGGGCATGCTCCGCTCTTACGACTATGCGGCCCATATGGCACTTCTGAGACTCGCCGAAACAGGCTCCGTCAACATGGATGACGTGCGCCCGATTGTTGACGAATGGCGCGGTCGAGCCCAGCAAGCGTTCTTCCAAGGCTATCGGGAAGCGGCGGCGGGTATCGCATCCTTGCCAAGTGACCCGATTCATGCGGACCGACTGCTTTCGTTGTTCTTGCTCGAGAAAGCGCTTTATGAAATTTGCTACGAGGCCGCCAATCGCCCAGACTGGCTGTCGATACCGCTTCAAGGGGTGCTTCGCCTTGTCGAAACCGCAAATGAAGGTCGAGGATATTTTCAATGATCCAAAACCAAACACAAAACTCCCTGAGCCGCGAGAGCATTCAAGCGATCGTTGATGGCCGACATGGCGATCCATTCTCAATTCTCGGCAATCACGATCGCGTCGTTCGTACCTTTCAACCGGGTGCCACCAACATTGCCGTACTGGATCAAGCCGGCAATAAACTCGCCGATCTTGAGCGAATTCATGACGCGGGCCTGTTCGAGGGAAACATTCCTTCACTCGATGTAACCACGCCTTATCGCCTGCGTGTCGATAATCGCGATGTTGACGATCCCTATCGTTTTCCCCGCGTGTTCGGTGAGATGGACACTTACCTCTTCGCTGAAGGCAAGCATCTCAAGCTGTTTGAGCGTCTTGGCGCCCATCCGATGACCCTCGAAGGGGTCGAGGGGGTCAATTTTGCCGTCTGGGCACCCAATGCCTCGCGATGTAGCGTGGTCGGAGAATTCAATCAGTGGGACGGGCGTCGACATGTTATGCGCAAGCTCGTCGAATGCGGCATCTTTGAGATCTTCATACCAGACGTTCCGAAAGGTGCGCACTATAAGTTCGAACTCCACGATGCCGCCGGCAACCTTCTGCCGCTAAAAGCCGATCCCTTCGCCTTTCGCGCTCAGCATCCACCGGAAACCGCGTCGGTCGTGCACGGTCTGGTGCAACATGATTGGCAGGATCACGCATGGATGGCGGAACGTGCCAACGCCCATGCAACCAGCGCCCCGATGTCGATCTATGAGGTTCATCTAGGCTCGTGGATGCGCGTTCCTGAGGAAAACTCTCGCTATCTGTCCTACGCCGAACTTGCCGATAAACTGGTCCCCTATGTCAGAGACAATGGCTTCACTCATATCGAGCTGATGCCGATCCATGAATACCCGTTTGACGGATCGTGGGGTTATCAGCCGGTCGGCCTTTTTGCGCCGACCATTCGCTATGGCACGGCCGAAGAATTCGCAGCTTTCGTCGACCGGTGTCATCAAAACGAAATCGGCGTGATCATCGATTGGGTGCCTGGCCATTTTCCGACCGATGCTCACGGGCTCGCCCGGTTTGACGGTACGGCACTCTACGAACATGCCGATCCGCGCCAAGGCTTCCATCAGGACTGGAACACTTATATCTACAATTACGGGCGCAACGAGGTCAGCAATTTTTTGATCGCCAACGCCGTCTTTTGGCTCGATCGGTTTCACATCGACGGGGTCAGGGTCGATGCCGTCGCCTCCATGCTCTATCTCAATTATAGCCGCGAACAGGGAGAATGGGTTCCTAATAAATTCGGCGGCCATGAGAATCTCGAAGCGATCGAGTTTCTCAAGCGCTTCAATGAAGTCGCCTATGGGGAATACCCTGGCGTTGTGACAATAGCCGAGGAATCGACGGCATGGCCTTCCGTCTCCCGCCCCACTTATCTCGGCGGGCTCGGCTTCGGCTATAAGTGGAACATGGGATGGATGCACGACACGCTCCGCTATATCGGCAAGGAGCCGGTATTCCGCAAATTCCATCAGAATGATCTGACATTCGGGCTACTTTACGCATTTTCTGAGAACTTCGTCCTTCCCATTAGCCATGACGAAGTGGTCCACGGCAAGGGCTCGCTGCTCGGCCGCATGCCCGGCGATGAATGGCAACGATTTGCCAATATGCGGGCCTATCTGGGCTTCATGTGGACGCATCCGGGCAAGAAGCTGCTCTTCATGGGCTGCGAGATCGCCCAATATAGCGAATGGAACTACAATGAGAGTTTGCGTTGGGACCTTTTGGAGTATCCCAATCACAGCGGCGTTCAGCGGCTGGTTCGTGATCTCAATTTCGTCTATCGGCACACACCCGCGCTCCATGCTCTGGACTGCGATGCTGCGGGCTTCGAGTGGATCGACGCCAATGACAGCGAGCAGAGCGTGCTGAGCTTTCTGCGCAAAGACGCTGCCGGTGGGCACGCAGTCGTCGTTTGCAACATGACACCGATGGTCCGTAGCGGCTACCGCATCGGTGTCACCTTACCCGGACGCTATGAAGAATGTCTCAACACCGACGCCGACGTCTATCATGGCAGTGGTGTCAGCAATGGCCAGTCGGTTGAGGCGGAAGCCACACCCTGGCACGGCCGGCCCTATAGCCTGCTCTTAACCCTGCCGCCGCTCTCGACCTTGGTGCTGCGCACCGCATGAGCCCGTCGCAGCTCAGGGTTTGGGCCGGCAATCCATTCCCACTGGGTTCAACCTTCGACGGTCGAGGCGTCAATTTTGCACTCTTCTCGGCCAATGCGACCAAGGTCGAGCTTTGTCTACTCGACCATCAAGGCCAGCGCGAGATTGAGCGGATACCCCTTCCGGAATACACCGACGAGGTTTACCACGGCTACTTTCCCGACCTCGGGCCGGGCCAACTCTATGGTTATCGCGTGCATGGTCCTTATGATCCGAATCATGGCCATCGCTTCAATCCCAACAAATTTCTTCTCGATCCCTATTCACGCCAACTCGTCGGCACGATCCGATGGTCCAACGCCCATTACGGCTATCGCATCGGCAGTCCGCGGGAAGATCTTTCGTTCGATCGTCGTGATACCTTGCGCGGCATGCCATGCTCCATGGTCGTCGACGAAAGCTTTACCTGGGGGGCAGATACCCGACCGCTGACGCGGTGGGACGAGACCATCATCTATGAAGCTCACGTCAAAGGCCTGACGGAACGTCACCCCGAAGTTCCGCCTGCCCTTCAGGGCAGCTATGCCGGTGTGGCGCATCCTGCCGTCATCCGTCACCTCAAGGAGCTTGGTGTCACGGCCATCGAGCTTTTGCCGGTTCACGCTTTTCCCGACGATCGCTATCTTGTTGAAAAACGCCTTCGAAACTACTGGGGTTACAGCACCCTAGGTTTCTTTTCACCAGAACCTCGTTACGCTGCAACCGATAACCCTGTCCGCGAATTCAAGACGATGGTTCGGCGCTTGCACGATGCGGGCCTCGAGGTGTTTCTCGATGTCGTCTATAACCACACGGCTGAAGGCAACCATCTAGGACCTACCTTGTCCTTCAAGGGTATCGACAATACGAGCTATTACAGGCTTGTTGGCGATAATCAGCGCTATTACGACGATGTGACCGGGACCGGCAACAGTCTCGATCTCACCCATCCGCGTGTTCTGCAAATGGTGCTGGACAGCCTGCGCTACTGGGCTGAAGTCATGCGGGTCGACGGATTTCGCTTCGATCTTGCTACCGTTCTGGGGCGCGAAAGCCACGGATGGGACCCTGGATCCGGCTTTTTCGATGCGATCCGACAAGATCCTGTGCTCTCAAGGGTCAAGCTCATCGCCGAGCCCTGGGATGTCGGGTTCGAAGGCTATCGTCTCGGTGGCCATGGGCCCGGCTGGGCCGAATGGAATGACCGTTACCGCGACACGACACGGGCTTTTTGGCGGGGCGACGAAAGCGTCACTGCAGAATTTGCCACGCGATTTCTGGCATCAGCCGATCTCTTCGCGCATCAAGGCCGGCGTCCTTGGGCAAGCGTTAACTTCATCACGGCCCATGACGGCTTCACGGCACACGACCTCGTTAGCTACAATGACAAGCATAATGAAGCCAATCTCGAAGATAATCGAGACGGCCATAGTCATAATCTTTCATGGAATTGTGGTGCCGAAGGCGAAACCGATAACCCTAAAATCATCGAACTTCGTGAACGGCAAAAGCGAAACCTTCTTGCCACGCTTTTGTTCTCACAAGGAGCACCAATGCTTCTCGCGGGCGATGAATTAGGCAACTCTCAAGGTGGCAACAACAATGCCTATTGCCAGGATAACGAAATTTCCTGGTTGAGGTGGGACGAGCTTCGAAGCGAAGACGAAGCGCTCATCGCATTCGTTCGCCAGCTCTGCGAGCTTCGAAGAGATCATCCGGTTTTCCGCCGCGCGCGCTTCATGCATGGCGAGGAACGCTCTTCCCATAACATCAAGGATGTCACCTGGCTGGCGAGTGAGGGCGGCGAGATGAACGACGCGCAATGGCACGAACCATTGCGAAGAACCATCGGCGTCATGCTTTGCGGCGATGCAGGACTGCATCGTCCTCCTGAGGGGCCGCCCGAGACCGATCAGACTTTCCTTATTCTTTTCAACGCTGCCCCTGAGGCCATGGGCTTTCGACTCCCGAGTCTTCCGGGCAAGACCGGTTGGACGCGGGTGTTGGATACCATCGATCCGGCGCTTGGTGGTGAAGCCCGTGTCTGGGAGCCGGATGACGACTATCCGCTTGCCGCACGTTCGCTCGCTCTACTCGCTGCGACCGAGGAAATACCGATCAGGGACGAAGGCGAAACCAGCGTCCATGAGCTGCCGTTTGGTGCATCGCATCTTCCGGAAGGCGGCATCCATTTCAAGCTTTGGGCTCCCGATCTTGAAACGGTGGAGCTTGTCACAAGAGATGGTCAAGAGCAGACCGAATGGCCGATGGAACGGCTCGAAGGGGGCTGGTTCGAGCACGTCGCCAGGGAAGTTGGAACCGGCGCACGCTATGGCTTTAAGCTCAAGGATGGTCAGGTTGTCCCCGATCCCGCCTCACGCCAACAAGACCAAGACGTTCATGGCCTTTCGGTTGTTACCGATCCGACAAGCTATCGATGGAAGCAGCCGGACTGGAGTGGCCGTCCTTGGCACGAAGCCATTCTTTACGAACTCCATATCGGCGCCTTCACCCAAGAGGGCACCTTCGATGCCGCCCGACACAAATTGGCGAGCCTCGCGGAAATCGGCATCACCGGCATCGAGATCATGCCTCTTGCCGATGCCAAAGGTGAACGCAATTGGGGCTATGACGGTGTCCTGCCCTATGCTCCAGCGACTTCCTACGGCACGCCGAATGCACTCAAAGCACTGATCGACGAAGCCCATCGCCTGGGCATAATTGTCATTCTCGAC
This sequence comes from uncultured Geminicoccaceae bacterium, assembly GCA_964412385.1. Taxonomy (GTDB): domain Bacteria; phylum Pseudomonadota; class Alphaproteobacteria; order Geminicoccales; family Geminicoccaceae; genus JBGSYN01. Next base: position 6,851 of record CAYPOV010000215.1, read on the forward strand.
GTCGTCTACAATCACTTTGGACCTGAGGGAAACTATCTAGGATCTTATGCTGCCAATTTCTTTCGCAACGATTTGAGCACACCCTGGGGCCCAGCCATCAACTTCCGCGAACGCCCTGTGCGGGATTTCGTCATCCAGAACGCCCTCTATTGGCTCTCGGAATTTCGCTTCGACGGCCTTCGATTGGATGCCGTTCACGCAATCAAGGATGATAGCGAAACCCATCTGCTCGACGAGCTTTCCTCGACGGTTCACGAGATCTTCGATGGCGAAAGACTCATTCATCTGATCCTTGAGAACGAGGAGAATGACGCCGCACGCCTCGAAAGTGGATTCACCGCTCAGTGGAACGACGATTTTCATCATGCCGTCCACGTAGTTTTGACCGGAGAGCACGAAGCCTACTATGCCGAATATGCGGCCAATCCAATGGAAGCGCTGGGCCGTTCCCTGGCCGAAGGCTTTTTCTTTCAAGGCCAGGCCATGGCTTATCGCGACGGTCGTGGACGTGGTACTGCGTCGGCCCATCTCCCTCCGACCCGCTTCGTCAATTTCCTGCAAAATCATGACCAGATCGGCAACCGGGCGATGGGCGACCGCCTGACCTCTCTTGCCGACAGCGATGCAGTGCGTTGCGCTATCGGGATTTTGCTCCTGTCACCGCAAATCCCCATGCTCTTCATGGGTGAAGAATGGGCGACCCAAAAACCGTTCCGCTTCTTCACGTCATTCGGCGGTGAACTCGCCCAAGCCGTCCGCGACGGGCGGCGCCGCGAATTTGCCAAGTTCGAGGCGTTCTCAGATCCTGAAACACGGGAAAGCATCCCTGATCCCGAAATTTTACAGAGCTTTTTGGAATCGAAGCTGGATTGGGAAGAACGCGATCAACCGGACCATGCAGCCTTGCTGGAATCTGTCCGAGAACTGATCAACGTCCGGCGACGTCACATCACACCGCTGCTTGCCCAAACCGGCGGCCTTGCCGGCAGTTTCGAGAAAATCGGCGATCGCGGGCTCCTCGTTTCCTGGCAGATGTCTGCGCAAAACAGGCTCTCCATGGTGGCGCAGCTCGACGAGGGCTCCGCTGTGGGCTTTGAGCGACCAGCGGGCGAATATCTTTGGTCGAGCCGCGATGACGTCATGGGGGATCTCGCGCGCGGTCAGATGCCCGCTTGGTCCACCGCCTACTTCCTGACCGGTGCCTCGGCGTGACCGCACTCCATAGACTGGCCGAAGCCTATGGCCTTGCCCTTTCCTGGTGGGACATCGGCGGCACAGAG
>CAYPOV010000216.1:0-8116 GCA_964412385.1 uncultured Geminicoccaceae bacterium
GGCTCCTACACTTCGATTATGGATGAGGCTTGGGGTTCCGAGTAGGAGTGTCATGGGAATGGACCATAGAGCGGCCACCGGCTGCGAGAAAAAAATGGCAGCCAGCGGAGAGACCAAGATCAGGAGGCAACTACTGGCGAGCCAATGCGCCGCGCATTTGGCCACGATCAAGAACTCTAGAGGCGCTGATGCCAACATGAGAAGATCAAGCGCGCCGTCGTCGAAATCATCTTGGAAAATGCGCTCGAGCGACAGTAGCACCGCCAAAAGCGCCAACACCCAAATTACGCCTCCGCCGATCCTACTAAGAATTTGTTCTCCAGGCCCGACGCCGAGTGGAAAGAGTGCGAGGGCCAAAAGAAAGAACCCCACAGAAAGCCACACCTCCACCCGGCGCCGCAACGCAAGCTTGAGATCACGCCGGAACAGCGCGAGCCACGCCACGGCCAACTCCCTCAAACGCCGAAACCGAGAATCTGTGTCGGACGAAACTGATCGGAGTGATGGGTCGCTAGAATGGTAACTCCATCACGTTTCTTGTGGTGCTCGAGCGCTTCAACGAGTTTCTGCCGTGACGTCAGATCGAGCCCGGACTCGGGTTCGTCCAAGAGCCAGATGTCGCGACCGGTACTCATCGTCGATGCAAGTGCCACCCGCTGTCGCTGACCTGCAGAGAGCATTTGCACAGGCAAATCCATCAGCGATGCCAGGTCAAACAAATCAGCGTAGGCGTCAAAGCCATTGGCACTCAGTGACAGCGCGCAACTGAACGCGAGCGATTCCTCAACACTCAAATGCCGCTTCAATCCCAACAGGTGGCCGAGATAGGCGACGTGATGTCGCTCCAGCCTTTCTTCTTTCCAGGCAAGCGTTCCCTGCTCCATTGGCAGTAGACCCGCGCACAAGCGCAACAGACTCGATTTGCCACTACCGTTGGCGCCCTCGAGCAGGAGAAGCTCCCCGGGCTCTAGCGAAAAATCTACTCCCTCGAACAAGCGGCGGCCGCCCCGCGTGACTGCCAATTTCCGAGCCTCGAACATGGATATAAGCGTTAGTTCTCGGTTCGACGGTCTTCGACCAAGGGATGATAACGCACCTCGACGTCCATTTGTCGCTTCGTCACATCGATTGTAGCGTTATCGTCAAGTCCCAGAGCTTCACGAAGGGTCGCTGAGATTTCCGGTACTGAGACCGGATCACCTTCCTCCTCACCATGCTCGAAGAGCAGTCGGTCGTCGGTCACTATGAGGCTTACGGCTCCGAATAGATTGTGATGATCGGCGACCTTTAAGATCATCTCCGGATGAATGGTTTTGTCTCTGAATACTGTCAAGTCTCGAACACGGCCATGCCACCCGGTAAGACGCATGTTGGTACGACCGCAAGGGCTCAAACCGGGCAATATGGAAGAAAGATCGCCCGTTGCGAAACGGATCAGCGGGTAGTCTGGATTGAATACGGTGACAACAACCTCGCCCACCCTTGACGCCCCGAGCGGCTCGTTGCCTTGAGGAGCGAGAATTTCGACAATAAGCGATTCATCAACCAGCAAGCCTTCTCTTGCCTCACTCTCATAGGCAATCAGCCCCGCCTGACTTGTCGCGTAGCATTGATGCACGGTCAGCCCGAACTCCTGTTCAAGATATTCACGCTTGGAGCCAAAGAACAGTTCGCCGGTGACCAAGGCGCGCTTGATCGACTTGACATCTCGCGAAAGCACTTTGGCACGGCGCATTAGCGTGATCAGGCTCGATGGCCTGCCGACATAGCCATCGGGGCGCATGGCCTCAATGGCGTCCAATTGATCATCAATCGGCGCGTCGCCAGCCGGTACAACGGGACAACCGATGGCACGCGCACCTGCATCGGCCATGAATCCCTCGGTGACGAGATGGTAATGAAGCCCGTTGTGGATCAGTTGGCCCGGCCTAAATCCAGCCGCAAACAAGGCCCGCGCAAACCGCCAATAGTCGCTTCGTTTGCTCTCGGGTGAATAGACGGGACCATTCGAACGATGCAGACGCGCAAGTCTCGAAACCGGCGTTGCAAGAAGGTCCGCAACGTTTCGCCCCTCGCGATTGAGGCGATCGTGCTCCTGCTCACGGATGACGGGTAACCGGATAAGGGCTTCACGATTGTTGATCGCATCGAGGTCGATACCGTCGAAACGCCCGGCATAAAAGGGCGCATTGTCGATGGCGTGCCGGATCAGCCCCGGAAGGGCTCCGAAGGTGGCAAATTCCCGATCGGCGGAGCTGCGCACCTCCTGGCGGTCCCAGTAGGTACTCTCACGATCGGCCATCAAGGCTCTCCCTTTCGAGCTTGCGAGCAAGGCTAGAACGTCCAACGGGACCGTCTAGATCCTTATGCTATAGCGTTCTCGCAAGCGCGAGAGAAGATCAGGCAACCAGGAGGGCTCTGGCAAAGCCTGCCATGCATTCCATAAATCAGAGAATGAGAGCGCGCGAAAGGCGATTTTGTCATTCGACACCATGGCCGAAAGTCTGTCGATCTCGAATTGATGGCGGTTAATGGCCGGATCTTCGTGCGGTTGGAGCGGCGCCCAGTAGATGTAGAACAATGTGCAATCTCGGTTTGGAAAGTTGCGGTCGAGGCCGACAGCAAACTTAAAAAGGGCCGCAGCATCAAGTAGATAGAAATATGCACCATCTCGGCCAATCATTTGGCGAACCTTCGCCCATCCCTCTAACCCGTCGGGAACATGATAGTCACGGTACGCCCGAGCGAGTTCCGGACTGCGCCGAGAAAGATAGGCAGGACCTTCAGCGGCGACGGCAGCAAGCCTATTCCCTTTCATCGCGAGAAGATCAAGCTTTGGCGGCGTTCCGCGCACGCCTGTCGAGCATCGTGCTCCAAATCGTAGCTGATCGAATCCTCGAAGATTACCGATGGTCAACGCTTCAGGACAGCGCCGCCATGACAGGAAACTGTTGAGCGTGAGTGAGAGGCCGGTTTCGGGCCGCCAGGCAGGACTGCCCCGCTCCAACAGCACCGACTCGACAAGGTGCTTGAACGCGACGCCTCGAACCAAGATCTGACGGCGGCTGCGAAACCAACCTTGCTCGTCAAAATGCCGAAGGCCGATATTCTCCCGCAATGCATCTTCGGCAATTGTGGACAATAGCCTTCCGCGAGCGGGTTGAACGCTTGCAAGCTCGAAATTGTCCAGGCCACGAAAGACGTTCATGGTGGTCGCACCGCTTTCAGCAACTTAACGGCGCAACGAATCGCTTCAGAAAAGCATGCCCAACTTCAAGGCGTTCAGACCCTTCGCCGTCCCTCCTTGAATATGATTAATCTAACCCGATTCGAGTGCAAGCGCGGATTGCCTCGAGAGCACGGTCGCAAACCAAGCGATCCGGGGTGTGAGCGTCGAGAATGCAGTTAATTCTGTATTATTGCAGCATTGCCGCACTCTGCCCTCGGCTTGGCGAACATGACGATTGCATGTTCGGAAGACTTGGGTCGCTCAAGCGAGCGCCGCATCGTAGAGATGTGCTTTCAGACTGATTTGGTCCGGATTAGGGAGTTCGCTCGAAGCCGTGGCGATCAAGTCGTCGACTTTGGCATCTCGTGTCGCTGCGTAACTATGCACAATGTTGACATACAAACTGCCGGACGAGCCGAAGAATGATCCTCCGACGCTGGTCTCGATCCTATCGACAACACGTTTGCCAATCGAACGGTCCGCCGCGACGATCAGGATCGCCAATCTGTGACCACCGAGACGTCCGACGAGATCATTGGCGCGCACACAATCGCGAATACTGCCGATGACGCTAGAGGCGTCGCGGCTGAGTCGCGGAACGCCGTGTTTCGACGCTACATCAACGCTTCCATTGAACTGAACAAGGATCAGATATCCCCACCACTGATCATGCCGGTGCGCAGCCAAGGTCTTGTCGGCAAGACCGATAAAGCTGTTCTTGTCAAGAAATCCGGTTGTTTCGTCGCGTTGAGAGCGGTGCAAAGCGAGTTCTTCAGCTACCAAACGCATTTGGCGCTCTCGAGCGACGACCCGCATCGCTCTCTTGCGCCAGTGAGTACATAGCCACGACGCCGGCACGGCCGAAATCACGCCGGTTGCACCAATCTGGAGGATCATTGTGGCCGATCCGACAAGAAACGCAGCGATAGCGCCGGCAATCACACCGCCCACAACAAGGGCGAGCACTGGCTGAACGCCGTGCAACCGGTCCGGTCTCGTCCATTGTTCGACATGCCAAAGAAGACCGGTTCGGCGCATCATCCACCCCTCATCCAACCCGCGTGCTGCGCGAGTTGGTCAAATCGCACGATTGCGAAAGATAGAGAGATTATCGCCTAAAAATCTGAAGGATCAGTGAACGACTAACGTTTTGACATCACCGGCGAAAGATCCGCCAACGCCCCAACCGCGACATTGATCGCCGAGAGATCCGAGGTTTCAAGATCGTGGATTTCGGTGATCAGTGTTCGGTACCGACCTATTCCATGGGTCGACCGGTCGAGCCACTCACTGACGGCGGCATGGGCAGTATCCGGATCGTCGGCTTTGACGCTCGCGTGATGGGCCGCAAGCGTCAAACGCCGAAGCGTGTCGGCCAGATCGTCCTCAAGACCCGTGAGCGCCAGTCGGTCCCAGCGACTCTGGACCGAAATGGCATGAATGCTGTGCCGAGTTGTTGAGACCTCGAGATGAGCTTCGAGTGAAAAATAAAGACGCGCGATCGACGCAATATCGGGGATCACGGCATCGCTGCCATTCTGGTGGTCGCTCGCGACTTTGGCGATGTCGCAAGCGGCAAGCCGGAAAGGAAGCCCCGCGATCGCCCTTGCAAGTGTCTCGCTGACACCGGCATCCTGATAAGACCTGCACTTATCGGCAAAAGCGACCTGATGTTTCGGGCTCATGACATCATCGAGAATTTCGAGAATGTTCTCGACGGCCGCCTGATAGGTCGTGACACTCTCTTCAATAACAATCGGCTTCGCTGCGTGGGCAAGGATCCATCGTGTCCCCCGCACCAGAGCCTGGTGCCAGGCAAGGAACATGCGGGTTTGCATGTCAGCGCCAATTTGGTGCCCACATTCCTCGATCGACGCGAATATGGGCAGCAAACCCAGGGCATCCCGCGTGACAACATAGGCAAGCGCAATATTGACCAGCGATTCGCCGGTCTGGTCCTCGAGTTCGGAAACAAAGACGTCAAGCCCGCGATTGACCAAGCTATTGGCAAGCCATGTCGCGATGATTTCCCGCCTTAGGCGATGTCGCATGATGGCGTCTTCGTATCGCCGCCTCAGTGCACGGGGGAAGTATTTATTGAGATCACGGGCGAAGTAATTCCGGTCAGGAAGGTCGGACGCCAGAATGTCTTCATAGAGTGTCATCTTGGCATAGCAGGTCAGGACCGATGCCTCCGGCCGCGTCAGACCTTTCCCCGACCGTTGTCGCTCGGTGACTTGGTCATCGGGCGGCAGCATCTCGATCTCACGATCGAGTCGTTCCTGGCCTTCCAGCTTCCGCATCAAGCGGAGCTGCGCGTCGGTGTGCTCAAGCTCCATCGCTTCCGAAACACCGAGCGCAAGGTTTTGCATGATATTGTCTTTGAGCACGAGCAGAGCGACTTCATCAGTCATGTCGACGAGAAGCTCATCACGCTGCTTGAGGGTCATGTCACCCGCCGCCATGACATCACCGAGCAGGATTTTGATATTGACCTCGTGATCCGAGCAATCGACACCGGCAGAATTGTCGATGAAATCAGTATTGACCTTGCCGCCGTTCATGGCGAATTCGATCCGCCCGAACTGGGTGCATCCGAGATTTCCCCCTTCGCCGATCACGCGGCAACGAAGCTCATTGGCACTGACACGTATGGCATCGTTGCTTCGATCTTGAGCGTCGTCATGGCTCTCAAAGGACGACTTGATATAAGTGCCGATACCACCGTTCCAAAAAAGATCGACGGGCGCTTTGAGAATTGCGTTGATCAACTCGGCCGGTGTGAACGACGTAGTGCCGATATCCAGGGCACGGCTGGCTTCGGGACTGAGTTGGATCGATTTGAGAGTGCGAGGATAAACGCCGCCTCCGGGACTGATCAGTGACTTGTCATAGTCCTCCCAAGTCGAGCGCCCCATCTCGAAGAGCCGTTTCCGCTCTGCGAACCCGGTCGCCGGATCGGGTGTGGGATCGACGAAGATATGGCGATGATCAAAGGCTGCAACGAGCTTGATCTGCTCCGAAAGCAGCATGCCGTTGCCAACCACGTCGCCTGACATGTCGCCGATGCCGACCACAGTGAAAGGCTCTTTCTGGCAGTCGACGCCAAGTTCGAAGAAATGGCGCTTGACCGACTCCCAGGCTCCGCGCGCGGTGATGCCCATGCCCTTATGGTCGTATCCGGCCGAGCCGCCCGAGGCGAAGGCATCATCGAGCCAAAATCCGTAAGATTGGCTGACTTCGTTGGCGTAATCGGAAAATGTGGCCGTTCCCTTGTCAGCGGCGACCACAAGATAAGGGTCATCCTCATCATAGCGGACGACATTGTCCGGCGGCACGATCGCATCTTGCGGGCGATTGTCAGTGATATCGAGAAGCCCGGAGAGAAACAAACGATAGCAGCGCACACCTTCGTTGAAGAAGGCGGTGCGATCACTCGAAGGCGGCGGTTTCTTGAGGACGAAGCCGCCCTTGGCACCGACAGGCACAATAACGGCATTCTTGACCATCTGTGCCTTCATCAAGCCGAGAATTTCGGTACGGAAATCTTCTCGACGATCGGACCAGCGAAGACCACCGCGCGCCACCTAGCCGCCCCGCAAGTGAACACCCTCGAAGCTTGGTGCATAAACGAAAATCTCGAATTGCGGCCGCGGCAGAGGCATATTGGGGACCAGGCGCGGATTGAATTTGAACGAAAGATAGGACTTTGCCTTGCCCTGGCTGTCCTGCTGATAGGCGTTTGTTCTTAGCGTTGCCTTGATCAGACCGAGATAAAGGCGAATGATTCGATCTTCATCGAGACTCGCAACATTTTCGAGCGCGGCCTCAATCTCCTGTTCCTTTTCTTCGGATTTTGCCTGGCGATCGACCGCAAGAGAAGGATTGAAACGAATGCCAAACAACTCGACCAAGAGCTTTGAGAGCTTAGGATTGGTCGTCAGCGAGGCTTCAATGTAGCGCTGCGAAAAGGGCCTGCCGATCTGCAGCATGTATTTGCAATAGGCGCGGAGCACTGCGAGCGCCCGTGCGGGCAGGCCCGCTTTTAGGACTAGACGGTTGAACCCGTCGTTTTCGAGTTCGCCGTCCCAAATAACTTTGAATGCCTGCTCGAAATCGGCCCGTACGGCGTCAATATCGACCAGTTTCTCAGTCGGCGTCTCCATCGCAAAATCGTGGACAAAGAAAGCGGTCCCGTCACGGGTTTGCACAGTGTAGGGGCCGTTCTCAATAAGAACGCGAAGCCCCATGTTCTCGAGGATGGGCAGGGCGTCGGGCATGCGGGCGAGCCTAGCAGATTGATCCGCCTGGCGCGATCCTGCGGGCGGCGCCGTTCGTAACGGTCGTGACGGTCGCGCGGGTTGGCGGTCAGGCAGCGATCGGGAAAGGTTCGATTTCACCGGCATCGCGCCGGTGGCGTGGTAGAATTGCTCGTAAGAGAGATGTCATCCGCCCCGCTGAACAATTCGCTGAGCGCCGCCGCCGCCCATTGTCTGCTGCTCGTGCCCGGCGGCTTCGATGCGCCATTGGACCTGCTCGACGGCCTGCGGCAGCGGGGCGTCGCCCCGCGCGAGGTGCATGACGCCCCCGCCGTGATGGTGGAGCTGGCGTTATCGGTCGGCGCAACCGGTCGCGTCCTCGTGCTCGTCGAGCCGGCCTTGCTCGGCCACGGCGACGCGCTCGTTGAAGCTGTCCGGCTGTACCACGGCGATGTGCTCGTCTGGTGTTACGACTCGGCCCACCAGCCGGCCCTCCGCCGATGGCCCAGCGAAAACGGCGCGACGACCGCCGGCGAACGGCAGGCCATCACCCCCGCGATGGCCGACGCTCCGCTGCCCGACCCGGATCCCGACCCCACGCCGACTCCCGCCGACCCGCCCGTCCCAG